>CANRQE010000003.1 GCA_947632705.1 uncultured Coprococcus sp. | reverse complement strand
GATGAAAGTATAACATAGAAATGGTATTTCCGTCTTTTTAAATATTTAGTTGTAACACATGTATTGTAATCCTACAAGCCGCAGAGCCTCCGGGGAAAAATGTATATTGCAATCTGGAATTGCATATGCTATAATGCCAGTAGGCAAAAAAGTTATAATGTTCCATGTGGACAAAGAAACGAACCCTTGAACCGTAGTAGCGTACAGTCCGAGGGTTCTTCTTTTCTTTTATACTGGCAAAGCACCCAGTAGGCTATTAGTTGTCCTTGCGGTCACTGTCTAACCATTTGATGATGTAGTGGCAGGCTACACCAGCCGCAACAGCGACTAAAAAAGTTATAATGTACTCCATGTGAACACCTCCTCCTGTTTCCAGGTATCGGTAGGACAACATGGAGATTATACCATAGATTTTCAAAAAATTCGACATTTTTATAAATCCAGTTCTTTTTTTAGACGTTGTATATCGTCATCTTTATAACGAGGATATAAAGATTGAAACTCGCGAAAATCAATATCATCAATAGTATCACAGCCATATAAATAGCGTAAGTCATATTATTGCACATATATCAAGGAAACAATCGGTAAAAAGATTATTACAAAAATTACAAAAGCGGATTGCCAGAAAATCATAAATGGAATGATTGAGGACGGAAAAAAGCATAGCACAATGGCAAATTTAAAGAGTTGTCTTAATATTGTTTTTGAGTGTGCGATAGATGATGATGTTATCGTAAAGAATCCAGCAAAAAATTTACAGATACCACAGACAGAGAGCAAAAAAAGAACCGCCATAAAAGAAGGGCATATTAAGTTGTTTATGGATTATGTAAAGAATAACGAGCAATATTCTTATAGTTATCCGGCGTTTGTCATTTTGTTTAATCTTGGTGTAAGAGTAGGAGAAATGGCAGCTTTAACATGGGATGATGTGGATTTTAAAAATAATACAATCAGTATCAACAAGACTGTGAACCGATATAGAAAAGCGGATTATGGATTTACAATGGGGATTGCGTCTACCAAAAGTAAAACATCAGTCCGAAACATTCCGATGAATAGTGTTGTTAAAAGTACATTGCTGAAATTGAAAATGAAAAATCATCCTTCACAGGCAAAGTTGCCATATGTCGATGATTCGGGGCATACGAGGGGAGAGATCAGCGGATTCTTGTTTACAAATACAATCGGCAATGTATGGAGTGAACCTTGTTTTTTAAAACTGATTAACAGAATTGTAGAAAAATATAATGAGGAAGCAAAAGAAAAAGGCGCAGAGCAGATCAAGGAATTTTGTCCTCATATGGCACGCCATACTTATACTAGCCTTGCATATTCAGCCGGGGCAGATGTTAAGATAGTGAGTCAGATACTCGGTCATGCGTCTACAGCGGTTACAATGGACACATACACGCATCTTACAGAGGACAAAAAGCGGCAGCAGGAAGAGGTGGTGCAGACTATAAAAATATCATAAATCTGTTGTAATTCATGTTGTAAAATCGTTGTAATAACACAAAAACAGACAACACAAGACACAACTAATAAAGTTAGTAAAGCATTGATTTTTCAAAATGACAACACAAGACAAACAAATACGAACATTTGTTTGGCAAGAAAAAATACTTGACAACGTAGTATTTCTATTATAGAATGGCACATGGTAAAGGGAAATTACTTTACAGGCGGTGGATGAAATGGAAAAGATAGTCAGACAATCCCTGTTATACGATTTTTATGGAGAGCTGTTGACCGAGCACCAGAAGCAGGTATATGAGGATGTGATCAATCGCGATCTGTCTTATTCCGAGATTGCCCGTATGAACAATATCAGCAGACAGGGCGTCTATGATATGATCAAACGCTGTGATAAGATTTTGGAGGAGTACGAGGAAAAGCTCAGGCTGGTGGAGAAATTCATGAAGGCGCAGGAGCAGGTCAGGCAGATTAAACGGTATGCAGACGAGATGAAGCAGTTGAATTCAGACCGCAAGCTTACCATGCAGATAGAAGAAATCGTCAGGTTATCCGATTCGATTATTGATGCGTTTTAACAGAAGGGAGATATTCCATGGCATTTGACAGTTTGTCAGATAAACTGCAAAATATATTTAAGAAATTAAGAGGCAAGGGTGTCCTGACCGAAGACGACGTAAAGGAAGCCATGAAAGAAGTAAAACGGGCCCTGTTAGAGGCGGATGTTAACTTCAAGGTGGTAAAGTCCTTTATCAATGCCGTCAGTGAACGGGCAGTCGGGGAGGAAGTTTTAAAAGGCCTGAATCCCGGCCATATGGTAATTAAAATCGTAAAAGAAGAGATGGATAAGCTGATGGGTTCCGAAATTACGGAACTGAAGCTGCGTCCATCCAATGAAATTACGGTGATTATGATGTGTGGTCTCCAGGGTGCCGGTAAGACAACGACTGCTGCAAAGCTTGCATATATGTATAAGAATAAAGGGAAAAAGCCGCTGTTAGTTGCCTGTGATGTCTACCGTCCGGCAGCAATCAAGCAGCTGCAGATCAATGGTGAAAAGGTAGGCGTTCCCGTATTTTCCATGGGGGACAGCCACAAGCCGTTGGATATTGCGAAGGCTTCCCTGCTCCATGCAGCAAAGAACAATATCAATCTGGTATTTCTGGATACGGCGGGCCGTCTTCATATTGATGAGGAGATGATGGCAGAGCTTGCCGGAATCAAAGAAAATATAGATGTGGCATATACCATTCTGACGGTGGACTCCATGACAGGTCAGGATGCGGTAAATGTAGCTACGAATTTTAATGATAAAATCGGGATTGACGGCGTTATCCTGACCAAACTGGATGGCGATACCAGAGGCGGTGCTGCACTTTCCATTAAAGCAGTTACGGGAAAACCGATTTTATACTCAGGAATGGGTGAAAAATTAACGGATTTGGAGCCCTTTTATCCGGATCGTATGGCAAGCCGGATTCTCGGGATGGGAGATGTGGAATCTCTGATCGAGAAAGCGCAGAATGCCATAGACGAGGAAAAAGCAAAAGAAATGGAACAGAAGTTCCGGAAAGCATCCTTTGATTTCAATGATTTTCTTGATCAGATGGCGCAGCTTGATAAAATGGGAGGGATACAGGATCTTCTTTCCATGATGCCGGGCATGTCCAGTCAGATGAAGAATGTTGAAATAGATGAAAACGCTGCTAAAACACCAAAAGCGATTATTCAATCCATGACTCCGAGAGAGCGGAGCCTTCAGGATAGTATTACTCCGTCCAGAAAAAAACGTATTGCGGATGGCGCCGGAGTACAGATCAGTGAGGTAAACCGTTTCTTAAAGCAATTTGAACAGTCTAAAAAGATGATGAAGCAAATGAGCGGCCTTATGGGTGGAAAAAAGCGTGGCGGTTTTAAATTGCCTTTTGGCTTAAGATAATAATGATTTAGGAGGAACAGATAACATGGCAGTAAAAATCAGATTAAGAAGAATGGGATATAAGAAGCATCCGTTCTACAGAGTAATTGTAGCAGATTCCAGATCTCCGAGAGACGGAAGATTTATTGAGGAAATCGGAACCTATGATCCAAATCAGGATCCGAGTGCGATCAAGATCAATGAAGAAGCTGCAAAAAAATGGCTTCAGACAGGTGCTCAGCCAACCGAGACAGTTGCAAAGTTATTTAAGCAGGCAGGAATTGGAAAATAAAATTACTTGGGAGGTATTCAGATGAAAGATTTAGTTGAAATCATTGCAAAATCCCTGGTAGATCATCCTGATCAAATTACTGTAGTTGAAACTGAAGAAGATGATATGATAAAAGTTGAGCTGACCGTAGCACCGGAAGACATGGGAAAGGTCATCGGAAAGCAAGGCAGAATTGCAAAATCCATCCGTACAGTTGTAAAAGCAGCTGCCTCAAAGGGTGATAAGAAGGTAATTGTAGATATAAAATAACGGGAATAGGCGCAGGGGAGTGTGATGCTCCCCTGTTTAATTAGGAGGCATTTTTGGAAGAACATTTGAGAGTAGGAGTGATTACCGCCCCACATGGTATCAAAGGAGAAGTCAAGGTCTATCCCACAACCGATGATATAATGCGGTTCAAAGATCTAAAGGAGTGCTATCTGTCTTCCGGTGATAAACGGATTCAGGCCAGATGCATTTCCTGTAAATTTTTAAATCAGATGGTAATTCTGGGCTTTGAGGGATACCATACCATTGAACAGGCCGAACAGCTCCGGCAGTGGGATATACTGGTTGACAGGGAGCATGCAGTCAGGCTGCAGGAGGGTGAATTCTTTCTTTGCGACATTATGGGAGCAGAGGTCTGTGATCAGCATGGAAATGCTGCAGGGATTATTACGGAAGTCCTGGAAACTCCGGCCAATCAGGTCTTTGTAGTAGAAAAGAACGAGAACGGGAAAAAGAAGGAATTGTTGATACCGGTGGTAAAAGAATGGATAGAAGAAATTGACGTCGAGCATAAAAAAGTGAAGGTTATATCCTATTATGATACGGAGGAAGTATGAATTTCTATATTTTAACTCTGTTTCCGGATATGGTGATGGAAGGCTTAAAGACCAGTATTACAGGGAGAGCCATGGAGACAGGCCTCATCCATATTGAAACAATCAATATCAGAGACTTTACGAAGGATAGACATAACCATGTAGATGATTATCCCTATGGAGGGGGAGCCGGTATGGTCATGCAGGCAGAACCGGTCTATCTGGCGTATCAGTCGTTGTGTGAAAAACTCGGCCATAAACCAAAGGTTGTCTATATGACTCCGCAGGGCCGTATCTTCTGTCAGGAAACTGCAAAAGAATTTGCGGCTGAAGAAGAGCTTGTCCTGTTATGCGGACATTATGAGGGCATTGACGAGCGGGTGTTGGAGCTGATTGTAGATGACTATGTTTCCATTGGGGATTTTGTACTGACCGGCGGAGAGCTGCCGGCCATGGCAATTGTGGATGCCGTATCCCGTCTGGTGCCGGGAGTATTGAACAATGGTGAAAGTGCGGAAATAGAGACCTTTCACAATCACCTGTTGGAATATCCGCAGTATACGAGGCCTGTTACATTTATGGGAAAACAGGTGCCGGATGTATTGCTGTCCGGACACCATAAAAATATTGAAAACTGGAGGCTGAAGCAGTCTGTGGAAAGGACAAAAAAATACCGGCCGGATTTATATCAGAAGTATCTGGAGGAGGGTGGAAAACAATGATGACCTCATGTTTCTCTGCCCTTTTATTCTTTTGGCAATTGTTCACATTTTTTACATAAGTATCTGTTATAGTGTTCTAAGCAGATAAAACGAATAGAAGTTGGAGGTCAGTATGGATAACGTAAAAATTCTTGTGGTAGATGATGAAAGCAGAATGAGAAAACTGGTAAAGGATTTTCTGGCGAAGAAAGATTTTATTGTATTTGAAGCCGGGGACGGTGAGCAGGCATTGGATATTTTTATGAAAAATAAGGATATTTCCCTGATTATTCTGGATATCATGATGCCGAAGATGGATGGCTATGAAACCTGTAAGGAAATCAGGAAGATTTCTCAGGTGCCGATCATTATGCTGACGGCCAAATCAGATGAGCGGGATGAACTGACAGGCTTTGACCTTGGTATTGATGAGTATATTACCAAGCCGTTCAGTCCGAAGATTCTGGTGGCAAGAGTGGAAGCAATCCTCAGACGAACCTCTGACGTTATGCCGGACAGCCATATTGAGATCGGAGGAATTAAGATGGACCTTTCTGCCCATCTTGTTACCGTGGATGATCAGACAGTTGATCTGAGTTTTAAAGAGTTTGAGCTGTTGAACTATTTCATGGTAAATAAAGGGGTGGCATTGTCCAGAGAGAAAATTCTGAACAATGTATGGAATTATGACTATTTTGGCGATGCGAGAACCATAGATACCCATGTAAAAAAACTCAGGAGCAAGCTGGGAGAAAAGGGTGAATATATCAAGACCATCTGGGGTATGGGATATAAATTCGAGGTAGAGGATGAGACATTCAATCAGAACTAAGGTTACATTCAGCCTGATTGCAATTGTGGCATTGATGATTGCATTATCCGGTCTGTTGTCGGTCATGTTCATAAAAAAATATTATTATAATGAAATCAAAAATCAGATTATAGAAACCTATCGTTCCTGTAATGAGGAGTTTTCCATGCGCGGAAGCTATGATGTAGGCAATCTGAATTCCAGAATCAAAAACGACGCAGGAGCGGTTGTATTTATTGTGGATGATATCCGTTCGGCTATCTATACCACCGTAAATGAAAATACAGAGGTTTTTGCAAATCTGCAGTATATTTCAGATATATTGAAATATAACAACGACATCGATGCCTATGATTCCCGGATTGAACGGGAGGATGTCGAAAACTACAAAAATTTCCGTATACAGATTACGAAGGATACGGAGACCGATTTCAGTTATTTCGATCTGATCGGATATCTGGATAATGGGTTTATTATTATCATCCGGACATCGGTATCCAGTCTGGATGCGACCGTCCGCGTGACTGTCAAATTTGTGCTGATGATCCTGTCGGTGGTTGCGGTAATCGGTTGTATTCTGATGTATTTTTTCAGTAATATATTTGCAAAACCGATCAAAAAGCTGACAAAGGTTGCGGAAAGAATGACCAAGCTGGATTTTGATGCAAAATCAGAATACACATCAAAGGATGAGATCGGCGAGCTATCCATGTATATGAACGACCTTTCCTTTAAGCTGAAGAATACCCTGACGGAGCTGCAGCAGGCAAATGAACGGTTACAGTCCGACATCAATGAAAAAACGATGATCGATGAGATGCGCAAAGAGTTTCTGTCCCATGTTTCCCATGAGCTAAAAACACCGATTGCACTGATCCAGGGATATGCGGAAGGTTTAAAGGATAATATTATTGAAGATGAGGACAGTAAAGAATTCTATTGCGATGTCATTGTGGATGAAGCCGCCAAGATGAATCAGCTGGTCAGGCAGCTGCTTGACTTAAATGAGATCGAATTCGGTGAAAACCGGATTAATAAGGAAGTTTTTGACATGAATGCCCTGATTCAGAATGTAATTGCAGCATCCTCCATACTGATCGAACAAAATGGTGTGCATATAAGCTATCAGGAAACGGAGCCGCTTCATGTCTATGCGGATGAATTTATGATAGAAGAGGTATTCACCAATTATCTGACCAATGCCATCCATTACTGCAACGCCGGCGGAACAGTGAAGGTATGGACGGTGAAGGCCCTGTATCAGGAACCGGTTATGACAGATGAGCATCATAAGCTGACGGGCAATGTCCGTATCTTTGTATCCGATGAGGGACCGAACATTCCGCAGGAAGAAATGGCAAAGGTATTTGATAAATTCTATAAGATTGATAAGGCAAGAACCAGGGAATATGGCGGAAGCGGAATCGGACTTTCCATTGTGGCAGCATCCATGCAGGCCCATAATAAGAATTATGGCGTATATAATATTCCTGACGGAGTTGTATTTTATTTTGATCTTGATCTGACTTTGTGATTGTACAAACCGGGAATATGTGATATATTTGTTTGGGATTTACAACAAGAGGAAACGAGGTTTTCACTATGATTTCAATCATTGATTATGATGCCGGCAATATCAAAAGCGTAGAAAAGGCAATCCAGTATCTGGGGGAGGAGGCTGTCATAACAAGGGACAGGGACCGGATTCTTTCCGGTGATAAGGTTATACTGCCCGGCGTCGGAAACTTTGGAGATGCGATGCGTAAGTTGCGGGAATATGGCTTGATAAATGTTATTTATGATGTTATTGACTTAAAAAAACCGTTTCTTGGAATCTGCCTGGGACTGCAGCTCTTATATAAGACCAGTGAGGAATCGCCGAAAGTGACAGGACTTGGTATTCTGGATGGGGAAATCCTTCGTATACCGGATGCAGAGGGCCTTAAGATTCCGCAGATTGGCTGGAATTCTCTTGAAATCAATCCAAAAGCAAAATTATTCCGGGGTCTGTCCGGAAATCCTTATGTTTATTTTGTTCATTCCTATTATCTGAAAGCAGAGCATGAAGAGGATGTGGCGGCGTCCTGTTTTTATGCGGCGAAGATTCATGCGTCTGTTGAGCGGGAAAATATATTTGCCTGCCAGTTCCATCCGGAGAAAAGTTCCGAGGTGGGACTGAAGATATTGCAGAATTTTATTGAATTATAGTACCATAGATCAAAGACGCAGGAGGCATATCATGCATACAAAAAGAATTATTCCCTGTCTGGATGTAAAAAACGGAAGAGTTGTAAAAGGAATCAATTTTGTCAATCTGACGGATGCAGGAGATCCTGTTCAGGTAGGAGCTGCCTATAATCAGGCAGGCGCGGATGAATTGGTATTTCTGGATATAACCGCATCTTCCGATCAAAGGAATATCGTAGTGGACATGGTCAGGCGTGTTGCCGAAACCGTGTTTATTCCGTTTACAGTGGGCGGCGGTATCAGAAGTGTGGAAGATTTTAGAGCAATCCTGCGGGAAGGGGCGGACAAGGTATCAGTCAATTCTGCGGCAATCGATCATCCGGAGCTGATTGCAGAGGCGGCAGATAAATTCGGAAGCCAGTGTGTGGTACTGGCGATTGATGCAAAACGGAGAAAGGACGGGTCCGGTTGGAATATCTATAAGCACGGCGGCAGGATTGACTGCGGGATGGATGCCGTGGAATGGGCAATCCGGGGAGCGGAGCTCGGAGCCGGAGAAATCCTGCTTACCA
Organism: uncultured Coprococcus sp.; assembly: GCA_947632705.1. Classification (GTDB taxonomy): domain Bacteria; phylum Bacillota; class Clostridia; order Lachnospirales; family Lachnospiraceae; genus Coprococcus. Next base: position 76,444 of record CANRQE010000003.1, on the reverse strand, counting down.
GTATGGACTGCGACGGAACCAAGGCGGGCTATGATATTGAATTGACAAAAACGATTTCCGAAAATGTCAACGTTCCGGTTATTGCATCCGGCGGAGCCGGTACGATGGAACACTTTTACGATGCCTTGACAGAAGGAAAGGCGGATGCAGCCCTTGCGGCTTCGCTGTTTCACTATAAAGAGCTGGAAATTCAGGATCTGAAGCGGTATCTGGCAGACAGAGGACTTCCGATGAGATTTTAACAGAATACAAAAAAGAGACTGTCACCATGAGGGGATAGTCTCTTTTTTCATTCATTTTCATCTCTGCTGTAAGAACGCATGAACTGTTTCTTTGCCTTGTGATTCAGAATCGCTGAGATTATGGAAAAAATCAGCAATAGGATGGAAGCGTAAGTTAGTATGAAATACCCTGCTTCATGAGTAAAGTCATATTTGCGGGCAGGCGTATCCAATAATGGCTTAATTGAGTGAACGGTTTGCATTTTCATCAGAATGCAGGTAAGAACGGAAAACACAATATTCACTGCATTGCCTTTCATGGCGTTTATGCTTGCAATCAGGATTGCAAGTATTAAAAATAAAATTCCGTATACCAGATCCTCCTTTGTGCCGATTAATCTGATAAAATAAGTCCTGCCCTCGATTTTATAAGAAAGATATCACAGCCTGTGGCGTCATCCGGAATATTTGCCCCACAATTTCGGCATATCATATGAACGCTTCCTTTTCATAACGCTTACGTTGTTTTCAGTTTCTTGTTTGCTGCGGCCAACATCAGCTTGATACGGTTCACCTGATTGACCTCTGATGCACCCGGATCATAGTCAACGGCTACGATATTGGCATCCGGAAAAGCTTCCCGCAGATGCTTGATTACGCCCTTGCCGACAATATGGTTAGGCAGACAGGCAAATGGCTGGGCGCAGACAATATTGGATGCCCCACTGTTGATCAGCTCAATCATTTCCCCTGTCAAAAACCAGCCTTCTCCTGTCTGATTGCCAATCGATACAAACGGTTTTGCATATTCCGCCAGATGACTGATATGTACAGGCGGGTCAAATCGTTTGCTGGCCGCTAAGGCATCCTTGGCAGGTTTTCTCAAATGCTCCAAAAATGCAATGCCCGCATTTCCGATAATGGCGCTCTTATGGGTCTTGCCCAGAAATTCGTATTTATAGTTATTATTATAGAAGCAGTACATAAAGAAATCGAGCAGGTCAGGCATGACGGCTTCTGCACCTTCTGCCTCCAGTAAATCCACCAGATGGTTGTTGGCGGACGGCAGGAATTTTACCAGAATTTCTCCGACAATACCCACACGCGGTTTTTTAATATCCAGGAGCGGGAGATGATCGAAATCTTCTATGATTCCTTTAATATTTTTCTTAAATACGCTGGTGCTTCCGGTCTTTTTCAGGCTTTCCGTACAGATTTTTTTCCATTTTTCATGTAAAGCATTTGCTGAGCCCGGCTCTTTTTCATATGGACGGGTTTTATACAGACACCGCATAAAAACGTCGCCATAAATAATTGCCTGCATTGCACGCTTTAAAATCTTATAGTTGACCGGAAAACCGGAGTTTTTCTCAAAGCCTTGTGCGGACAGGGCTATCACAGGAATCTGCCCGTAGCCAGCCTTCGACAGGGCACGACGGATAAATCCGACATAGTTTGTGGCACGGCAGCCGCCGCCGGTCTGGCTCATGATAACGGCAAGCTTGTTGACGTCATATTTTCCTGAGGTTACGGCGCTCATCAGCTGTCCGACAACGATCAGGGAAGGGTAGCAGGCATCGTTGTTGACATATTTTAAGCCTACATCGATGGTTTCTTTGGTTGCATCCGGAAGAATTTCAATATGCAGTCCCATGCATGTAAATGCAGGCGCTAAAAGATCAAAATGAATCGGGGACATCTGCGGCACAAGAACCGTATAATCCTTCATCATTTCTTTTGTAAACTCAATTCTGTTAATGGCGCTGGAGGATGGACAGGTCTTATAGTTTTGTTCATGCCTTACATTGACGGCGCTGATCAGGGAACGAATCCGGATTCTTGCCGCCCCCAGGTTACTGACCTCGTCAATCTTTAAGACTGTATAGATCTTTCCTGATTTTGTCAGTATATCATTCACACAGTCCGTTGTTACGGCATCCAGACCGCAGCCAAAGGAATTCAGCTGGATCAGCTCCAGATTATCACAGGTCTTTACATAGTTGGCAGCCTTATAGAGTCTGGAATGATACATCCACTGGTCCGATACGATTAAAGGACGCTCCACCTGCCCTAAATGAGCAATGGAATCCTCGGTCAGGACTGCAATTTTATAAGAATTAATCAGCTCCGGAATACCGTGGTTAATCTCCGGATCGATATGATATGGGCGTCCTGCCAGTACAATACCCAGCATATCATTGTCATTGATATAACGCAGGGTTTCTTCTCCTTTATCCTGAATATCCTGTTTTACATGCTCAGCCTCCACATATGCGGCTCGGACTGCCTTTTTGATTTCATCCAGCGTAACGTCAAAATGCTTCTTCAGCTCACGATGCAGCCGTTCCGCCAGTGCTTCTTCATTGTCAAGCGCAACAAAAGGACGCATGAAATGAATGTCGTCGTTTTTCAGTTCTTCCATATTGTTTTTGATATTTTCGGCATAGGAAGTAACGATCGGGCAGTTGTAGTGATTGTTTGCATCCGGTGTTTCATTCATTTCGTAAGGAACGCATGGATAGAAGATGTTTTTTAATCCATGCTTAAGCAGCCACATAACATGACCGTGTGAGATCTTTGCCGGATAGCATTCCGATTCACTTGGAATGGATTCGATTCCAAGACTGTAGATTTCTCTTGAGGATTTTGGCGACAAAACAACCGAAAATCCCAGCTCAGTCAAAAAGGTAAACCAGAACGGATAGTTTTCATACATATTTAATACTCTTGGCACCCCGATTGCGCCACGCTTTGCCTGATCTGGGGTAAGAGGCGTATAGTCAAATATTCTGTTCAATTTATATTCAAACAGGTTTGGAATGTGGTCTGCATTCTTTTTCAAACCGATTCCTTTTTCGCAGCGGTTGCCGGTAATAAACCGCCTGCCGTTTGAAAACTGATTAATGGTCAAAAGACAGTTGTTCGTGCATCCCTTACACCGTGTCATAGAGGTCTTATAGGTCAGTTTCCTGATCTCCTCAATGGACAGCATGGTTGTCCGGAATCCTTCCTTATATTTGTTTCTGGCGATCAAAGCGGCGCCGAATGCCCCCATGATGCCGGAAATGTCCGGACGGATGGCCTCTCTGCCGGAAATCAGTTCAAAGCTTTTTAAAACGGCGTCGTTATAGAAGGTTCCGCCCTGTACAACAATATGCTCTCCCAGATCCTTCGGATCGGTCAGCTTGATGACCTTTAACAGGGCGTTTTTAATAACGGAATACGCCAGACCGGCTGAGATATCGGCAACGGATGCACCTTCCTTCTGTGCCTGCTTTACCTTGGAATTCATAAATACCGTGCATCTGGAACCAAGATCGATCGGGGTTTTTGCCGTAACGGCTATTTTGGCAAAGTCTGCAATTTCATAATTCAGGGACTTTGCAAATGTTTCTATAAAGGAGCCGCAGCCCGATGAACATGCCTCATTCAGCATCACATTGTCTACGGCTTTGTTTTTGATTTTAATGCATTTCATGTCCTGTCCGCCGATATCCAGAATACAATCTACCTCCGGATCAAAAAAAGCGGCGGCGGTATAATGGGCGATGGTTTCTACTTCCCCATGATCCAGCATCAGAGCCTGCTTGATCAGGGCTTCTCCGTATCCGGTTGAACATGAGCCGGCAATCACCGCATCCTCCGGCAGAAGAGAATAGATCTCTTTTATAGCCCGTATGGTGGTATTCAGCGGACTGCCGTTATTGTTGCTGTAGAAATCGTACAATAATTCGCCGGAAGCTCCGACTAATGCAACTTTGGTCGTGGTAGAACCGGCATCGACGCCGATGAAACAGTTCCCTTTATAGGATGCAAGGTCTCCGCGTTTGACTGTGTATTTGTTGTGCTCTGCCTGAAACTTCTGATAATCTTCTTCTGATTCAAACAATGGCGCCAGTCTTTCCACATCGACTGCCATTTTCAGATCCTGACCCAGAGAGAGACTGAGTTCAGACAGCTCTCTGACAATTTCCGGTTTTGCATTTAATGCGGCGCCGACTGCAGCAAATAAATGGGAATGTTCCGGATCTATGATTGCATCCCCGGACAAATTCAGGGTTCTGATAAATGCGTTTTTGAGTTCGGACAAAAAGTGCAGAGGTCCGCCTAAAAAAGCAACATTGCCTTTAATTGGTTTGCCGCAGGCCAGACCGGAAATCGTCTGGTTTACCACGGCCTGAAAAATGGACGCGGCAAGGTTTGGCTTGGTGGCGCCTTCGTTAATCAGGGGCTGGATGTCCGTCTTTGCAAACACGCCGCATCTGGCGGCAATCGGATAGATTGTGTCATAATCCTTTGCATAATCATTTAGCCCCATAGCATCTGTCTGAAGCAGACTTGCCATCTGATCGATAAAAGATCCTGTACCGCCGGCACATACGCCGTTCATACGCTGTTCAATGCCGTTTGTAAAATAAATGATCTTGGCGTCTTCTCCGCCCAGTTCGATTGCAACGTCAGTGTTTGGATTATAGTCCTGTAATGCTTCGGATACACATACAACCTCCTGTGTAAACGGAATTCCGATTACCTGTGAAAGGGCAAGACCGCCGGAACCGGTAATACAAGGAGAGACAGAGAGGTCCCCTAATTGTCCGGCAGCTTCATCAATTAACTGTTTTAAGGTTTCTCTGATATTTGCATAATGCCTGCGGTAATCAGAAAACAGTATTGTATGTCTGTCATCCAATACTGCAACCTTTACTGTTGTTGAACCAATATCAATCCCTAATGTATACATAAATCAACCTGCCATTTCTTTATCTTCATTTTAACATGAATATGAAACAATTTTTTCATGAAAAAAAGTATTTTATGTCTTAAACTCTTTCATTATAGTGTAACATCAGATAAAAAACAATATTTTTATAAAAACTTAACGAACTGGAATTATTGGAATATACTATAGAAAAAAGGAAATTTGGAAAAGTATGAGTCATAATTTTGAAACATGCAACGGAAGAATTCATGTAGTAAAAAAGGGAGATACCTTATATAAGCTGTCTAAACGGTATCAGGTGAACTTAAGTGAAATTATTTCAGCCAATCCGTATGTCAATGTGTACAACATGCAGCCGGGGGAGGAAGTATGTATTCCTGTCAGGGAACCGGATGAACCGGAGTTCTATGAAGTAAAAGAGGGAGATACCTTTGAGACATTACTGAAAAATACAGGATTAAGTCCGAATGAACTGTTTCGATATAACGAAGCTTTATACAAAATACCTTTAGAGGCTGGCATCAGAATTGAATTAAGAGACAGATAAGGGAAGCCGCATCAAAAAAAAGACCGGCAGAGACCCGGACACGGAGGGGGCCTTCGTGTTCCGGGTCTTTGCCGGTAAATACATTCAATTGAAAAACTTCATGATTAAAATATTGTCAACTTCTTCTTTCTATTATATAATTCATTGAAGTAACAAATATGCTTTCTGGCGGATGCAGGATTGAAACGTCTGAACGGACAGGCTCATTTGGAGGACGAGGATATGACATTTTGGAGTAAACTGGAAAAAAAATTTGGAAGATATGCAATTCCGGATCTGACCCGCTATATCATTATAGGATATGTAGTGGGATATCTGCTGTATATGTTTGCACCAAAGATACTGGGAGCGCTGGTTTTAAATCCCGCGCTTGTGATGCGGGGGCAGGTATGGAGACTTGTGACATGGATCATAACGCCGCCATCCGAGCCATCTCTCTTTACGCTGGTGTTTCTGTTGTTCTATTATTATATGGGTACGATGCTTGAACGGACAATGGGCAGATTTTTGTATAATGTGTATATGTTGGGCGGTATGCTGATAACGACAGTCGGTATTATGATCGTTTATCTGTTCTGCGAGTCAGTGTTTCATATGAATATGGCAGAGCTTACAATCGGAGGCATTTTCAATGTTTCCACATATTATGTGTGTCTCTCCATATTTCTTGCGATTGCCGCCTGCTATCCGAATATGACGGTTTATTATATGTTAATTCTTCCTATCAAGATGAAATATCTGGCGATTTTTTATGTGGTAATGGTGGCATATTACTGTAAGATGGAAAATGTTTTGGGAAGAGTCAACATTGCATTGTCCCTGTTGTCGTTTCTGATTTTCTTTTTCAGTACGAGAAGCTTCAGACGATTGTCGCCGGGACAGATCAAACGGAAAAAGGAGTATAAAAAGCAAATCAGGATGCATAAAGACGAAAATGTGATACACAGATGTGCGGTCTGCGGTATTACCAATGAAGATGCACCGGATCTGCAGTTCCGCTACTGTTCCAAATGTAAAGGAAATAAAGAATATTGTCAGGAACATTTATTTACCCATACCCATGTATAGGTTCAGGCATGTAAACCGGTAAAAAAGGATAAAGACAAGGAAGAGGAATGAAACCATGTATCGTGAAGATAAAAAGCTGATTACAGATATTCAAAGAAAAAAGGATCCGGATACGAATCTTTCCAAATATGCAGATGTCATGATGAAGGCGGATTTTGAATATGCATGCCAGAAGTTTGCACTGAATTATTTTACCGCAACGGAGATGGTACAGGATCGGGAGTTTGCAGACGATCCTTATATTTTTGAAAGTATTCTGGCTGTCAACCGTCTGACCGGAAGCTATGTCACGGGTGAGAAGACGAATGTATCCGCAGAGGATCTTGCCCTGATCGGTTCCGTCCGGGATACCATTACGAAAAAAATGAAGATTCTGACGGCCTATACGGATGCGTTTGAACTATATGAGTATCTGCTGAACAGGAGAGAATACGAATTTCCGGAGAATATGACGGAAGAATTGGAGGAATTTGACCAGTTTGACACGGAAGAGTTTGCAGAGCGTATTTTTCAGTATATTTTTGCCGAACAGGATAAGGTCGTTATCAATGCAAGAATACAATCGGTAATTGCACAGCTTCCGCTTCGGATGACAAAGAATAAATTTTATGATATTATAGGACAAACCCTGTCCCTATATAACGGTTCCGAAAGAGGAGCCTTAAACGAGTTCGCAGAGATGGTCGAAAATACGGCGCTGTTTAAGCTGCCGGATGGGTTTGAAACAGAATATACGGGACTTTATGAGGCCTATGAAATGTTGAAGGCGGGAGATTATACGGATCTGACATATGAGTCTTACCAGACTTTAAGTACGGTTCTGGATAAGAGCGCCGCATTTTTAAATGATATTGTATCAGATTATCTGATCCTGATCGAGCTGGTCAACGATCTGTATGCTATGATGCTTGCATGCGGAATCAGGGACCGGATCTCTTCCGAATGTAAAAAGGCGGTAAACATCATCCGGATCGTGCAGGAAGCCTCGGAGGCGGATAAAGAGATTCCGGCAGAGTCCTATGATATGCTGATGGAGCTGGAAGGAGTGCAGGAGGAAGCCGGAGAATATAAAATGTTGCTAGAATCTTCAATTTATGATATTGTATCAGAAAATCATGAAGATCTGGTGCGTCTGGGGCTGGAAGACAGGTACAGAACCTTGGAAACCCTGGACAAGCTGCTTTCAGGCAGTATGTTCGTGGATATCACAAATCTGTCGGATTATGATACCATGCCTGCGGATCTGGAATATATAGCAGCTCTGAAGGATCAGATGGTTGCAGAATTTGCCGCCCTGTTTGCAAAACATCCGATGGTTGTAAACAGAGGCATCATGGCAAAGATATTATCGAACATTCCTGTTTTCTTTAACAGCCGGCAGGAAATCAGGGACTATATTTCCTATTCCCTGAGCCATTGCAGTAACAGAAGCGAACTGATAGCTGCCTGTATTGTAATCCTTGAAATGATGGAAGAATATTCGGGGGATCAGTATGACAATAGATAAAAATCTGTATGTTGGAAAAATGTCTGATAAAAACGTTATAAAGATTATCAGAAAAATTAAAAAATTCAAACTGTGTACCGGAGTGGTGCTGATTACCCTTCCATTATTCGGGCAGGGATTACTTGAGATTTACGATATGAATGAATTTCAGCAGGAATATTATAAACGGCATTCGGATGAGATACACGTGGTAGGGATTTCACAGACAAAGCGGCAGGCGTACAGGCTGGTGCGGGATATCATTGATGACGTATATGCCAAGACAGGCGCTTTTGACTGTGTAAGCTATTTTCAGACAAAAGTCGGAATGGATGAAAATAAAAACGGATAGGAGTATTATATGCTACATATAGTGTTGCTGATCCTGAAAATATTGTTGATTACGGTATTGATCCTGCTTGGCCTTGCATTGGTACTGCTTCTGTTAATCTTGTTTGCACCGGTTGGGTACAGGGTTTATGCAGAAAAACATGAAAATTTCTTGTGCAAGATCAAAGTTTCATGGCTGGGATTTGTCTTATGCTTCAAAGCCACATATGATCAGGCAGGCTTTCTCTACAGGCTCCGGTCCTTTGGCGGAACGCTTGTAACAAATGAAGGTATGACGGCCGGTCAAACAGGAGATACTACTCAGGACAGAGAAAAAAGAAAAGAAGAAAAACAATTAAAAAAAGAAGAAAAAAAGCAGAAAAAAGCGGAAAAGGCTGAGAAAGCGGCAAAGGAATCCCAAAATACAGCCAAAGCAAATCCTGCCGGCCGGGTGGTCGAGGAAGAAGAAATACAGTTTGTAACGGACGATTCAGACCTTCAGGAGAAAAAGACCGGTATCGTCGTAAAGATCGGAAGGCTTCTTGACAGACTGGTAATTACGGTACGGGATAAGCTTGCAGCGCTGGCGGAAAAGATCCGTAATCTGAAGCATAAAGCGAATCAGTACAAACGGTTTCTCCGTGCTTCTCATACCAGACAGGCGTGGGAGGTAGTAAAAAAGAATCTGATCAGACTGCTGAAACATATCAAACCGAAAAAGATCAGAGGAAACCTGACCTATGGAACCGGGGATCCGGCGTCCACGGGACAGCAGCTTGGTTATATGAGCGTTGCGCTGCCGTTATATTATAATAAAATAGAAATTACACCTGATTTCTCCCGCAAGATATTCGATGGCGACATCTTTGTGAAGGGAAGACTGAGGGTTTTTAATATATTAATCTATGCATGTAAAGTGGTTTTAAACAAATATGTAAAAAAGACAATCAGACATTTTAAGAAAATTTCGGGAGGAAATGAGTAATGGTAAACAGTAATATTGACGGAACAATCAGTACATTATTTAATGGTATGGATGGTTTTATATCTACAAAATCTGTAGTCGGAGATCCGATTAAGGTTGGAGAGACGATTATTATTCCGCTTTTGGACGTAAATTTCGGTATGGCGGCAGGTGCGTTCAATAAACAGGAGGGCAACAGTGCAGCCGGAGGTATCGGTGCAAAGCTTTCACCGTCTGCCGTGCTTGTAATCGCAAACGGAAAGACCAGACTTGTCAATATCAAGAATCAGGATGCAGTCACAAAGGCTATGGATATGGCGCCGGAGATTGCGGACAAGATCGTAGGCCTTTTCAAGAAGAATAAGACGGAGGAAGAGCTTGCCGTGGCACAGGCAGTAGAAGAGGCTTCCAAACCAATTACAGAATAAACATGCCGGAAAATGGCATAATGTCCGGGGAATAAAAAAACAATCACCGCATATAATGTTGTATAACATCCTATGGCGGTGATTATTTTTTGAGAAAAGTCGTGGGCTTTGCGTTGTTTTTTCTGGCAATCGGCATGATCATCAGTTATCTGCTGAGCGGATTTCTGGAATTTCTTGTGATTACGATCCTGCTGCTGTTATCTTATATTTTATTTTGTAAACGATAAATTGCAGGCAGTCTGTAAACGGCAGATTGCCTGTATGTATATAAATGCGTTATAAACCGCGGTTTTTCAGGTCGTTTACCAGACCGACATAGAATTCCCGGACATCAAAGCCTTCCACATTCTGACGGTTCAGGTCTATCACATCCCCATGGGAGATTCCGCGATTTCTGACCGGGGCAAGATAGGTATACTTTTCGCCCCAGGCAAAGGAGTTCTCACTTACAAGACCATCGTTTGGTCCGTCAAAATATTTGACGAGATGGTAAGAAAAATTAAGAGGAAATTGTCCGCCGCCTGCCTTGGCTAAGACGGAACCGACACTCTGACAGAAAATCGTTTCAGGTGCCTTTATGTTCTGTTCAAAATACATACAGGCAGAAGCAGTCAGGTCGTTGACTGCGGCAAGAAAGTCGGGACTTTCATCGCCAAGCTTTTTCAGGGTTGCGTTATAAACGTCTGCCACATGATTTTTTAAAGACGGAGATGCTTTTTCAAGCAGATAATCGGCGAAGAGGCATCCCCTGTGCGGAGTGTTGATTGTTGTAAGGGAAGCCACATAGGGAGTAATGTCAAGCTTGGCCAGTGCATAACGGCAGTCCAGTCCGCCCTTGGAATGGGCTATGATATTGAGCTTTTCACAGTTTGTTTCTTTTATGATCTCTTTGATACGGTCCGCCAGCTCTGCAGCGCTGTTGGCAACAGAAGCTGCTGACTGATGATTGCCATAATAGATTCTGGCGCCGTTTTGTTCAAGCTCTTTCGGAATCCTGCCCCAGTAATTCAGATATTGGGTGTCCCTGAAAAAAACGCCGTGTACCATCAGAATCGGATATCTGGTCTGGCAGACCCGTTCGTTTTTGCGGCTGGCGTTGAGCAGTTCTTTTTCACTTTCAAACAGAACCTCTTTCAAGACGGTTTTTATTATGCCGTTTAAGGCAATCAGATTTGCAATCGGAATCATGCCGCAGATAATTCCGGTCACACGCTGTTTGATGCCCAGCTGGACGGAAGTAAGATAGACGCAGATAATACCGTTCCAGAAGATGAGTGCTTCAAGGCAGATGCATAAGACAATGCTCCAGATCAGGATACTGTAGTGCCCGGGTATTGTGTAAACGGCAAGAACGATATGATAAACCAGAGAAAGAATTACGGTAAACGCAAAGGCAGACAGCATGACAGTACCATGCGCACATATTTTTAATCGCCCGGAAGTAGTCTTCAGGGATCTGGTACCTGCAGACAGGTTGCTCAGAAGAAACAACGGTATCAACAAAAACAGCCATCGGGGCTGAACACGAAGAAGGGCATAGCTGTTTGTGATCATTCCAAGGATCAACGTATGCATAACGATTGAAAACAGAAATCTTTGCTTCATATTTGTTACCTCCCGTTTCAGAATACTGCATCCAAAACGAAAAGTAAATATCAGAATGCCGGAAAGGAGAATTCCTGCATGCAATATCCGGTATTGAAACAAAAAAACAGGGTAAATCCAATACCCTGTTTTTGTTATGAAATCTTATGTTGTAAAAGCCTGCCGTTTCAAAAGAAAATTAGGCACGCTCAACCTTTCCGGATTTTAAGCATGATGTACAAACATAAATTCTCTTTGGAGAACCATCCACGATTGCCTTAACGGACTTTACATTTGATTTCCACATTCTGTTTGATCTTCTATGAGAATGGCTCACTTTGATACCAAAATGAACACCTTTATCACAAATTGAACACTTTGCCATAATAGCACCTCCTTCAATGAAATTAAACTTATTTTTACCTTCTAAGTTCACAACAAATCATATTCTAACAGATTATTTATTGATATGCAAGCACAATTTGAAAAAGTTTTTATTTATTTTTGCATGGGTTGTGGTATAATGTAAACACTTTATAATAAAACAATAACCTTCCGAGAAAGTGATCCGGATTGAATAGTATGGGAGAATATGGAGGATTTTATATGAAGGAATACATCAGCAATGATAACGGGAGTGTAAGTCTGGATGAAAATGTTGTTGCACAGGTTGCAGGTTTGACGGCACTGGATTGTTTTGGTATTGTTGGCATGGGAATCGTCAGTGTGAAGGACGGTATTGTAAAGCAGCTGAAGCGCGACAATATATCAAAAGGCGTCAACGTCAGGTTTGATGAAGAGGATAATATTATTATTGAGCTTCATATCGTTGTGGCATACGGGGTCAGTATAAAAGCTGTGACAGATAATCTGATGCAGTCAGTAAAATATAAGGTAGAAGATTTTACATCTTTAAAAGTAAGTCAGATTAACGTCTTTGTAGAAGATGTTAAGATACTGGATTAGTTGGAGGAGCCGAACGTGAAAGATACGATTGATGCACTTGCACTGAAACAGGCATTGATTGCCGGTGCAAAAAATCTGGAAGATAAAAAGGATTATATTAACGAATTGAATGTATTTCCCGTGCCGGATGGAGATACAGGAACCAATATGACCCTGACAATACTGTCTGCAGTAAGAGAAGTGGAAGCGGCTGACGAGAATATACCGGCAATTTCCAAGGCAATGTCAACAGGCTCTTTAAGAGGCGCCAGAGGAAATTCAGGTGTTATCCTGTCCCAGCTGATACGCGGATTCTCCAAAAAGATCGGAGACAAAAAGGAAATCAGTGTCAGGGATCTTGGAGGAGCCTTTCAGAAAGCCGTGGAGACTGCCTATAAAGCAGTTATGAAACCGAAAGAAGGAACCATACTCACAGTCGCAAAAGGAATAGCGACAAAAGCAAGGGAATGTGCAGATGCGGGTATGGAGCTGGAACCGTTTTGCGATGCGGTGCTTGCATATGGATATACAGTGCTGGAATCGACGCCGGAGCTGCTTCCTGTACTGAAAGAAGCAGGCGTTGTGGATTCCGGCGGACAAGGCCTGATGGAAGTCCTGCAGGGCGCTGTAGATTGTCTGCTGGGCAGAGTCGTAATTGAAGAGAGCAGAAAACGTCCGGCGCCGGATTCCGGAAGACCGGTGGCAGTTTCAGAGACAAGTACGGCGGATATCAAATTCGGATATTGTACGGAATTTATTATAAATCTTGAAAAGCCTTATGGAGAGTCTGAGGAAGAGGATCTGAAGAGCTTTCTGGAGTCAATCGGCGATTCCATAGTATGCGTATCCGATGATGAGATTGTAAAGATTCATGTGCATACCAATCATCCGGGACAGGCATTTGAGAAGGGACTGACGCTTGGTTATCTTTCCAATATGAAGGTGGATAATATGCGGCTTGAACATACGGAGAAAGTAATTAAAGCCGCAGAACGGGAAGAGGCAGCGAGAAAAGAAAGGGAAAAAGAGAAGGAAAAAGAGAAGGAAAAAGAGAAAAAGACGGTAAAAAAACAGTATGGATTTATCGCAGTGTCCATGGGGGAAGGATTGAAAAACTTTTTCACGGAGCTGGGAGCAGATTGTATTATAGAAGGCGGACAGACCATGAATCCGAGTACGGAGGATATGCTAAACGCCATAGAGCAGGTGCAGGCGGAGAATATTTTTATTTTTCCGAATAATAAGAATATTGTTCTGGCTGCCAATCAGGCGGCGGGATTGTGTGAAGACAAGAATATCATAGTTATGCCGACTGCAAATGCACCTCAGGGAATCAGCGCCATGATCGCATTTGACAGCACCATGGGACTTGAAGAAAATCAATCCAATATGGAAGACGCCGTGGCAAATGTGAAGAGCGGACAGGTAACGTATGCAGTACGGGATACCTCTATTGACGGAAAGACGATTAAAGAGGGTGATATCATGGGAATCGGAGACCGGGGTCTGGTATCTGTAGGAATTGATATCGAGGATGTGACCTTTGATCTGATTGCGGACGGCGCCGATGAAGACAGTGAGATCATCAGTATCTATTATGGGGAAGATATCAGTGAGGAAGCAGCGAAGAAGCTGGCAGAGCGTACGGAAGATGCGTTTCCTGACTGTGATGTGCAGATTTATTATGGAGGCCAGCCGATTTATTATTATATTGTATCGGTGGAATAGAAGGTACAGGGAGAACAGATGGAGCTTAGTGATTCAGTAACGACAATCAAGGGTATCGGAGATAAGACGGCAGCTTCTTTTTCCAGACTGGGCGTGCATACGGTTGCGGATCTGTTACACTATTATCCGAGAACCTATATCTCATATGAAGCTCCGGTGGATATCGAAAATGTCAGCTATGGCAGCCGTCAGGCGGTCTGCGCCTGTATTCACAGCAGAGTGGAAGTAAAAAAGGTAAGAGGCCTTACGATTTCAACCGTTTACGCCAGAGATTTTACAGGGACAATTAAACTGACATGGTTTAATTGTCCTTTTCTGCGTAATTTTTTTCATATCGGTCAATCCTTTGTATTTGTAGGTACGGTTTCTTATAAAAACGGAATGACAGCAATCACACAGCCGGAATATTTTACAGAGGAAGCATATAAGGAGATGTTGTCCGTTTGGCAGCCGGTGTATACCTGTACGCCCGGAATCAGCAGTAAAACCATCCAAAAGGCCGTAAAAAATGCGTTTCCGGTATTCAATAAAATAAAGGATTTTCTGCCGCCGGCGGTTCTTGCAGAATATCAGATCATGGGAATGGAAGAAATGATACGCAACATTCATTTTCCGGCGGATGCGGAGACCTTAAAGGGTGCGGTCAAAAGGGCGGCGTTCAATGAGTTCTATGATTTTATAGCCAATATGGACCGGCTGAAGCAGCAGAATGTCTGCGCATGCAATCAGTGGAAAATCGCCTGGAAGCCGGAGGTAACAGAGCTGATAAAGGGCCTGCCGTATCACCTGACCGAAGCGCAGATGGATGCTGTGCGGGATATTATGGAGGATATGGATTCGGAGCATGTAATGAACAGATTGTTACAGGGAGATGTCGGCTCAGGGAAGACGATCGTTGCAGCGATTGCCTTATTCGCATGTGCAGTAAACGGATACCAGGGAGTACTCATGGTTCCGACGGAGGTGCTGGCGGCCCAGCACTACAAAGAACTGGAAAAGTTATTTGCGCCTTATGATATGGAAGTGGGACTGCTGACCGGCTCCATGACCGTAAAAGAAAAACGTCTGATATACCAAAAACTTGCAGATCATGCAATTGACATCGTGATAGGAACCCATGCCCTGATACAGGAGAAGGTGGAATATGACCGGCTTGCGTTAGTTGTAACGGACGAACAGCACCGGTTCGGAGTCAGACAGAGAGAAAAGCTTTCTTTAAAAGGGGATCAGCCGCATGTGCTGGTCATGAGTGCAACCCCGATTCCAAGGACGCTCGCAATCATCATGTATGGGGATCTGGATATATCCGTGATTCATGAACAGCCGAAGGGCCGGATTCCGATTAAAAACTGTGTTGTGGATAACAGCTACAGAAAAAAAGCCTATCAATTTATTTTATCAGAAGTATCCAAGGGAAATCAGGTCTATATCGTGTGTCCGATGGTCGAAGAAAGTGAAGTATTAGATGACGTGGCCAACGTGATCGAATATACGGATGATCTGAAGGCGGCGCTTAAAACCCCGGTTTCTGTCACCTATCTTCATGGAAGAATGTCCGGGGAGGAAAAAAACAGGATTTTACAGGATTTTGCAGACGGGAATATCGATATTCTTGTTTCGACGACTGTCATAGAAGTGGGAATCAATAATCCGAATGCAACAGTTATGATGATAGAAAATGCAGAGCGGTTCGGACTGGCGCAGCTGCACCAGCTCCGTGGCCGCGTCGGCAGAGGAAATAAACAGTCCTATTGTATTTTTATCAGTGGAAAAAAGGATAAAGAAACAATGGAAAGACTGTCCGTTCTGGAGCAGTCCAATGACGGATTTTACATTGCAGGAGAAGATTTGAAGCAGAGAGGTCCCGGAGATTTTTTTGGGATCCGGCAAAGCGGAGATATGCTGTTTAAGATCGGAGATATTTATAATCATGCCGATATGCTGAAAGCGGCGCAGGATGTTTACCGAAAATACAGATTACAGATAGCGCCTGCCCTGGAAGAAGCATCTGCGGCAAAAGGAAACCTGTATGATAAACCGGTGTTATAAAATATGGGGAAGGAAGGATAAATCGGATGGAACTATCAGAATTAAGGCATTTAAACGAAAAAATACACGGAGCTCTGGCAAATGTCATAGTCGGAAAGGATGAGGTGATCAGGCTGATTTTAACGGCCATTCTTGCAGGCGGTCATGTATTGATCGAGGACAAGCCGGGAACCGGAAAGACGATGCTTGCAAAATCCTTCGCCAAATGCATAGGAGGGGAATTTAAAAGAGTGCAGTTTACACCGGACCTGATGCCCTCTGATATTACAGGCCTGAATATCTATGACCGGAAAATTTCGGAATTTTCTCTGATCAGGGGCCCCGTGTTTACGCATGTGCTGCTGGCGGACGAGATTAACCGGGCAACGCCGCGGACACAATCCAGCCTGCTGGAGGCTATGGAGGAGCATCAGGTTACCATTGACGGTACGACTTATCCGCTGGACGATCCGTTTATCGTTCTGGCGACACAAAACCCGATGGAAACAACAGGCACTTATCCGCTTCCGGAGGCGCAGCTTGACAGATTCATCATGAGGATTTCCATGGGAGAGAATGATAAGGCCTGTGAGCTGGATATTATGGAACGATATATCAGCGACAACCCGTTTCTGAACCTGCAGCCGGTCTGTGATATTGAAACGATTATACAGGGAAAAGAAGCCATAAAGCAGGTGTTTGTCCATGCCTGCATCAGAAATTATATATTGGATATCATATTTGCCACAAGACAGAGTGATAAGCTTCAATACGGGGTCAGTACCAGAGGCACCCTGTCCCTGCTTCGCTGCGGGCAGGCTTATGCGGCACTTTCCGGCAGAAGCTTTGTTCGGCCGGATGATATACGTCTGCTTGCGCCGTATGTGCTCTGTCACAGGATTGCTGCTTTCGGAAATAACCGCGGCAGTAAAAACATGGATATTATCAGGGATATTGTGGCTTCGGTTCCTGTACCGGTGGAAGATTGGGAAAAATAAGATGGAAATAATCATTGCTGTTCTTATTTTTATAATTATATATGTTGTACAGCAGAAGCTTTATACCGCATTATGGGATAAGAATCTTCAGGTGGATATCCGGTTTGCGGAGGAATATGTCCGTGCGGGAGATCAGGCGGAACTGACGGAGGTAATCAATAATGCAAAACGATTGCCGCTTACTGTGTTCCATGTCAAATTTTCAACCTCCAGGACTTTTTTGTTTCAGGACAGTGAGAATGCACAGATTACGGATTCTTATCACAGAAATGATGTTTTTTCCGTTCTGGGAAATCAGAAGGTTACCCGAAGACTGGCGTTTCAGACAACAAGAAGAGGGTTTTATGAAATTACGGCCGTCAATATCATAGCCAGAGACTTCTTTTTGTCAAAAAGCTTTGTTAAAATGCTGGCCAATGAATCTTCTTTATATGTGTTTCCGGAAAAAAGAGAGGATATCATACCTGACAGTCTGTTTGAGACGATGCTCGGTGAGATGATTTCCAAAAGAAGTATGACGGAGGATGCCTTTTCTTTCCGTGGAATCCGGGAATACGGCACGGCTGACAGTATGAAAAAGATTAACTGGAAGGCAACTGCCCGTATGGACGATCTGATGGTGAATGTATACAATCATACGGCGGAGCAGAAGCTGAAAATCCTGTTAAATCTGGAACCAAATGCAATGATCAGAACCGATTATATGATGGAGCTTTGTATTTCCATTGCCAGTACGGCGGCGGAAACCTTTATGAAACGGGAGATTCCGGTTATGGTAAGGTCAAACGGGATCGATCTGCTCACAAAGGAAACCGGATTTGTGGATTTTGGATCTGCAAGGAATCATCAGCTGACGATTGACCGGTATTTGTCCCGCATCCGGGAAAATGCGGGATTGGACGTTTTTTTAGATATCGTCAATACCGAAATCAGGCAGTCCGGACAGGATGTCACCTACCTGGTTATTTCCTCTTACCGGAAAGAGGATCTGCTTTTGAAGCTCGATTATATGGTAGAGCAGGGAGCATCCGTTTATATGATCTCTCCTTATTTTGATATAGAAAAAAAGATAGAACACAGAAACTATATTGTGGATCTGGAGGTGGCGCTGAATGAAACATAGGATAGAATTTTTCCGGAGATTTTTCCGGTATCTGTATGAGGCGCTGCTTTCTTCCCTGATCTTAATATTTTTTATGCTTATTTTTATGAAAACGGATCCCGATGGTCTGGCTGTTGTCTGGGTATTTGCCCTTTTTGCTGCCTCTTATCTGATCAGGGAATGGGCGCCGAATTATCTTTGGATTCTCCTGCTTCATCTGATTGCGGCCGGACTGACGATTCTGCTTCCGGTTGCTGCGGCAGAAAAGGGAATCAGCATAGTATTCGTTCTTTTTTATCTTTTTCCGGAGTCTGTTTTTTATGTAAAGAGGTTTTCCCATCCAGCGCCGGTAGATGACATACCATGGCCTTCCGTACTGACCGTTCTTATCATCTATCTGTTCGGTTATATGGCACACAGCCGGTTTCTGCTTTCCTGTGCCTATATTTTTATGGTGATTATGCTCTTTTGTTATCTGTTTTTGCTCTATATAGAAGGATTGTCCCGTTATATTGAGCAGACAAGTGATGTGGCGGGATTGCCGTTAAAAAATATTGTCCGCATAAACTCCGGAGCCGTTGCATTGATTCTGTGCCTGCTGCTTCTGATTCTTTTAGCCGGAAGAATGGTGGATTTCAGCTTTATATTCCGGTTGATCAGAGATATTCTGACAGGACTGTTGCGGGTGGTGTTATCCGGATTGGCATGGATTTTGCGCCTGCTTTCGGGACTGGTCTCGTTTGCTCCGTCCGCAGCCGGTACCCCGACGGATATACAACCGGACCGGCTATATCCGTCCGTCACCTATCCTGCCGGCGGCGTATTTGATTTTTTTATAAATGTATCCGTCGTGATACTTGCAGCCGTTTTGGTATATCAGACGGGCAAGCGGATCATAAAGCGTTTGCTTACGACAAGAGCGGAGCATCCTGATGTGGTGGAGCAGGCGGAAAGGAAGAAAGATATTACACAGGAAAAGCTCAATATCGGAAGAAAGATCAGGAAATACTGGTCATATGAGGATCGAATCCGGAGGTGCTATCAGTATACCATTGAAAATTTTGTTCCGGATCTGTGTCTGGATGAATATCAGACCTGTCACGACATTGAAAACGAAATAGAAGAAAAGCAGTTGGGAAATGTAAAGGAACTGACGGAAATATACGAGGAGATCCGGTATGGAAACAGGTCTGCTGACAGAAAGCTGCTAAAAAGGGTAAATCATTTATCCGGTCATGCAGCAGTCAGAGACTGAATACCCGGGCATTCCCCTTTTTGTCCATCATGCAGAAAGACTGCCGTTCCGGCAGTCTTTCTGTTTTGGAAAGTTCTTTGAAACATTGAATATATTTCAGTCTTCTTTCCCTTACTTGGAAGCCATTTCTCTTTCCTGAGCTTCAATCATTTTCTTTACCATATATCCACCAACGGAACCATTCTGAAATGAGGTCAGGTCACCGTTATACCCCTGCTTTAATGGAACACCAATTTCGTTGGCAACCTCATATTTGAATTTGTCCAATGCGCCCTGAGCTTCAGGAACGTTAGCTGAATTCTTGCTCATGATAAATCCCCCTTTTTTATATTGCAACATTTTTAATTTCTTGTTACACTCTTATTATGTGTTTTGTATTGGATAATACACTGAAAAAAATAGTTATAAATTGAAAAAAATTCATTTTTTAAGGAGAAATGGTATGAATGGTAAAAAAACAAAAATTTTATGTGCCGTGATTGCTGTTTTAGTCGTTTTAATTGGGATTATGACGGGTCTTCTGCTTGTACAGAAGAAGGAAAACACATCCGGCAGCAGCACCCGGGAGACGGCATCCGCTGAAAATACGACAGAAAATGCCGCCGGTGTTTCCGAAGAAACGGAAAAAACGGATGCGGATGATTCCGACCGGAAGACAAACCTTTACTATGCGGAGATTACTGAGGGTGCAGCATGGGAAAACGGCGGGAACCAATGTGCTACGGAAAATGTTACAATCTATAATCAGGATCAGAAGGCTGTTACATCCTGGAAGCTGGATATCATATATGCGTCCGATCCTACGGTAGATCAGATCTGGGAAGGCGCCTGTGAAGTAAAGGGCAATACGGTTACGATCACTCCTGTGGAGTATAATGCGGAGATTCCGGCGGGAGGAAGCTTGACCTTCGGATTTAATCTGTCGGCTGCGGATAAAAAAGTAACAGATTATAAATTATACATAAACGGTACAGAATATACGGGAAGCGAAGCTTCTTCCGAAACGGCGGATGCCGCATCCACTACAACGGAAACGGAGAGCATTGCACCACCGTCTGCCGAGAGCGGAACTCCTTTTGAAAACCATGGGGCGCTGAGCGTTTCCGGAACGGATCTGGTTGATTCTAAAGGCAATCCATACCAGCTGAAGGGCTGCAGCACACACGGAATTACATGGTTTCCGGACTATGTGAATGAAGATGCGTTCCGTACTTTCCGTGATGACTGGGGTGCCAATCTGATCCGCCTTGCCATGTATACCGATACCGGTGACAGCTACGGATATTGCAGCGGCGGAAATAAGGAAGAGATAGAAGCATTGGTCGATCAGGGCGTTCAGGCGGCAACCGGTCTCGGTATGTATGTGATCATTGACTGGCATATATTAAGCGATAATAATCCGAATACCCATATAGAGGATGCAAAGGTATTTTTTGCAGAAATGACCAAAAAATACGCAAACTATGAAAATGTCCTATATGAAATCTGCAATGAGCCAAACAGCGGAACCTCCTGGTCCGAAGTAAAAGCTTATGCAGAAACAATCATTCCGGTCATTCGTGAAAATGATGAGGACGCAATTATTATTGTAGGAACTCCTACCTGGTGTCAGGATGTGGATATTGTTTCCGGCGATCCAATTACCGGATATGATAATATTATGTATGCCGTTCATTTTTATGCAGCAACGCATAAGGAAGATTTAAGAAATAAAGTGACGACGGCCATCAGTAACGGACTGCCTCTGATTGTCAGCGAATTCAGTATTTGCGATGCCTCCGGAAACGGTGCAATCGATTATGCTCAGGCAGATGCATGGTTTGAACTGATCAATGAAAAAAATCTCAGCTTTGCCTCATGGAGTATTTCCAATAAAGCTGAAACGGCGTCCCTGCTTACGCCTTCCTGTACGAAGACCAGCGGATGGACGGAGGAGGATTTGTCCGAAACGGGAATTTATATCAGAGACAGGATCCTCGGAAAATAAAAACAGATAACATCAAAGGGAAGATAACATGAGAGTCATTGCCGGAAGCGCAAAAAGTTTAAGATTGGTTACCCTGGATTCCCTGGATACCAGACCGACTACCGATCGGATCAAAGAGACATTGTTTAATATGATTTCTCCCGACATTCCATGCTGCAGATTTTTGGATCTTTTCAGCGGAAGCGGAGGGATCGGAATAGAGGCGTTGAGCAGAGGCGCAGAGTATGCCTGTCTGGTGGAGCAGAATAAGAAAGCTGTTGCCTGCATCGAGAAAAACCTGACATTTACCCATTTACATGAGCGGGCGCGTGTCATAACCGGAGACGCCGTTCTTGCCATAGACACACTGGAGAGGAAAACAGAGGTTTTTGATATTATCTTTATGGACCCGCCCTATGGACAGCTCTTTGAACAGAGGGTTCTTTCCAGACTGTCCCGTTCCGCCATTTTGACGGAACGGACCATAATTATAGTAGAATCCGATCTGAAGACGGATTTCGGATATATAGATCAGCTTGGCTTTCAGATTGAGAAAATTAAGAAATATAAAACAAATAAACATACCTTTTTATACAGGAGAACATAAGAATGAGCAGTGCAATTTATCCGGGGAGTTTTGACCCGGTTACGCTTGGACATCTGGATATTATTAAGCGTTCGGCAGAGATTTTTGACGAGGTATTTATAGGGGTTTTAAATAATACTTCAAAATCTCCATTGTTTTCTTTGGAAGAACGTGTTAATATGTTGAAGGAAGTAGTTTCTGATATACCAAATGTCAGAGTAGAGAGTTTTCAGGGACTTCTTGTAGAATATGCAAGAAAAAAGAATATCAGAATCATTGTCAGGGGATTGAGAGCCGTGACGGATTTTGAATATGAGCTGCAATTGGCGCAGAGTAACCGTAAGGTGTCACCTGAGATAGATACCGTATTCCTGACTACCAATATTGAATATGCATATTTAAGCTCCAGCATTGTAAAAGAATATGCGGCTTACGGAGTGGATGTCAGCCAGTTTGTTCCGGAATCGGTTGTGGAAAGACTAAAGAGCAAATATTTGTAAGGATATTTAGGAGGATGAAGAGATGGCAAAAAAAGGCATTGAGGAAATGATTAGTGAGATTGAGATATTTATAGATAATTGTAAATATCAGCCGCTATCATCAAGCAAAATAATTGTTCCAAAGGATGATCTGGAACAAATGTTAAGCGAATTGAAGATGAAGCTGCCGAATGAGATCGAACGTTGTAAGAAGATTATGCGTAATAAGGAAGCAATTCTTGCTGATGCCAGAACCAGAGCAGATTCTATCTTAACGGAATCGGTAGCAGAAGCTAACAGACTGGTAGACCAGAGCCAGATTGTAGAACTTGCCAATATCCGTGCAAATGAGATCCTTGAGATGGCAAGAAGTCAGGCCGAGCAGATCGTGTACGAGGCAAACGCCGATGCAAATGAGATCAGACTGGGATCTATGTATTATACAAGGGAAAAATTGACGGAAATCAGTAATTACATAGCATCAACCTTAGAGGCAGAAAGAGTTAATTATGAAAATCTGCTTCAGTCATTAGAGAACAATATGGACGTCGTAAGCGCAAACATGGATGAAATAGCAGCGGATATTGTGGCGTTAAACGGCAATGCATCCGAGGCTGAACAGGAAGAACCGGAGGATGCTGCACCGGAGCAGGATTACAACGTATACGGCAAAACAGAATATTCATCCAAGAATAAAGAGGATGAAGAGGAAGACGACGAAGAGGAAGATGATGACTTCGACGACGATTTTCTGGACGAATAATCATGCAAGCACATAGATTATGATGCAGGTGGCCGCACTACATATGGTTTTCCCGATAATATAGGGATATAAAGACAGCTTTGATTCTTTGAATATATGGACAGACTGGAAGATGGAGGAAATACCTCCAAAGGATGTCAGAGAAAGAATCAGGGCTGTTTTTATCTTTATTCCGATATCCAGCTGAAACAGGTCAGGAATCCCTTTTGTAATCTCCAGAAAGGCAGAGATAATTTTCACGGAGAACAGATCCTGTTTGTTGTAAAATAAAATAATCCGGCTGATGATTGTAAAAATCACGATATACAGACCGATCATGGTAATGGAGGAAATGCTGTTTTCCATAACAGACGTATGCACATCGGAACCCTTTGTTTCATCCGGCCGTCCGGCGGCAGGCTTTCTGTTTCCCATATGGCACAGGAACAGGCAGATACAGGCATAGATTGCCTGCGGAACATAGATCAGTCCCAGCATGCTGTATAAGGGCATGTGCTCCTGCAAATACTGCTGATAGATATAACCGGTCAGAAACATCGGGCTGACGTTATTGCAAAGAGGCATCAGAGCATAGGCGGTGTAAGAAGAAATGCTTCCTGCCAGATAGAGTCTGCTTATGACTATGGCGCCAATCGGATAACCGCAGAACAGGCCGCTGACTAGAATAAGAAAGACTGCCCGAGCCTTGCTTAAATGCTCAAGATTTAAACTTGCAAGGAAGTAACCGGAAATCAGTAAAAAAGGTAAAACGACAGGAACCAGATGATTATACCAGATGGATAAACCTTCTGTGGTTCCCTGCGTTACCAGGGTTACATGTGTACAGACAAAGAAAATCAGAGATAAGAAACCGAGAATAATAAAAAACTGTTTCATGTTTTTTATTTTATTGTATGTTCCCGGTTTTGTTTTATGACTAACAGATATATGGCTGACGCTGGTATACGTCCGGCAGATGCCGGCCATATTTTTTATAGACGGCGTTTGTATATAATTCCGCTGCAAGCAGGTCATACTGAAACATTTTCATACCGGTGGAAGAGAGCGTATTTTTGGCTGCGGCAGCTTTTGTAATAAAAGGAAACTCCGCCGTTTCGGACAGCCTGCGTATGAGCGGGGTGGAGGATCTTTTACAGGCCAGGATACTGGCATAACAGATGTATCCGTTATCCTTGAACAGCTGCATATCCGAAGCTTTCAGCCCGGTGATATAATGCAGAAGCGCCCGGTTGATTCTGGTATGTGTTATGTTTTTCGTCTTTAACGCATCTGCAATGCTTCGGAAGCTGCGGTTATAGTTCAATTTTAACAATCTGTTGTATAATTCCTCCGTCATATCTGCCGTATCCGGATATGATTCTTCCCTGATGCGGGCGGACAGCATTCGGTACTGCAGAAGATCCGAAAAATCATCTTCAAAAACCGGACCGCAGATATCGGATTCAGAACACAGAATCTGGTAAGCTTTTTCCGGAAGCTGATGCCGTATATCCCCGAAGCTCCCGTTTTCTGTACGCAGATGCTCACGGATTGCCGTTGCGGAACAGATTTCCGAAGAAAGGTCGGTGCTGTGATACGGGGTTTGGTTTCGTTTGATAATGACGGGCCGGATACCGGAATGCGTCTGTTTTAATGCGGACAGATATTCAATTGCAAGGATATTATTTGGCTGTTCTATCACGGCTGCAACCTGATCGTCCATAAAGCAGGCATGCAGGGCTTTCGCTCTGGCGGCGGCATAGGAGAGGCCGCACGACAGCCCCTTTTTCAATTCCGCGGTAAAGAGGTCCGGTTCCGTTATCAGGACGTCGGCAATGTCGGACAGCAGCTTCGGGTCGTCGTTTTCGGCGCCAAAAGCAAGGAAATCGATCTGGCCGAGCTTGTTCAGCATCGTTACCGCAGAAACGGCGAAATCCCTGGCGCTTGCCGTTGCATAGACAAAGGGCAGTTCCAATACCAGATCAATACCGCAGGAAACGGCGGCCTTTGCCCGGCAGTATTTATCCATGACTGCCGGAATCCCTCTTTGAATGAAATTGCCGCTCATGACGGCAATGGAAAATCCGGCACCGGTTTTGTCCAGGGCCGTATTCAGATGATAGAGATGTCCCTTGTGAAAGGGGTTATATTCTGCAATGATCGCCAGATTGCTCATAGGGGCCTCCTTCTGATTCTGGAATAATCCTATTATATGCGATTGGTTGTT
Source organism: uncultured Coprococcus sp. (assembly GCA_947632705.1). Taxonomy (GTDB): domain Bacteria; phylum Bacillota; class Clostridia; order Lachnospirales; family Lachnospiraceae; genus Coprococcus. The sequence continues at coordinate 51,040 of CANRQE010000003.1, read as the reverse complement.
TTTTTGTAAAGCCGGAGATTCATTCTGCGGGTTCTCATACTGCATAAAAATAAAGAAATGAAAAAAATTAATAAAATAAATCACTTTATGTAGCAGAATATCATATTTTTTGTTATACTAAACCGTAAGAGTAAAATCATGCATAAGGTTTACACAAAAAGTGGAGGTGTCCTATGAAGGCATATAAGGATATGAACAAGGATGAACTGCTGACTCTGAAGGCAGCATTGGAAAAAGAATATAAAGAAATGGAAGCCAAAGGGTTGAAATTAAATATGGCGAGAGGAAAACCGGGAATTTCCCAGCTTGCACTTTCCATGCCAATGCTGGATGTCATCAACAGCACATCCGATATGAATACACTGCTTGGAAATGACACCCGTAATTATGGGGATTTGGACGGAATCGGTGAGTGCAGAAAGCTTATGGCGGATATGATGTCGGTCAAAAAGGACAATGTGGTGGTCTGTGGCAATTCCAGCTTAAATATCATGTACGATACGGTTTCCAGATCCATGACAAAGGGCGTCAATGGCTCCGTTCCCTGGTGTAAGCTTGATAAAGTAAAGTTTTTATGCCCTGTTCCGGGATATGACAGACATTTTAAGATTACGGAATATTTCGGGATTGAGATGATCAATATTCCATTATATGATGACGGTCCGGATATGGACCTGGTAGAGCAGTATGTCAATGGGGATGAGACGGTAAAAGGAATCTGGTGCGTACCAAAGTATTCCAATCCGACCGGTATTTCCTATTCGGATGAGGTCGTCAGACGGTTCGCCAATTTAAAGCCTGCGGCAGAAGATTTCCGCATTTACTGGGACAATGCATACTGCATTCATCATCTCTATGATGATATGCAGGATGAGATTTTAAATATTTTGGAGGAATGCGAAAAAGCAGGAAATCCGAATATGGTTTACATATTTGCCTCGACCTCCAAAATCAGTTTTCCGGGTTCCGGCATATCGGCAATCGCCACGTCTTTGGAAAATATTGAGTTCATTAAGAGCCAGATGACGGTACAGACGATTGGACATGATAAGATCAATCAGCTCCGGCATGTAAGGTTTTTCAAAGATATAGACGGATTGAAAAAGCATATGAAGCTTCATGCGGAGCTGCTCAGACCAAAGTTTGAAGCAGTCTTAGATACGCTCGAGGAGGAACTTTCCGGGCTTGAAATCGGGAGCTGGATTAAGCCGAGAGGCGGATATTTTATTTCCTTTGACGCTATGCCCGGATGTGCAAAAGCAATTGTGGCAAAATGTAAGGATCTGGGGATGGTCCTGACGGGTGCAGGAGCTACCTTCCCTTACGGATTGGATCCAGAAGATAAAAATATCCGTATTGCCCCTTCCTTCCCGACGCCGGAGGAGATGCTTCAGGCGGCCAGAGTATTTGTACTTTGTGTCAAGCTTGTCAGTATTGAAAAGCTTCTTGCAGAGAAGGAATGATGAAGGAGAATGAAAGAATCAATGCAGACATACACAAGAGAAGAAAAAAAGGAAAATCTGATATGGATTCTTTTTACAGGTATCGGGATGCTGTTTGTATTGATCGGCACTATAGTATGTATCAGGATATTTGACTATAGCGACAAGATTGATACCACCGGAGTTATTACCGATATATCGTCTTACACGGACAGAGACGGTGACAGAAATTATGAGGTGTATGTTTCCTATGATGTGGATGGAAAGCCGTATGAATCCCGGTTAAACGGTTATTCCACCGGTTATTATGAGGGAAAAGAGATAGAAATTTATTATGACAGGGAGCATCCGGACAGGATTGGTGCAAAATCATTGAATTATCTTTTACTGATATTTCCCGGAATCGGACTTGTATTCCTGATCATAGGGGTGATCGGACTGATTATCAGGATAAGAGGCAAAAAACGCGAACAAAGATTAAGGGAAAACGGAAAACGGATTGATGCGGATTATGTCCGGACAGACATCAATACAAAATATGCGCTGAACGGGGTTCATCCATATAATATTATCTGTAGATGGGAGAATCCGTCAGATGGTAAGACCTATATATTTAAAAGTAAAAATATCTGGGCGGATCCCCAGATTTTGATAGAGGAAAACAATATCAGAAACTTTCCTGTCTATATTGATGACGATTATAAATATCTCGTCGATACAGGGACGTTAACGGATATGCTGCAGACCTGAGACAGGGATGCAGGGCACTTTATTCGTATGTGTTCAGGAAGAATCCGGCAGACAGCTGGCCGGATTTTTCCTGTTTTGTAATGGATACTGACCAAAAACATTTGCTTGTTTTTATTTCTTCCATATGGCTTTCTTTTTTGTAATCTGTTATTTCATGTCGTAAAATTTCGGACTTTAAAACAGTGATTTTTCGGATTTTTCCATCAGCGTGAGTAATTTTTTGTACATATAATCAGATATACTGATTCTGACAACGGACCCGGACTGCCGTTTCCGGCTGTATGGGCGGGTCTGTAACTGCCTGTCCTGTCTGATCTTGTGATATTTCCGGATGAAAAGCAGGGAACCAGGTATTTTATTGTTGACAAGCGGATGATTTTTGTATAGTATAAGATTAGAAATCGAACATATGTTTTAGGAGGGCATAGAAATGGATAATATGGAAGATAAAAAGAAAGCTCTGGATGCGGCTTTGTCACAGATTGAGAAGCAGTACGGGAAGGGCTCCGTCATGAAGCTTGGAGATTCTGCCGCTAATATGAATATAGAAGTTGTACCTACAGGATCTTTAAGCCTGGATATTGCACTGGGACTCGGCGGTATGCCGAGAGGAAGAATCATTGAGGTGTTTGGTCCGGAGTCCAGTGGTAAGACGACCGTGGCACTTCATGTAATTGCAGAGGTTCAGAAGATGGGCGGTATTGCAGGATTTATTGATGCAGAACATGCATTAGATCCTGTTTATGCAAAGAATATCGGTGTGGATATAGATAATCTTTATATTTCACAGCCGGATTGCGGAGAACAGGCACTGGAGATTACGGAAACCATGGTACGCTCCGGAGCCGTGGATATTGTGATTGTTGACTCGGTTGCAGCTTTGGTGCCGAAGGCCGAGATCGACGGGGAGATGGGAGATTCCCATATGGGGCTTCATGCAAGATTGATGTCCCAGGCACTGCGTAAACTGACTGCCGTTGTGAGCAAGACCAATTGTATCGTAATTTTCATCAATCAGCTTCGTGAGAAGGTAGGCGTGGTATTTGGAAATCCTGAGGTGACGACAGGCGGACGTGCATTGAAGTTCTATGCATCTGTCCGTTTGGATGTCAGAAGGATAGACACCCTTAGAATCGGCGGAGAGATTGTGGGTAACCGAACCAGAGTGAAGGTCGTAAAGAACAAGGTGTCGCCGCCGTTTAAGGAAGCAGAATTTGATATTATGTTTGGAAAAGGAATATCCAAAACCGGCGATATTCTGGATCTGGCTGTTGCAAACAATATTGTGGATAAATCAGGCGCATGGTATGCTTATATGGGTAATAAGATCGGACAGGGACGCGAGAATGCCAAGGCATATCTGGAGGAACATCCGGAGGTCTGCCGTGAGATAGACGGAAAAGTACGAAGCAGCGTTGGCCTGTCAGGAAACACAGAGACAAACGAAGATACAGACGGTATTACTACCATACAGAAAGAGTTTTCATAATGCTTGTAACGGAGATCAGACAGATTGACACAAAAAAATATTGTCTGTATATCAATGATGCACCGTTTTCCATTGTCTATGCATCTGATATCAAAAGAATGCAGCTGGAAGAGGGCAGAGAGATCTCAGATGAGAGGTTGGAAGCCTTTCGGAAGGAGTATCTGCCCAGAAGAGCCATGAATCGTGCACTTTCTGCCTTGCAGTATTCTGAACAGTGCGAGGCAGACATCAGAAAAAAGCTGGAGAATGCATGGTATGCGCCGGATATTATTGATGATACGGTTGATAAGCTGAAAACCTATGGATATCTGGATGATGGCAGATATGTCTGCGGTTTTATCCGGAACAACCTTATGAAAAAAAGCAGAAAACAGATCAGATATCAGCTTTTATCAAAAGGCATCAGTTTATCCGTGATAGAAAAGGCCTTTGAAGAATTGGATCTGCCGGATGAATATGAGGGGTTGAAGGCAAGTATTCTGAGAAGATATCAGCCGGAAGAACTGCGGGAACAGCGGGAGAAGATTTTTGCCTGTTATATCAGAAAGGGATATTCATATTCTGCACTCAGACAATGCCTGAATGATGTCCTTTTTTCAGCTGATTCTGTCCTAAATTAAAAAAATGTTAAGGAATTCTATGTTTTTGCTTGACATAACAAGTTAAAAATATTAAACTTTTAATGTTGTATTTTCCGTACAATGAAAACTTAATAAGGAGGTGCTCCTGTGAGTCCATGGTTAATTGTAATCTATATTTGTATTACAGTGGCACTGATTGTCATTACATGGTTTGTGGCTATTGCATATCGTAAGAATATTGCAGAAGCAAAACTGGGTAAGGCAGAAGTGGCCGCCAGAGAGATTATAGATGAGGCTCAAAAGAGTGCTGAAGCAAAAAAGCGTGAAATTATGCTGGAAGCGAAGGAAGATGCATTAAAGACCAAGAATGAACTTGAGAAAGAAGTCAAGGACAGACGTGGTGAGCTCTCGCGGATGGAGAAACGGATTCTTGCCCGTGAGGAGAACATTGACCGGAAAGCGGAGGCAGTTGAAAAGAAGGAAGCCAGTCTGGCATCCAGAGAAAGTGCGCTTGAAAAGCAGAAAGCAAAGATTGAAGAGCTTCAGGCCAAGCATTTGCAGGAACTGGAACGAATTTCAGGTTTAACCTCTGAACAGGCAAAGGAATACTTATTAAAGACTGTTGAGAATGATGTGAAGCATGAAACAGCAGTTATGGTCAAAGAGTTAGAAACCAGAGCTAAAGAAGAAGCGAACAAGAAGGCTAGAGATTATGTTGTTACCGCCATACAGAAGTGTGCGGCAGATCATGTATCTGAAGCAACAATCTCACTTGTTCAGTTGCCAAACGACGAAATGAAGGGAAGGATCATTGGTAGAGAGGGTAGGAATATCCGTACCTTAGAGACAATGACGGGTGTTGATCTGATTATAGACGATACACCGGAAGCAGTCATCCTATCAAGCTTTGATCCGGTCAGACGTGAGGTCGCAAGAATTGCACTTGAAAAGCTGATCGTTGACGGACGAATCCACCCGGCAAGAATCGAAGAGATGGTAGAAAAAGCGCAGAAGGAAGTTGAAACCATGATGCGTGAGGAAGGTGAAGCCGCTACCCTGGAAGTGGGGATCCACGGTATTCATCCTGAATTAGTCAGACTTCTTGGTAAGATGAAGTTTAGGACGAGCTATGGACAGAATGCATTAAAGCATTCGATTGAAGTAGCACAGTTATGTGGTTTATTGGCCGGAGAGATAGGTGTTGATATCAAAATGGCAAAGCGTGCCGGTTTGCTCCATGATATTGGTAAATCGGTCGATCATGAGATGGAAGGTTCCCATATTCAGATTGGTGCTGATTTATGCAGAAAATATAAGGAATCAGCAATCGTTGTCAATGCGGTTGAATCCCATCATGGTGATGTCGAACCTGAATCTTTGATCGCATGTCTTGTACAGGCAGCGGATACAATTTCAGCCGCCAGACCTGGCGCAAGAAGAGAGACTTTGGAGACCTATACGACAAGACTTAAGAAATTAGAGGAAATTGCTAATTCTTATAAGGGCGTAGATAAGACATTTGCTATTCAGGCAGGTAGAGAAATTCGTGTAATGGTAGTTCCTGAGCACATAAGTGATTCTGATATGGTATTACTGGCAAGAGATATTGCAAAGCAGATTGAGAATGAACTGGAATATCCTGGTCAGATTAAAGTTAATATTATTAGAGAGTCCCGCGTAGTAGATTACGCAAAATAACAAGGCAACCCGTAAGCTGAAAGCTTACGGGTTGTTTTTTCAATCAGAAACAATCAAAACAGTCAATAGATAAAAGTATGTTCTGTATGAAGGAGATATATGAAATTTATTCGATTAAAAAAGGAATTGGCGTATCATGCCCATATTTTTGATGTATATAATGATTATCTGAAATTACCGGATGGAAGACAGGTTGTATATGATTATATTGATCATGTACCGGGAGCCTGCGTATTGCCGGTGGATGAAAATGGCAATCTGATTCTGGTCAGTCAGTATCGCAATACGATTGATAAAGTGACATATGAAGTTCCGGCAGGTTGTATGGAGCCTCATGAATCGGCCATGGACTGTGCTTTACGGGAATTGGAGGAAGAAACAGGATATGCAGCCGGGAAATTGACATTTCTGACGGAAACGGTTCTTGCAATCGGAACCAGCAATGAACGGACGTCTGTTTTTATCGGGACAGATTTACGGAAGGGGAGAATGCATCGTGATGCAGATGAATTCATTCAGGTGGAAAGCTTTTCCCTGCCGCAGATTATGGATTTGATCAGAAACGGGGAGATTGTTGATTCCAAAACACTGATTGCAGTCTATGCCTATAAAGCGGAATTTGCAAAATGATGAGAACGGTTGTTTTGTATGGTTATAATTCCGTCTGGTTTTTCATATAAAATACGAGGACAATGTTGTTCTCGTATTTTATTTTATGCTGGGGCGGTGTGCGAATGAAGTTAAAAAATCTGTTCTTATGTTATTTTGGAATACTGACCGGAACAATCCTTGCAAATTTTTGTCTGAATGATGTCCGGTTTTTATTTCAACAGATGAATGTTCAGGAACCCTCAGATATCGTGCTCCTTATGGTCAGAAGAAGTATAGAGGTCATACTGCTCGTATATATCGGAATGGTCACAAACAGGAGAATTTGGGACGGCCTGATTGATTTTTTGTCCGGAGCCGCTTTGGGTATTCTGATTTCCGTAAAAACCATGTTGGAAGGTCTGTTTCCGACTATTTTATATTTCTTTCTGGCTTTGGTTATTGTGACTCTGTATAATATTGTTTTAAAGCTGACAATGGCGGAATCGCAAGACAAACAGGAGCTTCCATATCCAAAGTTACATAATTCTCTTATAAATAAATTAATTGTAGTTGCAATTATTTTTGTGAACGCTTTTTTGGAAATGTTTGCAATAAAAATATTTTAAAAAAATTTTAACAATATGTGGTATACATAATTTATTTAACATACATGATTTGGTGCATTTTGTAAAGAACGCACAAAACTTTGGTTTTTCTTGAAAAAAATATGTTTGATTTTATTGAAAATTGTATTTATAATGTAAATTAGTCTACATAATAAGGGGAAAAATAGTGGAGATTTACATAGAGCAGTATGTTGAATATCTGAGGACAACTAAAAAATCCAGCGATAATACAATTGCGTCATATAAAAGAGATTTGCTGAAGTTTGCAAATTATTTTAAAAGCATGGGAAATGATGATATTCGTTCGATAAATGAGACCAATTTGAATTCCTATATTCTTTTTATTGAGAAACAGGGAATGTCTGTCGCTACTGTTTCCAGAAATATTGCATCGATTAAATCCTTTTTTAATTTTTTACTGCGCGAGGGGATTGTACAAGCTGATCCGTCTGAGCACCTGAAACCGCCAAAGATTGAGAAAAAGGCACCGGATGTTTTGACAATCAGTGAAGTAAATAAGCTGTTAGAGCAGCCCGGCAATACAACGCCAAAGGAGATTCGGGACAGGGCTATGCTTGAGCTGTTGTATGCAACAGGTATTCGCGTTACAGAGCTTGTAACCTTAAAGGTTCGGGATGTCAATTTGAAAATGGGTTATGTGGAATGTCATGATGCGAATAAATCCAGGATTATACCAATTGAAGATGCTGCACAGAATGCGCTGACGGCCTATCTGAATGGCGTAAGAGAAGGTATGTGCCATGACAGTGATTATCTGTTTTCAAACTGTAAAGGCACTCCGATGACCAGGCAGGGCTTTTGGAAGATTATTAAGCATTATGCGGCAAAAGCAGGAATCGATAAAGACATTACACCACATATGATTCGGCATTCCTTTGCATCCCATCTTGTCAATAACGGAGCTGATTTAAAAGCTGTACAGGAAATGCTGGGACATGCTGATATTTCTACAACGCAGATTTACCTGAACAGTAAGCAGAGCCGTTTAAAGGAAGAATACAGAAAGGCGCATCCGAGAGCATAGATTATATTAGGAGGAGCATTTGGAAAATCATTATTATACTCCCGCACAGATTGTTGAAAATGGAATTAATCTTGGAATTGATAAAGCAAATCTGAATCTGTTAAAGATGATTATAAAGGGCGTTTTCGCCGGTATATTTATTGCACTTGGAGCAGTTGCGTCTAACCTTGCAGTACATAATATTACAGATGTTGGAATTGCCCGGACAATTGCAGGAGTGGTCTTTCCTGTTGGGCTGATGATGGTCATTATGACCGGCAGTGAGCTTTTTACAGGAAATTGTCTGATTTCACTGGCGCTCTTCGATAAAAAGATAACATTGATACAGATGATGCGTAATCTGGTCGTAGTATATTTCAGCAACATGCTGGGAACCATCCTGATCGCATATCTGGTCTTTTGTTCCGGTCAGTTTCATTATTCCGGCGGAAGATTAGGAGCATATACGATTAAGGTAGCCATGGGGAAAGTGCAGATGGATTTTTCAGAGGCCTTATGTTCAGGAATTCTCTGTAATATTCTTGTTTGTACTGCTGTTTTAATGACCCTTTCTGCGAAGGATACAATAGGAAAGCTGTTCGGAGCGTTCTTCCCAATCATGGCATTTGTGATTGCGGGATTTGAGCATTGTGGTGCGAACAAGTATTATATCCCTGCCGGAATGCTGGCGTCTACCAATCCGCAATATGTCAATCAGGCCTGTGAGCTGTATGGTTTTACGCCGGAACAGATCAGGGAACAGTTAACAGGCAGTCATTTTTTTGGCGCGAATCTGATTCCGGTGACGATCGGAAATCTGATTGGCGGTATCTTTATCATCAGTCTGGGTATGTATGTGTCCACCAGACTCAGAAACAAGGAACAGAACAAATCGTAAAATTCCCATTTTTATTTCTTATAAAACTCAATCAGGCTGTCTACACGGGAAGACATGTTGTCTATTAACAGATCCAAAATGGCCAATGCTGCCATTGCTTCTACCACTACAACGGCTCTTGGCCCGATGATCGGGTCATGCCGTCCTTTGATGGAAACTTCAATATTCTCCTTTTCACGATTGACCGTCTGCTGTCGGCTTGCAATAGAAGGGGTTGCTTTAAAGTGTGCTTTCAGAAGAATGTCAGAACCGTCACTGATGCCGCCGAGTATGCCGCCGGCATGATTGCTTTTCTTTGTGATTCTTCCATCCTGCATGATAAAGCGGTCATTATCATAAGAACCGCGATTTTCAGATACTTCCGTACCGTCTCCGATTTCAACCGCTTTTACGGCCCCGATAGACATAATGGCTTTTGCAAGACTGGCATCCAGCTTATCAAATACAGGTTCGCCAATGCCGGCAGGCATCCCATGAATGATACATTCAACAGAGGATCCAATGGAATCATTGTCAGCCATGACGTCTGACAAAAGTTCGGATGCAGCCTGATAACTGTCAGGATCCGGCATATTCAGATCATTTTTGGCAATATAAGAAGCATCAAAATGCGCCCTGTTTATTTTAACGGTTCCGACGGATGCTACATAGGTGGTAAAAGATATGCCCAGCATACCTAACAGCTTTGCGGCGATGGCGCCGGCGGCTACTCTGCCGATGGTTTCCCGTCCGGAGGAACGTCCGCCGCCCCGGTAGTCTCTGAATCCGTATTTTTCATCATAGGTATAATCCGCATGCCCCGGTCTGTAATAAGAAGCAATCTCACTATAATCTCCGGAATGCTGGGAGGTATTCTTTACAAGCATGGAAATAGGCGTGCCTGTTGTTTTGCCCTCAAATATACCGGATAAGATTTCTACGGTATCAGATTCCTTTCTGGGAGTAGAAAACAGGGAAAAACCGGGTCTGCGTCTGTTCAGATACTGCTGGATATCGGCTTCAGTAAGCGGAAGCCCTGCCGGACAGCCATCTATTACGACTCCCAGTGCTTTTCCGTGAGATTCTCCCCATGTTGTAATCTGAAATTTGTTTCCGAAAGTTGATCCTGCCATAATGTATACTCCTTGCCCTGTTTGTGGTATTGATATTTTTTAAGAAAAATAAATAACATTTCATATTCAGCATTATTATATATGATTCAGAAAACTGATTCAACGAAAAAATAAGCAAAGACGGTATAAATAAATAAAAAGGTTTACATTTGTAAAAAACTGTGATACGATACACAAAGTCAGCTTGTGCTTAGTTTAAGGATACTCCAGCCTTTTGCTCAGTACATGCCATGTATATGATAAAGGAGGATTGTTATCATGATAACAAAGGAACAGAAGCAGGAGATTGTCGCAAAGTATGGGAAGGATGCAAATGATACCGGATCAACAGAGGTACAGATTGCACTTCTGACTGCAAGAATCAATGATCTGAATGCGCATTTTAAGGCAAATCCGAAGGATCATCATTCTAACCGCGGATTGCTGAAGATGGTCGGACAGAGAAGAAATCTGCTGGCATACTTGAAGAGTAAGGATATCGAGCGCTACAGAACTTTGATCGAGAGTCTTGGATTAAGAAAATAATCCGGCTGCTTTATCAGTATGAAAAGACTGCCGTCTGTCATTATGACAGGCGGTTTTTTCGTTTGAATTCCAGGATTAGTACTTGTAGAAAGAAGCATACTATGGTAAAATAAACCATGAGATTTCAAGAACATAAACGGTGTACCACCCTGAAAGGTGCCAGCCTCTCAGGGCAAGGATGGTAGAAAGAGTACCACACAATACAGACAAAGTCTGCGATACACACAACCTTATTTTAACGTAAATATACATGATTTACAAGTAGGGAATGTGTACCGGTCAGGCGGGGTCAGAACCTTCAGAATATATGACAGGGTGATGAGTGTGGACGCATACTTAGCACCCTGTTCTTGATTTCTCACAGAATATCTTTAAGGTGGCAGTGCAGGCTGTCATCTTAAGGTATTCGGGTGAGAAATCGGAGTTGTAGCAGACTGCGGTTTTATGTGGTCTGCTTTTTCTTTGATTTTCCCAAAGCTTTCAGCAAAAGATGATGCTGAAAGGACATTGAAAGCTAATATAGCAGAATGGAGGAAAAACAGGATGAGAAAAAAATTCTTGAAGAGTGTACTCGCAGCGGCTTTGTCGGGCGCAATGCTTCTTAGCTGTCCGGCCATGGGCAGTGTGTCATTTGCGGCTGCAGAAGATGTGACGGAAGAAGCTGCGGAGACAGAAATCGCAGAGCCGGAAGAAAATCAGGAAGCATTATCTGATGGGCCGGAAATGGATTGGACAGAAGATGCTGCAGCCGAAGAAGTCAAGACAGAAGAAACAAACACAGTTACAGAAGACTCTCTGACATCGGAAGAAAAAAGCAATGAAGCCGAGATTCAGGCGCTTTCGGCAGAAAATGAGATTGTGGCATATGCATCAACAGATGTTGCGATCAATGAGGCAAACTTTCCGGATGCTGTATTCAGACAGTATGTAAAGGATGAAATTGATACAGATGGGAACGGGAAGCTGTCACAAAGTGAAATTTCGAATCATAGAGAAATTTATTGTAGCGAAAAAGGGATTTCTAGTTTGAAAGGCATTGAGATTTTTTATAATCTCGAAAGTTTATATTGTTCAGGAAATAAGCTTACAAGTTTGAATGTGAGTAAAAATACAAAATTAGTGTATTTGTATTGTGCAGGAAATAAGCTTACAAGTTTGGATGTAACAAAGAATACACAATTGAAGATTTTATCTTGTGGCGAAGTAGCTATAATTCCTGATCAGTCGGAAAATGCAATCAGTAGTCTGGATGTCAGTCAGAATCTTCTTTTAAGAGAGTTATATTGCAGCAACAATAATCTTAGTAAACTGGATGTCAGTAAGAATAAAGATTTACAGGTTCTGGAATGTGCTAATAATCACTTAACAAGTCTGAATGTCACTCAGAATGTGGAATTAACGGATTTAAAAATTGGTTATTTAGGGAATAATGGTGTCGAAGGAAATGCAATCAGCAGTTTGGATTTGAGTAAGAATTTGGCTTTGAGAGAACTGGATTGCAGTCATAATAATCTCAGCAAGCTGGATATCAGTAAAAATACGGAATTAGCAGAATTATTTTGTGATAGTAATAATTTAAGTGAACTGAATATCAGTAAAAATCTGAAATTGCGGGAGTTGTGGTGTGACAATAATCATTTAAAAACCTTGGATATCAGTAAACATACAGGACTGCGTGGATTGTATTGCAATAATAATAATCTGAGTCACCTCGATGTCAGTAAAAATCTGCAACTAAGTATTTTGATGTGTCACTCAAATAAATTAACAAGTCTGGATGTCAGTCAAAATAAAAAATTGGAAATGTTAACATGTTCAGATAACAAGTTAACAAATCTGGATGTTTCCAAAAATACGCTGCTTAAAATTCTTCACTGCGCTAATACTGAATTAACCAGTATAAATGTCAGTTCCAATACCCAGCTTAGAGAGTTGGATTGTTCAGGTAATAAATTAACAAGTTTAAATGTAAGCAAGAATAGGCTGTTGGAAGCACTCTATTGCATTGATAATCAATTAAGCAGCTTAAACATAAGTAATAATACAAAATTATCTACCTTATATTGTGATAACAACAAATTAAGCAATTTGGATATTTCAAAATGTCCGGATTTGGAAGGGCTTGCATGTAGTAATAATAATCTTTCTTCCCTGGATATCAGGAAGAATCTAAATCTTGGTTATGTTTTTTGCTGTGGGAACCGATTCGACAGTGTAGATACCAGCCAAAATACAAAGTTAAATTTAATTGTATTACTGAATATGCCGAAAGTGAATACGCCTGAAAAGGTTTCATCAGGCGTGAAAGTTTCCTGGGGCAAATCCATAGGCGCAGACGGGTATTATATATATCGACGAACGAAAGGAGGTTCATGGAGTAAAATTGCAGCTGTAACTGGAGAAAATACATTATCCTATACGGATCAAAGTGCTTCAGGCGGTCAGTCGTATGAGTATACGGTTCGAGGATATTTCAATTTCAAAATATCAGGTGGATATGAATTAAGCGACTATGACAAAAACGGCAAGAGCATTACAATCCCTGCCTCTTCAACGGCATCCCTTGGCAAACCAACCGTGAATACTCTGACCAAGGTATCCAATGGCGTCAAAGTAAGCTGGAGCAAGGTAAGCGGAGCGACCAGCTACTATGTATACAGAAGGACAAAGGGCGGATCCTGGAGCAGACTTGCAGAAGTAAAGGGCGGAAGCACAGTGTCTTATACAGATACTTCCGTAAAAGCCGGCACAACCTACGAGTATACGGTTCGTGCATATGACGGTAAGACCTTAGGAGACTATGACAAGAACGGCAAGAGCATCACAATTCCGGCTTCCACAACGACAACCATTGGTAAGCCAACCGTGAATACGCCGACCAAAGTATCAAATGGCGTGAAGGTAACATGGAGCAAGGTAAGCGGGGCCAGCAGCTACTATGTATACAGAAGGATAAAGGGCGGCTCCTGGAGCAGGATTGCAGAAGTAAAGGGCGGAAGCACGGTATCCTATACGGATATTTCCGTAAAAGCCGGCACTACTTATGACTATACAGTCAGAGCATATGACGGCAAGACGTTAGGAGATTATGACAAAAACGGCAAGAGCATCTCAATCCCTGCTTCCACAACAAGTATCGGAAAGCCAACCGTGAACACACCGACCAAGGTATCAAACGGCGTGAAGGTAAGCTGGAGCAAGGTAAGCGGAGCCAACAGCTACTATGTATACAGAAGGACAAAGGGCGGTTCCTGGAGCAGACTCGCAATTGTAAATGGAGGAAGCACGGTGTCTTATACAGATACTTCCGTAAAAGCTGGCACGACCTATGAGTATACAGTCAGAGCATATGACGGAAAGACATTAGGCGACTATGACAAGAATGGCAAGAGCATCACAATCCCTGCCTCTTCAACGACATCCCTTGGCAAGCCGACCGTGAATACTCCGACCAAGGTTTCCAATGGCGTCAAAGTAACATGGAGCAAGGTAAGCGGAGCCAACAGCTACTATGTATACAGGAGAGTAAAGGGTGGTTCTTGGGACAGGCTCGCAATTGTAAACGGCGGAAGTACAGTTTCTTATACAGATACTTCCGTAAAAGCCGGCACGACCTACGAGTATACGGTTCGTGCATATGACGGCAAGACGTTAGGAGATTACGACAAGAACGGGAAGAGTATCACGATTCCGGCCGCAACAGCAGCCCTTGGCAAACCGACCGTGAATACGCCGACCAAGGTATCAAATGGCGTGAAGGTAACATGGAGCAAGGTAAGCGGAGCCAACAGCTACTATGTATACAGAAGAACAAAGGGCGGCTCTTGGAGCAGGCTTGCAGTTGTAAACGGCGGAAGCACGGTGTCCTATACAGATACCACAGTAAAAGCCGGCACAACCTATGAGTATACGGTTCGTGCATATGACGGCAAGACCTTAGGGGATTACGACAAGAATGGCAAGAGCATCACGATCCCAGCCACAACGGCAGCCCTTGGTAAGCCAACCGTGAACACGCCGACCAAGGTATCAAACGGCGTGAAGGTAAGCTGGAGTAAGGTAAGCGGAGCCAACAGCTACTATGTATACAGGAGAGTAAAGGGTGGTTCTTGGGACAGGCTCGCAATTGTAAACGGCGGAAGCACGGTGTCCTACACAGATACCACAGTAAAAGCCGGTACGACCTATGAATATACAGTCAGAGCATATGACGGCAAGACATTAGGGGATTACGACAAGAACGGAAAGAGTATTGCCGTAACGAAATAGACCGCAAAAATGTAATAACTAATTAACGAAAATACAAAACAGAATCACAAATGCCTGAGAAAAAATCGGATTCTGATTATGAACTCCGATTCATATTCTCAGGCATTTTTAAATTACTTGTGTAAAATAAAGATGATATATCATACAGTTTGGGTATGCCATAGAAAACAAAATTTTCTGCCTTATTTTCCTTGTATTTGGTAAATTGATATGATAAAATATTAAAGATTGTGGCAAGACAACTCGAGACTTCTATAAAAATCATCGGACAGGTGGTTTTTATAGTTGTTTCGACGTCTTGTACAAGAGAAAATATATTAGGAGATGAAAAACAAAATGAGTAAAGAATTTAAAAGCTATTCTATGGAGATTGGCGGCAGGACATTGACAGTGGATATCGGAAGAGTTGCTGCACAGGCAAACGGTGCGGCGTTTATGCATTACGGCGACACCACCGTATTGTCTACCATTACAGCATCTGAGAAGCCGAGGGAGGGAATTGATTTTTTTCCGCTGAGTGTGGAATATGAAGAAAAGTTGTATGCAGTCGGTAAGATTCCGGGCGGTTTTAATAAAAGAGAAGGAAAAGCATCCGAGAATGCAGTGCTGACTTCCAGAGTGATAGACAGACCGATGCGTCCGTTATTCCCGAAGGATTACAGAAATGACGTGACGTTGGATAACCTTGTAACCTCAGTAGATCCGGAATGCAGACCGGAGCTTGTTGCGATGCTCGGTTCTGCAATTGCAACGGCAATTTCCGACGTTCCGTTCTGCGGACCATGTGCGATGACGCAGGTCGGAATGATTGACGGAGAGTTTGTTATCAACCCTTCCCAGAAACAGTGGGCGGAGGGTGATTTAAAGCTGACAGTCGCATCTACAAGCACAAAGGTTATCATGATTGAAGCAGGTGCGAATGAGATTCCGGAAGCAAAGATGATCGAGGCAATCTACAAGGCGCATGATGTCAATCTTACCATTATTGATTTTATCAATCGGATTGTGGCAGAGGTTGGAAAGCCGAAGCATGAATATATCAGCTGTGCAATTCCGGAGGAGCTGTTTGCTGCAATGAAGGAGATTGTTCCGCCGGCTGAGATGGAGGTTGCCGTATTTACGGATGAAAAGCAGGTGCGCGAGGAGAATATCCGTCAGATTCGTGAAAAGTTTGAAGAGGCCTTTGCCGATAATGAGGAATGGCTTGCACTGATTCCTGAAGCTTTATATCAGTATCAGAAGAAGACAGTCCGGAAAATGATTCTGAAGGATCATAAGAGACCGGATGGACGTGCAATCAATGAGATCCGTCCGCTGGCAGCAGAGGTTGATATTATACCAAGAGTACATGGCTCCGCCATGTTTACCCGTGGACAGACGCAGATTTGTAATATTACAACGCTTGCGCCTCTGTCAGAGATTCAGAAGGTAGACGGTTTGGATGAGAATGTAGTATCCAAGAGATATATGCATCATTACAATTTCCCGTCTTATTCTGTAGGAGAAACCAAGGTGTCAAGAGGTCCCGGACGTCGTGAGATCGGACATGGTGCTCTGGCTGAGAGAGCCCTGCTCCCTGTCCTGCCGTCTGAGGAAGAGTTCCCATACGCAATCAGAACCGTATCTGAGACGTTTGAATCCAACGGATCCACTTCAATGGCTTCTACCTGTGCTTCCTGTATGTCCCTGATGGCTGCAGGCGTTCCGATTAAGAAGATGGTTGCAGGTATTTCCTGTGGTCTTGTGACCGGAGATACGGATGATGATTATATTGTCCTGACCGATATTCAGGGCCTTGAGGATTTCTTTGGAGATATGGATTTCAAGGTAACCGGTACGCATGACGGAATTACTGCAATTCAGATGGATATCAAGATTCACGGACTGACAAGGCCGATTGTTGAAGAGGCGATTGCAAGAACCAGAGAAGCAAGATTGTTTATTATGGACGGCGTAATGAGCAGTGCCATTGCAGAGCCTAGAAAGCAGTTGAATGAATATGCACCAAAGATTGTACAGATTAAGATTGATCCGGAAAAGATCGGTGAAGTCATCGGACAAAGAGGAAAGACGATCAATTCGATCATTGAGGAAACCGGCGTCAAAATTGATATTGATGATGACGGCAGAGTTTCTGTATGCGGCGTAGATCAGGCTTGTATGGATCAGGCCGTTCATATGATCAACATGATCGTGGAACCGTTGGAGGTAGGCAAAAACTATACCGGTAAGGTAGTTAAGATCCTCGATTGCGGTGCGATTGTGTCCATGGCGCCGAATAAGGATGGACTGATTCATATTTCCAAGCTGTCTGACCGCAGAGTGGATAAGGTGGAGGATGTTGTTTCCGTCGGAGATGAAGTAGAAGTAAAAGTGATTAAGATAGATGAGAGAGCAGGCAGGATCAGCCTGAGCTTAAAGGATGCAAACAGAAAAAAAGAGACAGATGTAACGGTTGAATCATAATTTCAATTGCGGGGGTTTTTGTGTATGAGATATGGGTATTTTGATGAGAAGAATAAAGAGTATGTGATTGACCGTCCGGATACACCGGCACCGTGGGCCAACTATCTGGGCTCACCGGAATATGGAGCCATCATTTCCAACAATGCAGGCGGATATAGTTTTGAAAAGTCGGGTGCCAACGGAAGAATCATCAGATATATTTTCAATCAGTTTGACCAGCCCGGAAGATATGTGTATATCAGGGATGATGATACGGCCGATTTCTGGTCTGCATCCTGGCAGCCGGTAGGAAAGGATTTATCTGTTTATAAGAGCGAATGCCATCACGGTACCGCATACACCAATATGATAGCAGAGTATGCCGGCGTTCATTCTGAGGTTTTGTATTATGTGCCTTTGAATCAGACCCATGAGGTATGGAGAGTGAAGCTTACCAACAGCTCAGACCGTATCAGAAACCTGTCTGTTACGGGATATTGTGAATTTACGAATGACTGCAATTATGAGCAGGATCAGGTGAATTTGCAGTATACGTTGTTTATATCCAGAACTTATTTTGTGAACAATAAGATCATGCAGGTTATCAATGAGAATGTTGTAAACAACGAAGTAAATGGAAGCAGCGTCAATAAGAGATTTTTTGCTCTTGCGGGGAGCGATATCAGTTCCTATTGCGGTGACAGGGAAGAATTTCTCGGAAGATATCACACATATGCAAACCCTGTCGGAGTTATAAACGGAGATTGCGGCAACCGGTTGAATTACAATTCCAATGCCTGTGGGGCTCTTATGACAAAGATCACACTGCAGCCGGGGGAGAGCAGGGAGTTTGCATTCATTGTCGGTATGAAGAATACGGAGGCTGCCGATGCCGTCATAGGAAGATATCAGGACGTAGCGGCAAAATGTCAGGAAGAGCTTACGGAACTGAAACAATACTGGCATGGGAAACTGGCCAATTTCCAGGTAAAGACACCAAGCGAATCCTTTAATCATATGGTGAATACATGGAATTCCTATCAATGCTTTATGACATTTATCTGGTCCCGTGCGGCTTCCTTTACCTATTGCGGGCTCAGAAACGGATATGGCTACAGGGATACGGTACAGGATATTCAGGGAATTATCCATCTGGACCCCGATATGGCGCTGGAAAAAATCCGGTTTATGCTGTCAGCCCAGGTCGATAACGGAGGCGGCCTGCCGCTTGTTAAATTTGACCATAATGCAGGATTTGAGGATACTCCGGATGATGAGTCCTATGTCCGTGCAACCGGGCATCCGGCATACAGGGCAGATGATGCGCTGTGGCTGTTCCCGACGATTTATAAATATATTGCCGAATCCGGCAATGTGGATTTTATTGATGAAGAGATTGTATTTGCCAATGGCGGGAAAGGTTCCGTATATGAGCATTTAAAACGCGCCATTGAGTTTTCCATGAACCGGCTGGGCGATCATGGTATGCCGGCAGGTCTGCATGCGGACTGGAATGACTGTCTGAGGCTTGGTAAGCGCGGAGAATCTGCGTTCGTGGCAATGCAGCTTTATTATGCCATGTCAGTAATCAAATATTTTGCAGAGATGAAAAAAGATACGGAATATATTGATTATATCAATGAAATCCAATATCAGATGGGGCAGACCATTCAGGAAAAATGCTGGGAAGATGACAGATATATCCGGGGTTATAAAGAAGGCGGCATGGTGATCGGGTCAAAACATGATGCAGAAGCAAGTATGTGGTTAAATCCTCAGTCCTGGGCCGTAATCAGCGGACTTGCAACGAAAGAGCAGTCAGAACTGGCTTTGGAGTCCGTTCACAGAGAGCTGAATACGGAATACGGAGTCAGGCTGATGTATCCGCCTTATAAGGAGCACGCTTTTGACGGCGCTTTAATGCTTTTGTTCAATGCCGGAACCAAAGAAAATGCCGGTATTTTTTCTCAGCCGCAGGGCTGGATTATCCTGGCGGAGGCTTTGATGGGACATGGCAACCGGGCGTTTGAATATTTTAACGAATCTTCACCTGCTTCCATGAATGACAGAGCGGAGATCAGAAAACTGGAACCGTATTGCCATGGACAATTTACGGAATCTGTCGGAAGTCCGTTCGAGGGACGCGCGCATGTACACTGGCTGACAGGTACGGCGTCTACCTGTATGGTAGGCTGTGTAGAAGGAATTATGGGAATGCGGCCTGATTTCTATGGAATTAAGATTGCTCCGGCAGTGCCGTCCGATTGGAAGGAATTCGAGATTGAAAAAATGTATCGTGGTAAGAAGCTTCATATCAGGGTACTGAATCCGAACGGACATGAAAGCGGTTGCGCGGGTATGAAATTAAACGGTGAAGCCATAGAAGGAAATTATATACCATATAAACGGCTGTTAGATGAAAACGAGATCGAACTGGTATTGTAATGCTTTTGATCGTATAAACGGATACAGGGATATGATGGAATGGGAAAGTCTGTGACGACCGTGTTTCCATACAGATCCCCGTTACATAAAAAATAGATTTGCACACATAATAGATAAGAAGAACTCAGGTTCTTCTTATCTATTATATGGGGGTAAAATCTATGGAAACAGAACAGACTCAGAATGCAGAGCAGAAAAAAGATACGGAGCAGAAAAGGCAGGAACTGATTAAAGAAAACGGTCAGATCATCATAAATGGAAATAAAGATAAATATAATATACTGCTGTTGAATGTAATCGGTGAGATTGAGGGGCATGATAATCTGCCGGAAAATACCAAGACCACGAAATACGAGCATGTGCTTCCGGAGCTGGCAGTCATAGAGGATGATGTCAGCATCAAAGGCGTGATGGTACTGTTAAATACAGTCGGAGGAGATGTGGAAGCAGGTCTTGCAATTGCAGAAATGCTGGCGTCCTTAAGCAAGCCGGTTGTAACCCTTGTGCTTGGCGGAAGCCATTCTATCGGAGTCCCGCTTGCAGTATCCGGTAAGGTTTCTTATATTGTGCCGACTGCGACGATGGTGGTTCATCCGATCAGAATGAACGGAACGGTACTGGGTGTCAAACAGAATTTTGAATATATTGAGAGAATGCAGGACCGGATCATTCGGTTTACATCAGAGCATTCCCACATTACAGAGGAAAGATTAAAGGAAATTATGTTTAATACACATGAGCTTTCAAAAGACATAGGATCCGTGCTTGTCGGAAATGAAGCCGTATCCGCCGGAATCATAGACAGAGTAGGAGGCGTGCAGGATGCTTTTCAATGCTTATATGACTTGATAAATTCCGGAAATAATAGTAAAATGGCAGAGTAAAAGGGGAATCTTTAAAGGAGACAGAGAGTATGACCTTATTGGAATCAATCATTATGGGAATCATACAGGGGGCAACGGAATTTCTTCCTGTCAGCAGTTCCGGACATCTCGCAATTTTTAAAAATATCTTTGGCGTCAATACAGATACCGGAATATTATTTGATATTCTGCTGCATTTCGGTACCCTGCTTGCTATCTTTATCATATACAGGAAAGATATCGGGGAGCTGATCATAGAGGGGTTTGCCATTATCGGAACGGCCTTACGGAATGCAGGGGTTTTTGCTGCCAATTTGTTTTCAAAAGAAAAAAAATCCTATCGTAAAATCGTTACGACACCATACAGGCGTTTTGTCCTGCTTGTGATTGTTTCCACACTGGTCACCATGGTCATTGCGCTGCCTTTTGAAAAATATATCGGAAATGCCGGCAATACCCTGTTAGTGCCGGGAATCTGTCTGTGCATCACTTCCTTTATATTATTTATCGCAGACCGTTTAAAAAGTGGAGAGAAGGATGCCTCCACTGCTACATATAAAAATTCCCTGTTTGTAGGTCTGGCACAGGGAATTGCCACACTTCCGGGCATATCCCGTTCCGGAAGCACGATTACGGCAGGGCTTGCCTGCGGATTCAGCCGTGAATTTGCAGTGAAGTATTCTTTTATCATGTCTATTCCGGCAATTTTAGGCGCATGTATTCTTGAGATACCGGATCTTGCAGCGGCGTCCCTGACAAAAGCGGAAGTGGCAAATTATATCGTTGGCATGGCAGTTGCGGCAGTTGTGGGATATGTCTGCATCAAAGCAATGCTGCTGATGGTAAAAAAGAATAAATTTATGGGATTTTCAATTTATTGTTTATGCGCTGGAATAATTTCAGTTGTATGTTATTTTGTACTGTAGGAGAAAAAGATGGCAAACACGAAGAAGAAACCAAATCGTTCAAATACGAATCAGAGCAGAAGTAATCCGAAAAGGAAAAATACGGCAGAAGAAGATAGAAATGATGAAGTCAGACTTGAGGTAATACTTCTTGTTATATTGGCGTTTTCTGTATTTTTGATCATTGCGAATTTTGGAAAATGCGGAGTGGTCGGGAATGCCATATCCGGTTTTTTGTTCGGCCTGTTTGGCGTTGCGGCCTATGTGCTTCCGGTTTATCTGTTTTTGTCTTCGGCTTTTCTGATATCGAATCATTTTCATAAAAAAGTCAGAAATAAAGTGATTTACACAGGCGTTGTGCTGATATTGGTTTCCATGCTCAGCCAGCTGCTTCATGAGAAAAATTTCCAGTCAGTCAAACAGCTTTATCTGGATGGTTATCATGACCATGACGGAGGCGGTCTGGTCAGCGGCGGTATTTTTTTCCTGTTCCGTTCTGCCATCGGTATTCCGGGGGTTTGTATTGTCATGGCGATTGCCGCCCTGATCATGTTTATCCTGATTACCAACATTTCCGTTGTTGATACCTTCAAAAAGTGGAAGGACAGCCTGTTTGAACGGGAAGAAGCGTATGAAGACGATCCGGATAATAAAAGCGCCGGACAAACAAGGAATCTTGAGTCGGAACCGGTCAGAAAGAACAAGACGAATCTGAAAAATCTCAAGGTCTATGACAGTAAGCAAAAGGAACGGCCGAAGGATTTCTTTGCGATTGATGATGAAGTGCATGAGCTCAAGCTGGACGGCGAGGATTTTGCCGGATTTGATAACGGCGTTGAAAAGATTGTCATGCAGGAGGAAGACCATTATTCTCCGAGGAAAACGGAGCGGCAAAGAAAGACTGTACAGTTAAAGCCGGTTGAAAGGAAAAGCAGAAATCAGGAGGATGTGCTGGCCGGTGCGGTGAACGGGAATTTGTATCCTGAGCGGTTGTCCGGAGATCAGGAGGATGCATATGGGGATGCTTCGTTTACAGCCATCGGAAACATCAACCGTGAAAAAACCGGTATAGAAGAGGAAGTAAAGAGGGTTGAAAGCCAGATACAGAAAGCAAACGGAGAAAAAAGCTATAAGGCGGGGGCCAGATATAAATATCCGACGCCGAATCTGCTTGCACCTCTTCCGAAAGGAAATACCTCTAACAGGGACGCTTATGTCCGGACAACGGCAATTAAGTTAAAAAATACGCTGGAAAATTTCGGCGTCAACGTAACCATTACCAATTATAGCTGCGGGCCTGCGGTTACCAGATTTGAAATGCAGCCGGAACAGGGCGTAAAGGTCAGTAAAATCCTTGGGCTTGCGGATGATATCAAGCTGAATCTTGCTGCTGCGGATATCCGTATTGAAGCGCCGATACCGGGAAAGGCGGCAATCGGTATCGAGGTACCGAATAAGGAAACCTCCGTGGTATCATTCCGTGAATTGATTGAGTCGGAAAATTTTAAAAATTCCAAATCAAAAATATCATTTGCAGTCGGTAAGGATATCAGCGGACAGGTAATTGCAGCGGATATAGCGAAGATGCCGCATCTTCTGATCGCAGGTGCCACGGGCTCCGGAAAATCCGTCTGTATCAATACCCTGATCATGAGTATATTGTATAAAGCGACGCCTGAGGAAGTAAAGCTTATCATGATTGACCCGAAAATGGTGGAGCTTGCCTGCTATAACGGAATTCCGCATCTTCTGATTCCGGTTGTGACGGATCCGAAGAAGGCCTCCGGTGCATTGAACTGGGCCGTAGAAGAAATGACGAGAAGATATCAGACATTTGCCGATTATAATGTCAGAAATATACAGGGCTATAATGAGAAGGTAGCACAGGCAAAGGCGTCCGGGGACGTGGATGATGAGAAGCTGGCTGCCATGCCGCAGATTGTTGTGATCGTGGACGAGCTGGCGGATCTGATGATGGTTGCCCATGGAGAGGTGGAGGATGCAATCGTCAGATTGTCCCAGCTTGCAAGAGCTGCAGGCATTCATCTTGTCATTGCTACACAGCGTCCGTCTGTCGATGTCATTACCGGCCTGATCAAAGCGAATGTACCTTCCAGAATCGCATTCGCAGTATCCTCCGGCGTAGATTCCAGAACGATTCTGGATATGGTGGGAGCGGAGAAACTGCTCGGAAAAGGGGATATGCTGTTTTATCCGACCGGATATCCAAAACCGGTACGCGTACAGGGAGCGTTTGTATCTGATGAAGAAGTGGTGGCTGTTGTAGATTTCCTGAAGAAACAAAACGGAGTCGGCAGCTATGACGATGAAATCTCCAAATCTATTGTTTCAGCAGGGGCGGCAAGTACATCCGGTACTTCCGGCGGCAGTGATAAGGATGAATATTTTATTGAGGCAGGAAGATTTATCATAGAAAAAGAAAAAGCATCCATCGGTATGCTGCAGCGGGCGTTTAAGATCGGATTCAACAGGGCGGCCAGAATCATGGACCAGCTTGCTGATGCAGGCGTAGTCGGTCCGGAAGAGGGCACGAAGGCCAGAAAGATCATGATGTCCCAGGAACAGTTTGACGAATATATTGAGGAATATTATTAATACATATACGGGGGAAAGAAACATGGCGCTTACAGATATTGAAATAGCACAGAAGGCAGAAATGAAGGACATCCGGGAGATTGCTGCGGGTCTTGGTATCACGGAGGACGATATCGAGTTATACGGCAGATATAAGGCAAAGCTTTCTGACAGTCTGGAAGAAAAAGTCGCAGACCGTCCGGACGGAAAACTGGTCCTTGTGACGGCAATCAACCCGACTCCGGCCGGAGAGGGAAAGACGACCGTGACGGTAGGGCTTGGAGAGGCTATGTGGAAGCTGAAGCAAAAGGCTGTGATTGCACTGCGTGAGCCTTCGCTTGGGCCTTGTTTCGGAATAAAGGGCGGTGCTGCCGGAGGCGGCTATGCACAGGTGGTTCCGATGGAAGACCTGAATCTGCATTTTACGGGAGATTTTCATGCAATTACCTCTGCAAATAATTTGCTTGCAGCTATGCTTGATAATCATATCCAACAGGGAAATGAGCTGCATATTGATACAAGACAGATTGTGTGGAAACGCTGCATGGATATGAACGACAGGGTATTAAGAAATATTGTCGTCGGTTTGGGCGAGAAGACAGACGGATTTGTCCGGGAAGACCATTTTGTCATTTCCGTTGCTTCTGAGATTATGGCAATTCTGTGTCTGGCAGAGGATATGGCGGATCTGAAAGAACGGCTTGGCAGAATCATTGTGGCGTATTCTTTGGAGGGAAATCCTGTAACGGCAGCCGATTTAAAAGCGGTGGGCGCAATGGCCGCTCTCTTAAAGGATGCAATGAAACCGAATCTGATTCAGACTTTGGAGCATACTCCGGCAATTGTACACGGGGGACCTTTTGCAAATATTGCCCATGGCTGTAATTCAGTCCGGGCTACCAGACTTGCAATGAAGCTTTCTGATATTACAATTACCGAGGCGGGCTTCGGTGCCGATTTGGGAGCGGAAAAGTTTTTGGATATCAAATGCAGAAAGACGGAAATTTCTCCGGATGCCGTCGTTCTGGTGGCTACAATCCGGGCCTTAAAATATAATGGCGGAGTGCCGAAGGAGGATTTAAACGCCGAAAATCCGGAGGCGTTACAAAAAGGAATTGTAAATCTGGAAAAGCATATCGAAAATCTGCAGTTATACGGCATACCGGTTGTGGTTGCATTGA
Source organism: uncultured Coprococcus sp. (assembly GCA_947632705.1). GTDB lineage: Bacteria > Bacillota > Clostridia > Lachnospirales > Lachnospiraceae > Coprococcus. The sequence goes on along the minus strand of CANRQE010000003.1, from coordinate 25,601 downwards.
ATGCTTTTGTAACGGATACGGATGCGGAAGTAAATTATGTAAAAGAATTTGTAGAAGCAAAGGGGTGTGACTTTGCACTGGCCCGGGTATGGGAAAAAGGCGGCGAGGGCGGAATTGAGCTTGCATCCAGACTGCTTGCCGTACTGGAGCATAAAAAACCGGATTTCAGGCTTCTCTATCCGGATGAGATGTCCCTTGCAGATAAAATTTCCGTGATTGCAAAGAAAATATATGGTGCAGACGGAGTGACATACACCGCTGCTGCAAAGAAGCAACTGGCAAAGATTACGGCACTCGGGTATGGAGAGCTTCCGGTCTGTATGGCAAAGACGCAGTATTCTTTGTCAGATGATCCAACGAGGCTCGGCAGGCCATCCGGTTTTGATATACAGATCAGAGAGGTCTATCTGAACGCAGGTGCCGGATTCGTGGTTGCAGTCACAGGCTCAATCATGACAATGCCTGGACTGCCGAAGGTGCCGGCTGCGGAAGGAATTGATGTGGATGCAAACGGGGTTATCAGCGGATTATTCTAAACGGAGGTAGAGATAAATGGCACAGATTATTGACGGAAAACAGATCAGTAAACAGATTAAGGATGAATTAAAGGAAAAGGTTGCAGAACTGAAGGAACAGGGAATCGAAATCTGTCTTGCGGTTATTCAGGTCGGAGATGATCCGGCGTCTACAGTCTATGTGGGAAATAAGAAAAAGGCGTGTGAATATATCGGGATCCGGTCTGAAAGCTATGAGCTTCCGGAAGAAACAACGGAAGAAGCGCTTCTTGACCTGATTGGGCGGTTGAACGGGGATGACAGGGTAAATGGAATTCTGGTTCAGCTTCCGGTACCGGAGCATATTGATGAGGATAAGATTATCAGGGCCATTTCCCCGAAAAAGGACGTGGACGGATTTCATCCTATGAGTGTCGGAGCTTTAAGCATCGGCCAGCCGGGATATGTGTCCTGTACGCCGGCGGGAGTGCTTGCCCTGATCCGGCGTTCCGGTTTTTCAATCGAGGGAAAGGAATGCGTAGTGATAGGAAGGAGCAATATTGTCGGTAAACCGATGGGAATGCTTCTGTTGCGCGAAAACGGAACCGTTACCATATGTCATTCCAAAACCAAAAATCTCCGGGATGTATGCAAGCGGGCAGATATATTGGTGGTTGCAGTCGGAAAACCTAAAATGATAGATGCATCTTATGTAAAGGAAGGTGCAGTTGTCATAGATGTAGGCATACATAGAGATGCGAACAATAAACTGTGCGGAGATGTGGATTATGCATCTGTAGAGCCGGTAGCGGGAGCTATCACGCCGGTACCGGGCGGCGTCGGACCTATGACGATTGCCATGCTGATGAAGAATTGCGTGGAATCCATACAGATACAGGCGTTTGCAAAGGATCAGGAATCATGAAGGTACTGTTGATATCGCTTGGATGTGATAAAAATCTGGTGGACAGTGAAGCCATGCTGGGTCTGTTATATCAGGCGGGGCATGAAATCACGAATGATGAAAAGGAAGCGGAAGCCGTCATTATCAATACCTGTGCATTTATCAGGGATGCGCAGGAGGAAAGTATACAGACGATTATTGAAATGGGAAAGCTGAAGCAGACCGGAAAGCTGAAAAAACTGATTGTGGCCGGCTGTTTGTCCCAGAGATATCAGGATGAGATTTTAAAAGAGCTTCCGGAGATTGATACCATTATCGGATCAGTCAATTATGATAAGATCGTTGCTGCCTTGGAAAAACAGGAAACAGCGATCCTGGATACGATTGATTATATGCCGAAAGGCTGTGGGGACAGAATTCTGACTACCGGAGCCGGCATGGCATATCTGAAAATTGCGGAAGGCTGCAATAAAAGGTGTACATACTGTATTATACCATATATCCGTGGCAGATATCGGAGCATTCCGATGGAGGAACTGCTTGCATCGGCAAAGAAGCTGGCAAAATCCGGTGTCGGAGAGCTGGTGCTTGTGGCACAGGAAACTACGTTGTATGGAACCGACCTGTATGGAGAGAAAAAGCTGCCGGAACTGTTAACCGGATTGTGCCGGATAGAAGGCATTAGATGGATCCGTCTGCTATACTGTTATCCGGAGGAAATTACAGAAGAATTGATTACGGTTATGGCAGCGGAAAAGAAAATCTGCCACTATATTGACATACCGATCCAACATTCCGAGGACGCCATATTAAAGAGAATGGGCAGAAAGACAGACCGTCAGTCCCTGTTAAATCTGATAGAAACCCTCAGGGTCAGAATACCGGATATTGCGCTTCGTACGACAATCATCTCCGGATTTCCGGGCGAAACACAGGCGCAGCATGAATCTCTGATGGATTTTATTGATTTGTGTGAATTTGACAGGCTGGGTGTGTTTACCTATTCTCCGGAGGAAGGAACTCCGGCAGCAGGATATCCCGACCAGATAGAAAGCGGCAGGGCGGAAGCCTGGCGGGAAGAAATCATGCTTCTCCAGCAGGAGATTTCTTATGAAAAGAACCGGAGGCTTGTCGGAAAAAAACTGGAAGTTCTGATTGAAGGATATCTGCCGGATGAAGATATTTATGTGGGAAGAAGCTACAGAGATGCACCGGACGTAGACGGTATGGTATTTGTTGAGGCGCCTTATGAGCTGATGTCCGGTACATTTGTTGAGGTGCTTGTTACAGATGCCAATGAATATGATATAACAGGAGAAATCGTATGATGAATTTACCAAATAAGTTAACAATATTAAGAGTCATCATGATCCCGTTCTTTCTTGTATTTATGTATGTAGATACGGGCTGGGCCAAATGGGTGGCACTTGGAATTTTTATAGCGGCAGCCATTACGGATACTCTGGACGGGCAGATTGCAAGGCGGTGCAATCTGGTTACCAATTTCGGAAAATTTATGGATCCGCTTGCTGATAAGCTGCTTGTGTGCTCGGCCTTGATCGCACTGGTGGATATGGCAAGGATTCCTGCCTGGGTTGTGATCATAATCATAGCAAGAGAATTTATCATCAGCGGATTCCGTCTGATTGCAGCGGAAAAGGGAACCGTGATCGCCGCCGGCATATGGGGAAAAATCAAAACGGTGGTGCAGATGGTAATGGTATGTTTTCTGATTGCAAACCTTCCCGGTAATGGGATCCATATTACAGAGCAGATTCTGATCTATGCCTCTTTGGCGCTGACAATAATTTCCCTGATTGATTATCTGATTTCTAACAGGGGAGTTCTGGCAGATTAGAGGAAAATCCTGTATATTTATACTTGAAATATATGTCTAAATGCTCTACAATGATACTCGGCATAATTTGGATATACCATAATGTGCAGGCCAATCTGATCATTACAGGTTTCTGCATATTCTATCCATAAAATAAATTAAACGGAGGGCTAAAAATGAGCAACAAACTCAGTTTGTCAGCAAGTGACAGGATATCCGCTTTACTTGATGACGCAAGCTTTGTTGAAATTGGTGCATATGTAAAAGCAAGAAATACCGATTTTAACATTCAGGATAAGGATACTCCGAAAGACGGTGTCATCACCGGTTACGGTGTTATCGATGGTAATTTAGTTTATGTGTACAGCCAGGATGTTACTGTATTAGGCGGTTCCATCGGTGAGATGCATGCAAAAAAAATTTCCAATCTGTATGATATGGCAATGAAAATGGGTGCGCCGGTCATTGGTCTGATTGATTGTGCAGGCTTGAGACTGCAGGAAGCAACGGATGCGCTCAATGCATTTGGCGAGCTGTATATGAAACAATCTATGGCTTCCGGTGTGATTCCGCAGATTACGGCTATCTTCGGTACCTGCGGCGGCGGTGCAGCCCTGATACCGACCTTGACCGACTTTACATTCATGATGAAGGATGGCGCCAGTCTGTTTGTCAATAGTCCAAATGCATTGGATGAGAACAACAGCAGCAAACTGGATACTTCGGCAGCGGAATATGTCAGCGTCAATACGGCGAATGTAGACGCAGTGTTCGAAACGGAAACCGAGCTTTTAGAAGCTGTCAGAACGCTTGTTGATATCCTGCCATGCTGTAATGAGGATGAAGGAAAGGTAAATCCGACCAATGATAACATGAACAGAATCATTCCGAATCTGGACAGTCTGTCAGGTGATGCAAGAGCGGTAATACAGAATATTTCCGATGAAAGCTTTTTGTTAGAAGTAAAAAAAGATTTTGCAGCAGACATTATTACGGCCTTTATCCGGTTAAACGGTGTGACCGTTGGATGCGTTGCAAATCAGGAGGATGTAATCACAACTGCAGGTGCGTATAAGGCGGAAGAATTTGTTAATTTCTGTGATTCCTTTGATATTCCGATTGTTACGCTTGTAAATGTTAAAGGATTTGCGGCTACCGTGAAAGAAGAAAAAACGATATCCAAAGCACTTGCAAAGCTGACCTATGCATATTCCAATGCAACGGCTGCAAAGATTACAGTCTTGATGGACAAGGCTTACGGTACGGCATATACAGTTATGGGTTCCAAGGCGCTTGGTGCGGACATGGTATTTGCATGGCCCGGTGCAGTGATCGGAACCATGGAACCGGAGATGGCTGTTAAAATTATATATGATGATGAGCTTGCAGCAGCAGAGGATAAGCTTGCATTTATCAAGGAAAAGAAAGCCGAGTATACAGAGGCGCTTTCCGGTGCCGTATCCGCTGCGGCAAGAGGTTATGTAGATGATATTATCGAGCCGGATGCAACCAGAAAGAGAGTGATTGCAGCCATGGAGATGCTCCTTTCTAAGAGAGAAGACAGACCATATAAGAAGCATGGTACAATATAAAAGGAGTGACAACCGGATGAAGAAAAAAATATTATTCATAGTGTCGATCTTAGCTGTCGCTTTTGCTTTCGCCGGATGCAGATCCAATGAGAAGACAGTAGAGTTTGAATATGACCAGCAGGAGATCGCACAATATGCAACGGATTCCGTATCTTTTTATCTGGATTCGCTGGGAATTCCGGAATTCTACGATTATGTCATGAGTATGGGAGATGAAACGGGTCTTTCCCAGCTTGATAAAGATGCTATCAGCGTTTTGTATCAGATGGAGGAGGATTATGGTAAATTCATTTCCTTTACCGGTGATTACGAGATTAAAGAAAATAAAGATATGGTCATCTGTACCTTATATGCGGAATGTGAAAATACCGATATAGAGATTAACGTAACACTGGAAAGCAATCTGCCTTTATATAACTGGCAGCTGTACTATATCAATTCTGAATACGGAATGGATGAGGAAGAAATAAAGAGTTCTCTTGCACAGCAGGGCGTTTATCCGTATAAGGTTGCAGAGTATGAGGTCGTAAATGTACAGACTTTTGCAGAAAAAATGAAGGCTGCGGGTGTCAATACGATCATCGGTATGGGCATTGTATTTATTGTACTGATCTTTATTTCCTTTATTATTTCTCTGTTGAAATATGTTCCGCTGTTATTTGATAAGGATACCAGAGAAGCAAGGAAGGCTGAAAAGCAAAAGAAGATTGCAGAAGAAACAGAACCGGATCAGAAAGATTCGACAGGACAGACAGAAAAACCTGTCGGCGTGGTTACGGAAATTATTAATACGCAGACAGGTGCCAGCATGATGAATGACTCGGAACTGGTAGCCGTCATAACTGCAGCGGTTGCTGCGGCATCCGATGCGGCGCCGGAGGTAAAACCGGTGATCATTTATCCAAGCAATGATAAGATGGTTGCCCGTCCAATCAGAAGAATTAGAAGATAATATAGGAGGATATGATTATGAAGAATTATAGAATTACAGTAAACGGAACATCTTATGATGTAACAGTAGAGGAGTTGGCCGCAGGCGTCACACCGGCACCTGCAGCAGTACCTGCAGCAGTACCTGCAGCAGCACCGGCACCGTCAGCCCCAGCCCCAGCCCCTGCCGCACCTGCAGCAAAATCTGTGGGAGCAGGTTCCGTAAAGGTAGCAGCTCCTATGCCTGGAAAAATCCTTGATATCAAAACAAAGGTTGGAGATGCAGTCAAGAAGGGACAGGTTCTTCTGATTCTTGAAGCAATGAAGATGGAAAATGAAGTTGTGGCTCCGGAAGATGGTACAGTAGCAAGCGTTGATACTACTGTTGGCGCAATGGTTGAAGCAGGAGATACTCTTGCAACTCTGAATTAATCTGCCGATAAAAAATCTGATAGGAGGAAACAACTAAATGAGTAGTATTATAGACGTTTTGCAAAATTTAGCAAGTCAGACCGGCTTTGCAAATCTTGACTGGAAAAACTACGTGATGATTCTTGTAGCTTTTGTTTTCATGTATCTTGCAATTGCCAAAGGTTTTGAACCACTGCTGCTTGTTCCAATCTCATTTGGTATGTTTTTGGTTAATATGTTTCCGGACATAATGGCTGAAGGTGGTTTATTACATTATTTTTATTTGCTGGATGAGTGGAGTATCCTTCCGTCCCTGATTTTTATGGGCGTAGGTGCGATGACGGATTTCGGTCCGCTGATTGCCAATCCGAAAAGCTTTATTTTAGGTGCGGCGGCACAGTTCGGTATCTATGGAGCATATTTTCTTGCATTCCTGATGGGCTTTAATGCAAAAGAAGCAGCGGCAATTTCTATTATTGGCGGTGCAGACGGTCCTACATCCATTTACCTTGCAGGAAAGCTGGGAATGGGAGGTACCCTGCTTGGACCGATTGCCGTAGCTGCATATTCCTATATGGCACTCGTACCCGTTATCCAGCCGCCGATTATGAAAGCCCTGACCACGAAGAAAGAGCGGTTGGTCAAGATGCCGCAGCTCCGTCCTGTAACAAAATTGGAGAAGATTCTTTTTCCTGTGATTGTTACGCTTGTTGTGGTTTTGATTCTTCCAACCACGGCTCCGCTTGTCGGTATGCTGATGTTGGGAAATCTGTTCAGGGAATGCGGAGTCGTAAAACAGCTGACGGAAACAGCATCCAATGCGTTGATGTATATTGTAGTTATTCTGCTTGGAACTTCCGTCGGTGCCAGCACCAGCGCAGAGGCATTCCTGCAGATCAGTACCTTAAAGATTGTATTCCTTGGTCTTGTGGCATTTGCATTCGGTACGGCGGCCGGTGTCCTGTTTGGTAAGTTAATGTGCTGGGCAACCAAAGGAAAAGTAAATCCATTGATCGGTTCTGCAGGTGTATCGGCTGTTCCTATGGCAGCCAGAGTATCACAGAAGGTAGGCGCACAGTATGATCCGACGAACTTCCTTTTGATGAATGCGATGGGACCGAATGTAGCAGGTGTTATCGGTACTGCAGTTGCAGCAGGTACGTTCCTTGCAATCTTTGGAATCTAATTCTGATATGACAAAGGGAATATCAATATACAATATCAGTTCAGATAAAGAAAATAACAGATGCAAATTATACAGGAGGGTTAGAAATGGCAGATAAAAAACCGGTAAAGATTACCGAGACAATATTACGTGACGCACACCAGTCTTTGATTGCAACCCGTATGACGACAGAACAGATGCTCCCGATCATTGATAAAATGGATCAGGTAGGGTATCATTCCGTGGAGTGCTGGGGCGGAGCAACCTTTGATGCGTCTCTCAGATTTTTGAAAGAGGATCCGTGGGACAGATTAAGAAAGCTCAGAGACGGATTTAAGAAAACAAAGCTCCAGATGCTGTTCCGTGGACAGAATATTCTGGGATACCGCCATTATGCAGATGATGTAGTGGAATATTTTGTCCAGAAATCAATTGCAAACGGTATTGATATTATCAGGATCTTTGACTGTTTAAATGATATCAGGAATCTCCAGACTGCAGTCAGGGCATGTAATAAAGAAAAGGGACATGCACAGGTAGCGCTTTCCTATACGTTAGGCGATGCATATACGTTGGATTACTGGAGAGATATGGCAAAGAAGATAGAAGATATGGGAGCAGATTCCATCTGTATCAAGGATATGGCCGGTCTGCTTGTACCATATGAAGCAACCAGACTTGTACAGGCTTTAAAAGAGGGTACCAGCCTTCCGATACAGCTTCATACACATTATACATCCGGTGTGGCTTCCATGACGTATCTGAAGGCTGTTGAAGCAGGATGTGATATTATTGATACGGCAATGTCGCCATTGGCACTTGGAACCAGCCAGCCGGCAACCGAGGTTATGGCAAAGACCTTTGAAGGTACGGAATATGATCCTGGGTTCGACCAGAATCTGCTGGCTGAGATTGCCGACTATTTCAAGCCGATGAGAGAAGAATGGTTAAAGAGCGGATTGCTGAATCCAAAGGTAATGGGCGTTGATGTTAAGACCCTGTTATATCAGGTTCCGGGTGGTATGTTGTCCAATCTTGTATCACAGCTGAAGGAAATGAATGCAGAAGATAAATTTGACGAAGTGCTTGCAGAGGTTCCGAGAGTGCGTAAGGATTATGGAGAACCGCCTCTTGTTACACCTTCCAGTCAGATCGTGGGTACGCAGGCAGTGCTGAACGTTGTAACAGGCGAAAGATACAAGATGTGTACAAAGGAATCGAAGGCTTTGGTTGCCGGTGAATACGGTCAGTCTGTAAAGCCGGTTGATCCGGAGGTCAGAAAGAAGGTTATCGGTGATAAGGAACCGATTACCTGCCGTCCGGCAGATCTGATTGAAAATGAGCTGGATAAGATTGAGAAGGAAATGATCCAGTATAAAGAACAGGATGAGGATGTTTTGTCCTATGCATTGTTCCCGCAGGTTGCACTTGATTATTTCAAGCTGAGGGAAGCACAGAAAACAAAAGTAGATGTGTCTTTGGTGGATGATGAAAGCAAAGCGTATCCTGTATAACTCATAGAACATATAAACAAAAAGAGACGGACACCAGTTGTGTTCTGTCTCTTTATGTTATATATAAGGCATGCAGAGATCCTTGAAAGAGATTCAAAATGAAAAAACATAGTTTTACTACCACACAGATTATTGCACTTGGTTTTTTATTTACAATTATGATAGGGACGTTACTGTTGTTATTACCGGTTTCGACTGTAAAGGGTGAAACGACAGGAATACTGGACGCATTGTTTACAGCCACGACATCTGTCTGTGTGACAGGATTAACGGTTGTTACGACTGCTTCACACTGGACCCTGTTCGGAAAATGTGTGATCCTGCTCTTAATCCAGATCGGAGGACTTGGCGTCGTATCCATTACCACATTATTAATGTTGTTATTCAGAAAGAAAATTACCTTGAAGAATACGATACTGATGCAGGATGCCTATAATCTGAATACAAAGCAGGGCCTTTTGGGATTTACAATCCGGGTTTTTAAAGGAACTCTTTTGATTGAAGCGCTTGGCGCCTTTGTTTACTGCTTTTCCTTTTGTAAAGATTACGGCGTATTAAGAGGAATCTGGTATTCTGTATTTCATTCCATTTCTGCTTTTTGTAATGCAGGAATAGATATTTTAGGTGACGCAAGCCTGATGTCATATACATCTGATCCGTTGATTCTGATCAATACTTCCCTTTTAATCATAATGGGTGGAATCGGATTTGTTGTTTGGTGGGATGTTCTGGAGATATTCAGTGAAATTCGGAAAAAGAAAATCCGGCCGCATATGTTTTGGAACAGCATGAAGCTTCAGACCAAGCTTGCTGTCTGCATGACCGGTTTGTTGATTCTCACCGGTACGCTTGTCATTTTCTTATTTGAACGGAATAATCCGGAAACGATTGGAGGCTTTTGCACGGGAGATCAGATTCTAAACTCCTTTTTTCAGTCAGTCACATTAAGAACGGCAGGATTTTCGTCCTTTTCCCAAAGCGGTTTACAGGAACACACAGCCTTATTTTGCATGTTCTGTATGTTTATTGGCGGGTCTCCGGTCGGAACCGCAGGCGGAATCAAGACGGTAACATTTGCAGTCTTATTTTTTACGTTTCTGTCTATGATTAAAGAACGGGATGAAATTGTTGTGATGAAGCGCAGTATACCGATGCTGGTTGTAAAAAAAGCAGTTACGATTGTGTTTATCAGCTTTGGTACAGTTATGCTTATGACGATTTTACTGCTTGCAACCAATAATCTGAGTTTTGTGGATAGCTTATATGAGGTAATCAGTGCAATCGCAACTGTAGGATTATCAAGAGATGTGACGACAACCCTCAATGCAGCCGGAAGAATCATGATTATTATTTGTATGTATCTTGGAAGGATTGGTCCGATTTCTATGGCAATTGCATTTAATACCCAGGACAGCAGAAAGAATCTGCTGCATTATCCGGAAGAAACGATTATTGTAGGTTAAAATAGATTATTTGATCATAAGCTTCAGGAGGAAATATGAGAAAATCATTTGCAGTTTTTGGATTAGGGAGATTTGGCAGCAGTGTTGCCCTTACGTTAATGGATGCAGGCGCACAGGTGTTGGCAGTCGATAACGATCCCGAATGTATTAAAAGAATTTCAGATCAGGTAACATGTGCCGTCAATATTAACGTTCGGGATGCAGAAGCCATTAAGGAAGTCGGTTTAGACAATATTGACGGCGTGGTGGTTGCTATGGGACACAGTATAGAAGCCAGTGCCATAACCATTATGACGGCGAAAGAGCTAGGAGTTCCTTATGTTCTTGCGAAATGCGACAGTGATGAGATGGCGAAGATTCTGCTTCGTGTCGGAGCGGATCAGGTAATTTATCCGGAAAAGGAAGCAGGTATTAATACAGCAAAGAGACTGCTTTATCCTAGTTTTCATGAGCTGTTTGAGCTCGAAGCCCATATAGATATCGTGGAGTTCGGTGTCAGAAAAGAGTGGGTTGGAAAATCTGTCCGGATGCTGGATTTAAGAAACAAATATAAGATGAATGTTATTGTTATAAAAAAAGGAAACCAGATTATCAGCGATATTGATCCTGATCTGATATTAGACGAGGAATGCAGCCTGATTGCGGCGGTTCCGGATTCTGAAATTAAGAGGATGCAGTAATGGGAAAAATCATTATCATTGGCGGCGGTGCTGCCGGCATGATGGCAGCCGTTACTGCCGGAGAGCGGCAGGAGGTACTGTTACTGGAGAAAAATGACCGGTTGGGAAAAAAATTGTTTATAACGGGGAAAGGCAGATGCAACCTGACAAATGCCTGTGAGGAGGATCGTTTCTTTCGCTCTGTTGTTACGAACAGCAAATTTATGTACAGTGCTTTCTATGCCTTTGACAATCAAAGCACCATAGAGTTTTTTGAAAAGGCCGGGCTTTTGACGAAGGTTGAACGGGGAGACAGGGTGTTTCCTGCCAGCGATCATTCTTCAGATGTCATCGGGATTTTCAAAACCTTGATCAATAGAAATCCCAATATTCAGGTTCTGCAAAATACAACGGTTACCGATATCCTTTGTAAGGATAGACGGGTAACCGGGGTTTGTCTGAAAGATGGGAGGAGACTCTATGCAGACGCAGTCATTGTTGCGACCGGAGGGGTCTCTTATCCACTCACGGGCTCTACGGGGGACGGATATACCTTTGCGAAAGGACTGGGACATACTGTCATTGCACCCTTGCCGTCTCTGGTCCCGTTTGAGTTAAAAGATGACTTTTGTAAAGAGCTGATGGGATTGTCATTAAAAAATGTTGTTTTGTCTGTCAGATCAGGTAAGAAACGGATTTTTGACGAACAGGGAGAAATGCTGTTTACGCATTTTGGAATTAGCGGGCCTCTGGTTTTAAGGGCATCAGCCTATATACATCCGTATTTAAACCAAGAAATCACAATGTACATTGATCTGAAGCCTGCCCTGGACGAACAGATGTTAGATGACAGGCTCTTAAGAGATTTTGAGAAATATAGAAATAAAGATTTCAGAAATGCCCTGTCAGATCTGCTTCCGGTAAAGCTGATTAATATCATTGTGAAACGAAGCGGTATTGATCCGTTTAAAAAGGTAAATTCCATCACGAGGCAGGAACGTATACATCTGATAAACTGTATAAAAAAATTCGAAATACAGTTTCATGCACTCAGAGGCTTTGATGAGGCAATCATTACAAAAGGCGGCGTGTGTGTAAAGGAAATCAATCCGTCTACAATGGAATCCAGATTGGTAAAAGGATTATTTTTTGCCGGTGAGGTTATGGATGTAGACGCTTTGACCGGCGGCTTTAATCTGCAGATTGCATGGTCTACCGGAAGACTTGCAGGCTTGTCCTGCATAGAAAAAGAAGATAATATGGAGGAACAGACAAATGAATATAGCAATTGACGGACCTGCCGGCGCAGGAAAAAGTACGATCGCAAAGCTTGTGGCAAAGAAGCTGGGATATATCTATGTGGACACAGGGGCAATGTACAGGACGGTTGCCCTGTTTCTGCTTCGGAAGGGTACGGATACGGATCAGGCGCAGGCGGTTGCTGACGATATAAAAGATATTGTCATATCCATTCAATATGAAAACGGGGTTCAGCAGGTTTATCTGAATGATGAAAATGTAACCGGACTGATCCGTACGGAAGAGGTTGGAAATATGGCGTCGAAAGCCTCTGCGCTTTTATGTGTCCGGGAAAAACTGCTGGATTTGCAAAGAAAGCTTGCAGCAGAACATGACGTTGTTATGGACGGAAGAGATATCGGAAGTAATATTCTGCCAAATGCAGAAACAAAAATATATCTGACTGCATCCCCGGCGGTCCGGGCAAAACGCAGATTTGATGAATTGTCAGAAAGAGGTGAAACGCCTGTATTAGAGAAAATAGAGGCGGACATCATTGCAAGAGATAAGCAGGATATGGAACGGGAGATTGCTCCGCTTAAGCAGACGGAGGATGCCGTATTGATTGACAGCTCCTATATGAGCATTGAAGAGGTGGTTGCCGCAATCATTGATGAGGCATCCAAAAAATAATATACTTCAGAATGCAGGGAGGAAACAGGAGATGGAGGTTATTCTGGCAAAATCTGCGGGCTTTTGTTTCGGAGTAAAACGGGCAATCGAGACTGCATATCGGGAAACAGGAAAAGAGAATGTCTACACCTATGGGCCGATCATACACAATGAAGAGGTGGTTGCTGATCTGGCAGACAAAGGAATACGGGTAATCGGAGATGCGGAGGAATTGAAAAACCTGAAAACGGGTTCTGTCATTATCCGTTCTCATGGAGTGCAAAAGGAAGTTTACCAGCTGTTAGAAAACAAAAAAATAAATATCATAGACGCAACCTGCCCGTTTGTAAAAAAAATCCATACTATTGTATATGCGGACAGTGAAAAAGGTTCCAATATTATTATAGTGGGGGATCCTTCGCATCCTGAGGTGGAAGGAATTGTGGGCTGGTGTACCAGACCGCCGGTCATTATCCAATCGGCAGAGGAAGCGGAAGCCTTTGTTGCGGGTTTGGAAACAAAAGCGCATGTTTTTCCGTCAGGTGAACAAGCAGGGAATTTAAAACAGCAGTATAGTATTGTGTCTCAAACAACCTTTCATTATAATAAATTTAAAGATATTGTTGATATTATTCGAAAAAAATTGTATAATGTTAATGTTTATGAAACCATATGTAACGCTACTGCACTCAGACAGGCGGAGGCAAAACAAATTGCTTCGCAGGTGGATGCAATGATCGTGATTGGTGGAAGAAACAGCTCTAATACTCAGAAGCTATATGATATTAGCAAAAAAGAATGTGAGAATACTTACTATATACAGACACTCGTTGATTTGGATTTGACTACTTTTGAATCCGTTAGTCGGGTAGGTATTACAGCGGGGGCATCTACCCCAGATTATATTATTGAGGAGGTTCATAGTAGCATGGCAGAGTTGAGTTTTGAACAGATGTTGGAAAATGATGAAAGTAAGGTTTCCATCAGACAGGGAGAGATTGTGGAAGGAACAGTCATTGGTGTTAAACCTGATGAAATCGTTGTTGATATCAGATATAAATCCGATGGCGTTATTTCAAGAAATGAATATACGAATCTTCCGAATGCAGACCTGACTGAGTATGTAAAGGTCGGTGATCCGATTACCGTAAAGGTTTTGAAGACGAATGACGGTGAGGGACAGGTTTCTCTTTCTTATAAGAGAGTTCTGGCGGAAAAGGTAAATGAAAAACTGGAAGAAGCGTATAAAAGCGGAGAAGTTATTACCGGTAAAGTGGTACAGGTTGTCAGCGGTGGATTGAATGTTTCCTATGAAGAGACCAAGGTATTCATTCCGGCCAGTCTTGTATCGGATGTGTATGAAAAGAATCTGGACAAATACCTGAATCAGGAAATTGAATTCCAACTGATAGAATTCAGCCCGAATCCGAATCCAAAGAAGAGAAGAATTATCGGTAACAGAAAGAAGCTGATCGTGGAACGGAAAGCTGAGGCTGCAAAAGCTTTGTTTGACAGAATAGAAGTAGGTATGACTGTGGAAGGTACCGTCAAGAATGTAACGGATTTTGGTGCATTTATTGATCTGGGCGGCGCCGATGGTTTGCTTCATATTTCCGAGATGTCATGGGGCAGAGTTGAAAACCCTAAGAAGGTATTCAAGGTAGGGGATGTCGTTAAGACCTTTATCAAGGATATCAAGGGAGAAAAGATTGCATTGAGCCTGAAGTTTGATGAGACGAATCCGTGGCTGAATGCAGAAGAAAAATATGCAGTCGGAACAATTGTAACCGGTAAGGTTGCCAGAATGACTGATTTTGGTGCATTTGTAGAGCTGGAGCCCGGCGTAGATGCATTACTGCATGTATCCCAGATTTCCTATGAACATATTGCAAAACCGGAAGATGTGTTCAAGGTTGGGCAGGAGATTGAAGCAAAAGTTGTAGATTTCAAGCCGGATGAAAAGAAAATCAGCCTGAGTATCAAGGCGCTGCTTCCGGCCCCGGAACCGAAAAAGGTTTCAGAAGAGACGGAGCCTGCAGTAGAAGAGTCTGTTACTGAGGAAGCACCGGCAGTTGAAGAAGTACCGGCAGTTGAAGAAGTACCGGCAGTTGAGCCTGCTGCAGAGGAAGCACCGGCAGCTGAAGAAGCACCGGCGGAAGATCATGCTGCAGAGGAAGCACCGGCAGCTGAAGAAACACCAGTAGAAGAGCCTGTTGCAGAGGAAGCACCGGCAGTTGAAGAAGCACCGGCGGAAGCTGAGAAGGCAGAGGAATAAACCGAATAAATATCAGAAAAGGACTGTGCTTTGGTTTATAAGGTACAGTCCTTTTTTAGCGGATGGATTTAAGAAGATTCCATATATATTCTTTTTGTGCGTCCGGATTATTCTGAAAATCCCGGCTAAGCAGAAGGAAGCTTTCTTTTTCATGGATATCACGCTTGTAGCATAGATCGACAGGCGGATGAGATTGCGGAAGAAAGGTTCCTTCTTTCCAACAGTAGGCGGTTGCTTTTGTCGCCTTTTTTTTATAATCAGAATCGACATATTCTGCAATTGATTTATGGATTGCCGTATCTTCTAATGGAAGATAATAATAATTGCGGTAGTCGTCAAAGTAGTGTTTCAGTTTACAGGTTTGCACGGGAATTCTGACATTGAGTTCTGTATCCCGGCCATTCAGATAAAGGTTTGGATGACCATATGTAAGACGAAATGGCAGTCTGGGAACCTGCAGGACAAAGACGGCCTGATTTTCGTCCTGATTCATTTTTAAAACATCAAACTTTCCGGAATAAATTTCATGCAGTGCCAGTATATTTGTAATCCTGATCAGTCCGTCTATATCGTCCCGATTATGACATAACAGATGATTTTGTATATGTTCGCTTCCGGAGGTGAGATAGGCTCTGTATTCTTTTATTAAATCTCCTCCGGGTATAAATTCCGAACGACGATAATCCAGCAGGTCTTCCAGATCGTGCTGCTTCATGGAATTCAGATGAAGCAGCTTTTTGAATGGCCGCATGATACGATAGATATCATAACTGTTTAAACGTGAAATATCCGTTTTCTGCTCAAACTGACTGTATTTTTCCAGAATATAAGGAATATCAAACATATCGCCATTATATGTTACAAGATATTCAAAAGAGGATACCTGCTTGTTGAAATATGCAAGCATTTCCGGTTCGGAACAGCCGTCGTCATTAAACAACAGGATAATTTTAAACTGCTTTTGAACCTGAAATCCATATCCGATCATATACAGGTCTGAGTATTTGGGATTTAATCCGGTTGTCTCTATATCGAAGTACAGGATTTTTTCTGTATCATCGGATATAAAGGAAAAGCTGATATTTGTATAATCGTAAAGGTATTCATAAATCTTCATCTGCCGTACTCCGTTTATGGGTTTATGTTGAACGTTATATGTTTATCATAACGACTTTCAGGGAAAAAAGCAAATATATGCCGAAAAGAAAAATTCTACAAAAGATATTCAATGTTTAATGTCTTTTGAATTGATATGTGTTATCCTGATATAAGGATAATTAAATTTTTTAGATATCACCTTGCAGAGTTTAATACAAAGCCGAGAAAAGATTAAAAAGTGCGCTTTTGAGGTGTAATTTTTCCGTTTGCGGTGTAAGGTGTAGTCCGAAACTGGGAGCGGTAGATTTATTCACGCTTTTATGGTATGATTAATTGAAAGGCGGGCATTGTATTCGCACGATAAATCGTGATTTTTGTAAGGGAGGTCGTATCATGCATTTTACAAAATCAATATACGAGGAAATAAGGCTGCCATTTATATTAGATAATAATCCCGAAGATCTTGAGTCCGGTTTGATTAGTATTGAAGCATATGGATTTGTTTTTCAACAGATGAAATATTGTTATGCCACTTATCATTTGAAAAAACAAATGTACGAAAGTGAAGATTATGAGCAGATGATTAATCTTCTAAAAAATTCAGCCGGTAAAACAGTAAAAGTTTTTATAAAAATAAAAAAAGGTATACCAGAAGATTTCAAAATAGATATTAATAGCTTAGCAGAAATATATAGTGACGACCGGTTTAAATCGTTGGAATTAGTATGCTGGGGCTTCAATGACAAAAGCTTCAGAGAAGCGGAGTTAAGCTAATATGCGCCCAATTTTACCAAGAAAATTTTGACTGTAGAAACTTTATTTATTGAAATAAACGGTTAGAAGGCTCTCCATCACCGATATGGTAGCAGTTCATCGCTTGTATCAAAAACGCAAAGAACATAGATAGCATCTTGCAGAGCTTGATACAAAGCCGGGGAAAAATTAAAAAGTGCGACTTTGCGGTGTGATTTTTTCGCTTGCAGTGTAAAATGTGTGGGTTGATAGTGGTAGATTTATTTACGATTTTGTACTATATTTGAAAAATGGATATGTTCACTTGATAAATCGGGATTTATTTAGCTCACGGAGGAAGATATGAAAGCCATAAAATATAGAAAAATTATGAAAACTATTTTGATTATTTTTGCAATTATAATTGTGTTGCTGTTGGTAATATATATAAATCATAAAATTCACATAAAGAAAGAATCCGAGTTTCTTTTGCCCCTTGGACAAATTGTTGAGGTTGATGGTCATAATATGAGCGTTTATATTGAGGGAGAAGGAGCAACAACGCTTGTTTTTATGTCTGGGAGTGGTACTTGTTCTCCGATACTGGATTTCAAATCCTTATATTCTCTTTTGAGTGATGAGTATAAAATTGCTGTGGTTGAGAAATTCGGATATGGGTTTAGTGACGTTGTTGATAAAAGCAGAGATATTGATTCTATTCTTGAGGACACACGAACCGCACTGAAGGCGGCAGGGCTGTATGCCCCGTATGTTTTATGCCCTCACTCTATGTCCGGACTTGAAGCGTTGTATTGGGCGCAGAAATATCCTGAAGAAGTCACAGCAATTATTGGACTTGATATGGCTGTTCCACAGTATTATAACAATATGAAAATCAATATCCCGCTTATGAAGGTCGCAAGTTTGGCGGCAGACATAGGAGTTACTCGTCTGATACCCGGTCTGGCAGAGAGCGAGGCAATATGTCATGGGACGTTATCTGACAGTGAAAAAGAAATCTACAAAGCTGTTTTTTATAGCCGCACAGCAACTAAGACAATGATTAATGAAATGGAATCAGTGAAGGAAAATGCCGAAAAAGTGGATAGTATGGGAGTTCCGCAACTTCCGATGCTGTTATTCGTTTCAAATGCTTCGGGAGGAACCGGATTTGATAAAGAAACCTGGCGAAGAATTGCAATAGAGTATATTTCTCAGGTTAATGGTGGAAAATATATAGAATTAGATTGTCCGCATTATGTTCATGATTATGAGTACGAAAAGATTAGTGAAGAAATAGTAGAGTTTTTATCAAATAATAAGTGAATTTATGTGAATAATTATTTGGTAAATTCAAATTTATCTAACTATATTCTAACTTTCCCCCTATTTTTCAAGGTTTGCGGTATGCTTAACCATGAAATATATCCTTTACCCTTGTTTTTGCCCTTATGGGCAGATAACAAGGGTAAATCTTTATTCAGCTGTCATCTGCTAATCCATTCCCACTACCTTATCCATGATCCTTGCGAAACTGCGCTTGGCTTCCCTTGTGACGTGGGCGATTAACTAACATCTTTCACAAATGTCAAACAATCCGTTGCATTACACTACTAACATATAGAAGGAAAACAAGATGTTATGCTTTTTTCATATTCTGTCAAAAGTTAAAGACTTGTTAAGAATTTCTATGCTATGATTCAGAACATGGAGAAAATAAAATGAGGGAAAAGAGGTATACACTATGTTCTGGAGGATATTGAAAAAAGACCTGAAACGCAAAAGGACCATGAACATCATTCTGCTGTTGTTTGTCATTTTGTGTTCCATGTTTGCAGCAGCAGCGGTGAACAATATCGTAGCCGTGACTGGCGGTATTGAGTATTATTTCAATGCGGCGGATGTTCCCGATGTCACCGTGCTGATGATGTTCAGCGGGGAAAACGATCTTGAGGAAAAGATTGGGGAGCTTACTTCCGTGAAGGAGATCAGGACCGAGCATTGGCTGTGTGTAACCAGCTCAAAGTATTTTAAGTATAACGGAAAGGAACTTGATAATTTCACGAATGCCGCCGGTTTGATTTCCGATAATGAAATGGCTATCAACTATTTTGATGAGAACAATCATATCATCGAAAGCGTAGACAAGGGCTGTTTTTATGCCAATGCTCCTTTTTTACAGGACACTGATATAAAAGAAGGCGATGAAGTGGAACTTACTGTCGGCAACAGTCATCTTGCGCTTAAGTTTATGGGGAGGTTCAAAGGCGCACTGTTTGATTCGGGAAACACGGCTGTCCCATATCTTATCATAAACTCTGCTGACTATGACTATCTTGACAAGGACGAAGCCGCTCATATCATGAATAACAGGCAGTTTTATGTAACTACGTCGGATGTGGATGAAATAAGGGAACTTGCAAAGGACTATAGCGGTGTATATGTTTACACACGGGAAGAAAGAAAGGGTATTTATCTATATGATATGCTTTCTGCGTATATTTTAATGATAATCAGCATCGTGCTGATGTTCACAGCCTTTGTTGTGCTGCGTTTCACGATTGGATTTACGATCAGCGAGGAATTTCGTGAGATTGGTGTAATGAAGGCGGTGGGTATCGGGGGCGGCAGAATAAGAAGTCTATATATCGTCAAGTATCTTGCCATTACTGTAATCGGTGCACTGACAGGATATTTCTGTTCTGTCCCTCTCGGGGATATGATGATGGAAACGGTATCGAAAAATATCGTTTTTGGCAGCGGAAACAGTACTCTTATGGGACTTTTAAGCGCTGTGGCAGTCGTTATCATTATCCTGCTGTTCTGCTGCGGCTGCACACGCAGAGTCAATAAACTCTCGCCGATCGACGCAGTAAGAAACGGTCAGACGGGCGAGCGCTTTCGAAGAAAGAGCCTTTTGCGCTTAGGACGGTCAAAACTGCCACAGACCGCGTTTCTCTCGGTCAATGACGTGATCAGTTCACCGAAGCAGTTCTCCATCGTAGCAGTTGTGTTCACGCTCTGCATACTGCTGATGACAATCATGTCAAATTTTGCATTGACACTCAAAAGTGAAAAAATACTGCGTTTCTTCGATGTACCCTCAAGTGAAGCGCATATCATGGAGAGCGAAATCTTTGGAGAGGTCGCTGTAGATCAGAGTACGTATCAGCAGATCATCGCAGATATCGAAATGCTTCTTGCCGATAACGGAATGTCCGGCAAATGCACAATGACGATGGGTGCGCAGTTTGCAACATCACACGAAGACAAAACGGAAACGGTTGATTTCCGCGTCATAAAAGGGGAAACAAATGACACGCTCTATGTAGACGAAGGCAGCGCGCCACAGAAGACGGACGAGATCGCCGTAACAGCAGGCACTCTCGATAATCTGGACGCAGAGATTGGCGACAGGGTAACGGCAGTCATAAATGAGAAAGAGTATGAGTTTATCATCACGGGAACATTTTCTTCGTTCGTCAACGCCGCTAACGCCGCTTTTCTATATAAAGATTTTGACCTCGGACATCAGGGGGCAAGTAATGTGATGGGCGTGCAGATACACTTTGACGGCAGTCCCGACAAGGAGCAGATAAACCAAAACATTGAAAAGCTTAAAGACCTGCTGGACACCGACAAGGTGTATTCGACCCCGGATTACATCAATAATTTTACGGGAATGTCCGATACGATGACTGCGATCAAACAGATGATGATGGTGATTACTGTGATCGTAACGGCATTGATCGTCATACTCATGGAGCGTTCGTTTATCTCTAAGGAAAAGAGCGAGATTGCGCTGATGAAGGCGGTGGGCGTCGGGGGCGGCAGTATCATTCTGCAGCATTCGCTCAGATTTGTGATCGTATCGGTCATTGCCTGCATCGTTTCGACCGCGGTGCTTATGCCGATCAGCAATGTAATGATGAATTGGGTAGGTAATATGGTCGGTGATATATCAGGTTTGAAATGCGATTTTGACACGCTGGAAATATTTGTGATCTGCCCGGCAATTCTCATCGGTGTGACAGTCATCGGCTCGTTTTTGACAGCGCTTTACACAAAAACAATCAAGGCTTCCGATACGGCAAGCATAGAATAGGGAGGACAACATAATGAATACGGTTTTACAGACAAAGGGACTTTGCAAGACATATATCGTGAACAAACATCAGAACAATGTGTTGAAAAACATCGATATGACGATCAGCGAGGGTGAAATGGTGGCTGTCATGGGGCCCTCCGGATCAGGCAAAAGCACGCTGCTCTACTGCGTTTCTGGAATGGACAAAGTGACCGCAGGCGAGGTGCTCTTTAACGGCAGGGAAACGGCAAAGCTTGGTGAAAGGCAGCTTGCAAGGCTCAGGCTTGACGAAATGGGCTTTATTTTTCAGCAGATGTACATGATGAAAAATCTTTCGATACTTGATAATATTATTTTTCCTGCGGTAAAGTCGAAAAAGAATAGAGAGAGCCGCAGGCAGATCGAGGAGCGTGGCAGAGCGCTCATGCACAGGCTCGGCATTGACGATGTGTGCGGCAACGATATCAACGAGGTGTCGGGCGGACAGCTTCAGAGAGCTTGTATCTGCCGCAGTATGATAAACAATCCCAGGATGATCTTTGCCGATGAGCCGACAGGCGCTCTCAACCGTGCAAGCTCTGATGAGGTCATGAACGAGCTGCTCTCCTTAAACCGTGATGGTACCACGATCCTGTGCGTGACCCACGACGCAAGGGTTGCTGCCAAGTGCAGCAGAGTGCTTTACATTGTGGACGGCGCTATTGTCGGTGAAAAGGAAATGGGAGATTTTGACGGCGGAGACAAGGAGCTTCGTGACCGTGAAAGAGAACTGAACAACTGGCTTATGGAACAGGGCTGGTAATACTTGCTAAATCTTAGCTGATATGGTACAAGACTTATAGGAGATGATCTTTATGACCGATATTCTGATAGTAGAAGACGATAAGGAACTGGCTGACCTGCTGGCGGACTTCCTGCGTGATGAGGGCTATACTGTGTCAAGCGTGGCTGGCGGAGAGCGGGCCATACAGCTTTTTGAACAATATGGCGCAAGGCTTGTGGTGCTTGACATCAATCTTCCCGATGTGAATGGCTTTGCGGTCTGCTCCAAGCTGCGGGAAAATGCGGATACTCCTATACTGGTTGTAAGTTCAAGGACGGGTAAGGAGGATAAGCTGAACGGCTTTGACCTCGGTGCCGATGATTATATAGAAAAGCCCTATGACATTGATATTCTTATCGCTAAGATCAAGGGGATATTCAAACGGCGGTATCAGCGTGATATATTGTCGGCGGACGGTGTGACACTCAATCTTGCAGATAAAACGGCGGTCATCGACGGAAAACCCGTGGAACTGCCTGCAAAGGAATTTGACCTGTTGGCGCTTCTGGTTGAGAATCAGGGCAAAGCTCTGAAAAAAGAGTACCTGTTTGGCACTGTCTGGGGCAGCGACAGTGATTCGGAGCTGCAAACGCTCCATGTGCATATCAACCGCCTTCGCCAGAAGCTCGGTGATGATCCTAAGAATGCAAAGCGTTTGATTACTGTCTGGGGTGTGGGGTATAAGTTTGTATGAAGACTTTCAGAAGACTGTGTATTGTAGTGATAACTGTATTTCTTTTGCTGACGGCGGGATTGAATCTTTTTCTTGTGGGAGTGAAAGACAGAAATGAAGGTATTTATCGTGTGGAAGCCAAGCGGCTTGCAGATGAGCTGGCGGAAACAGGCAATTATGACCTTGAAAAATATCCACACATTACGGGAGTGTCGGGGGCTGAGGACGGCGAACTGTTCGCGTCCGATGAGCATTATCTGATCATAGAAGTGGGAGAAACGCTGTATCGTGTTGAATACACCGTCGGGAACGGACAGCACAGCATTGCGGCAATAAACTGCGTATTGGGTGCGCTGTTTGTGCTGATGATTGGTCT
Organism: uncultured Coprococcus sp.; assembly: GCA_947632705.1. Lineage (GTDB taxonomy): Bacteria > Bacillota > Clostridia > Lachnospirales > Lachnospiraceae > Coprococcus. The sequence goes on along the minus strand of CANRQE010000003.1, from coordinate 2,657 downwards.
TTTGCATTATATTCGGGAGCATATCATCGTGCCGTTCGGCAGGTTGAACAATGTTCCCGAGGAGCTTGCAAGGGGCAATCTTGCTGTTCCGATACCGGAAGAAAAAAGCCGTTTCTTCGGTAAATTCACATGGGGCGTGAACCTTTTGCGTGAGAGTATCGAGGACAGCCGCAAAAAAGAAATCACGATGCAGAGGGACAAAAAACTCTTGCTGCTCTCCCTTTCCCACGACATCAAGACTCCTTTGTCGGCAATCAAGCTCAATGCAAGGGCGCTTGCCAAGGGATTATACAAGGATGAGGGAAAACGACGTGCTGCCGCCGAGAGCATTAATACCCGTGCAGATGAAATAGAGCGTTTTGTCAGCGAGATCACAAAGGCGGCAAGCGAGGACTTTATGAGCTTTGAGGTCACACAGGGAGAGGCTTTTTTAAGCGTTATCATCACAAGAATAGAAGCGAGATATGCTCCCCAGCTTGCCATGTCGGGAACGGAGTTTGCGATTGGGAAATATGATGACTGCATTCTTTCCTGCGACCCCGACCGCCTTGCAGAGTGCCTGCAAAATCTGATCGAAAATGCAATTAAATACGGTGACGGCAGACGAATTGAGATTAGTTTTGATAAAATGGACGGCTGTGAGCTTATCACGGTATCAAATACGGGCTGTACTCTTGAAGCGAAAGAACTGCCGCAGATATTCGAAAGCTTTCATCGTGGGAATAATGCGGACAAGGTGCAGGGCAATGGGCTTGGACTTTTCATATGCAAAAGGCTGATGGGGCTCATGAATGGAGAGGTATATGCTGATATTCGTGATGAATGCTTCTATATAACGCTTGTTGTTAAAATGGCGTAAGGTTCCGTATATGCTACGTGGAGCATATTCGTCTATTGTATAATCTTTCAACATTTTTTCCTCACTTTGCATGCAAAAACTCGGTCATAGTGGTATTCTGACAGGAAAAAAAGCAACAATATATCATTTGAATAACGGACAAAGGCAGAAACAACTCGCAGCGTATGGTGTTGAAATCGTCAATGAGCCTGTGGTGATTAGTGATAATATTATTACATCATATTGCCCGCAAACTGCACCTGAAGTTGCATTTGTCCTTTTAGAAAAACATATAGGAAGAAAAGCAATGCATGAAGTCAAAGCCTCTATGGGGTTTGAATAATGTGCTAAATTCCCGTTTATCGAAAAGAATGAACAAAAAACTCCTCACTTCCGATGTAGAAGTGCGGAGTTGCTTTTTGCCGTTATGCTTTTATTTCCGTTCCTGAAGGTGAACCGCACATCCTCTTTAGAGTAGACCGTCACGAAATCCAGCAGTGCACACCAGAGGGATGGCTCGGAACCGCTCCACCAGGGTGTCTTGCATCAGCCAGCGCAGCAATAACCACATAAAAATAAGGGCTTCCGAAGTTGGCGATTGATCTCGAAAGCCCTTTATTTCAAGTCTTTTTTGGCACTTCTGCGCCGGAGAGGGCTTTTTTTGTTTGTATCAAAATCAGCAGGAACATAGATATCATCTTGCAGAGCTTGATACAAAGCCGAGGAAAACCCAAAAGTGCGCTTTTGCGGTGTAATTTTCGCTTGCAGTGTAAAATGTGTGCCGGGTTAATAGCGGTAGATTTATTCACGATTTTGTGGTACGATTTATTGAAGGATGGATATGTTCGCCCGGATTGGTATTTGGAATGGAGGAACACGATGAATGTAAAATGGGATGCGAATAAGTATGCTGCGGATTTTTCCTTTGTTCATCAATATGGGAACAGTGTTATCGAATTGATTGACGCCGATAAAGGCAGTTCCGTATTGGACTTGGGTTGCGGCAATGGAGCATTAACAAAAGTGTTACAGGATAAAGGCTATTTAGTTAAAGGTCTGGACTCATCCAAAGAACTTCTGGATATTGCAAAAGAAAAATATCCTGATATTGATTTTATGCAAGGAGACGCTACCGACTTTACGCTTTCCGAACCAGTCGATGTTGTGTTTTCCAATGCGGTGTTTCATTGGATTAACAAGGATAAACAACATTATATGCTCAAATGCGTATATAATGTTCTTAATAAGAATGGTCAGTTCGCTTTCGAGTTTGGCGGTCATGGGAATAATCAAAAAATACACAGTGCATTGGCAAGAGCTTTTTCGGAATATGGTTATTGCTATGAGATGCCGTTTTACTTCCCGACAATCGGAGAGTATGCGACCATGTTAGAAAATGCAGGGTTTGGAGTGCAATATGCTGTTCTTTTTGACAGGCTGACCGAGCTTAAAGGTGAGAACGGATTAAAGGACTGGATTAATATGTTTGTTAAAACGCCGTTTTCGATTGTTAAAACGGAGCAAGAGAAAGAAATAATTGTGGATAAAGTGGTAGAGACTCTGCGGAATGATTTGTTTATGAATGGAAAATGGTATGCCGATTATGTCAGAATCAGAATGAAGGCTACCCGTGTGTAAAATAAAATTCCGATTTATCGAAAAAGAATAAACACAAAGGAACTCCTCACCTCCGATGTGGAAGTGAGGAGTTGCATACCTGTATCAAAATCTTAAAGAACATAGATATCATCTTGCAGAGCTTGATACAAGGCAAAAAAATCCCAAAATGTGCCTTTGCGGTATAAGCTGCCGTCTGGGG
>CANRQE010000002.1 GCA_947632705.1 uncultured Coprococcus sp. | reverse complement strand
AATTTTTACGGAAAACTCAGAAACGGGAAATTTGAGGCATCCGGGCAGGCTATAATAGAATTTACCTTTCAAAGCTGCAGACGAAATAGATTCCTTTACATTAAGCCGTAAAAATGGTAAAATTTAAAGATAAATGAATCACACGAAAGAATAACAAAAATGATTAAATATAGAATATTTCAAATAATTATGGCCGTTGCCGTCACTCTTTTGATACTTTCTTTTGCGGTCTGCATGGCTTTTACAGCAAGGGATGTATCACAGGCACATTATAATACTCCTGTTTTTACAGGTACGGATATATCCGGAGACCGGATAAAAAACGGGCAGGAAGCAGATGGTATCCACACAGGATTTGAGGCCTGGTTGGAATACAGTATAATTGCCGATGGATTTGATATTAGCAATCAGGAGGGCTTTACAGGAGGGAATATTGTGTTATGCGAGCACAATGTCCATCGCCTAAATCAGCTGAGGGCAGTTTTGAAAAAGGCCAGAAACACTATTTTTTTTGCGGTTATTTTACTGGTAATCGGATTTTTGGTGGTAAAAAAGAGAAGACTATATGAGTGTATTGTATGGGGAGGAGCAGCGGGTATTGTAATCAGCGCCGCATCGCTGCTTTTGCTGCTTACGTCCGGTTCCGGCTTCTTCTATGGTTTGAAGGAAATGATTTTTCATGATAATTACGGAGTGTTTTTTTCGGATCAGGATCTGTTGATCAGTCTGATTCCGACAGGGCTGGGACTAAAGATGTTCCTGGTATATACGGGTACGATTCTTGTGGGGATGCTGGTTACTGTTATTGTCAGACTGATCAGCTGGAAAAAGGCACAGCCGCATAAATTTTAATATTTGAGCGAAAAAAGAGGAGGATTTTATGAACAAGAGGATTAACGACTGGATTAACTGGGTACTGTATGATGAGCTGATAGAGGGGAAACTGAATGCGCCGAAACATCTGCTTGGTATCCATGACTATGGGGCAGGGCAGATCATTACGGTGTATCGTCCGCATGCTGTTTCTGTAAAGGTAACGTCCCATACGGGCAGAAAAGTCCATACAATGGAGCGGGTAACAGGAGAAGGCCTGTTTGCAGTTTATTTTCCGAAAAGAGAGTATACGGATAATAAATACCGGGTAATCACAACGTATGAGGATGATACGGTAGTCAATACGGCGGATGCGTATTCCTTTGAATCTCAGATCACAGATTATGATACATATCTGTTTGCTGAGGGAAAGCACAATCATATATATGAAAAAATGGGCGCACATCCCATGACGATTGACGGTGTGAAGGGCGTATACTTTGCCGTATGGGCCCCGCATGCGAGGAGGGTCAGTGTTGTCGGTGATTTTAATATGTGGGACGGGGCGCTGAATCCGATGCAGCTTCGTCCAAATGGCGGTGTGTACGAGCTGTTTATACCGGATGTCCAGCCGGGAGCAGTTTACAAATATCAGATTCTGACCAGATACGGAGAAATCCTGTATAAAAGCGATCCATATGGGAATTATGCACAGATGAGACCGGAGAATGCGTCTGTAGTAGCCGACTTAGAGGGATATAAATGGAAGGATGCGGAATGGGTGACAGAGCGTGACCGTATTAGCAGGACAGAACGCATGAGAAAACCGATGTCTATTTATGAGATGCATCTTGGGTCATGGAAAAAGAAGAATGAGGATGACGTGAACGGTTTCTATACCTATCGGGAACTGGCACCGATGGTTGCAGATTATGTATCTGATATGGGATATACCCATATTGAGATTATGGGAATTGCCGAGCACCCGTTTGATGGATCCTGGGGATATCAGGTTACGAATTATTATGCACCAACCAGTCGGTATGGTACGCCGGAGGATTTCATGTATTTTGTGGATTACATGCATGGAAAGGGAATCAGTGTGATCTTAGACTGGGTACCGGCACATTTTCCGAGAGATGCGCATGGCCTTGGAAGATTTGACGGCATGCCGTTATATGAACATCCGGATTCCAGACGCGGAGAGCATCCTGACTGGGGTACCTACATCTTTGATTATGGCAGAAACGAGGTTGCCAATTTCCTGACGGCAAATGCATTGTTCTGGGTTGATAAATTTCATATCGACGGTCTTCGCGTGGATGCCGTTGCGTCCATGCTTTATCTGGACTATGGAAAACAGGATGGACAGTGGCTGCCGAATCAGGACGGAGGAAATGAAAATTATGATGCAATCAAGCTGCTGCAGCATATCAATGAAACGATGGAAGAACGTTTCCCGGGAGCGTATCTGATCGCAGAAGAATCTACAGCATGGGCGGGCGTAACGGCGCCGGCATCCATGAAAGGACTCGGTTTCCTGTTTAAATGGAATATGGGCTGGATGCATGATTTTCTGGATTATATGAAACTGGACCCGTATTTCAGGCAGTTCAATCATAACCGGCTGACCTTTAGTCTGTCTTATGCATATGCGGAGAATTATGTCCTTGTCATTTCCCATGATGAGGTGGTACATCTGAAATGCTCCATGATCAATAAGATGCCGGGAACGGAAGAGGATAAATTTGCGAACTTAAGAGCAGCGTATGGGTTTATGTACGGACATCCAGGTAAAAAGCTTTTATTTATGGGACAGGAATTCGCCCAGCCACGGGAATGGAGTGAGGCCAGAAGCCTGGACTGGTTTGTGCTGGATCATCCGCTGAATCAGGGAATCCAGAGATATGTGAAAGCCCTGAATGAGTTATATATCAAGAATGACGCCATGTATTGTAATGACAGTGATGTAATGGGCTTTGAATGGACGGATTGCGATCATCCGCAGACAGGGATTGTATCCTTCATCAGACGTGGTTCTACGGCGAAAAAACAGTTATTGTTCATCTGCAATTTTGTACCTGTAGGCAGAGATAACTATCCGATTGCGGTGCCGTGTTATACAAGCTATAAAGAGATTTTAAATTCCGATGATGTACAGTTCGGCGGAGCCGGCAGGATGAACAGCAAAGCAGTGAAAGCCGTTGAACAGAAAACGGACAGGATGCCGTATACGATTCATGTCAATGTACCGCCTCTTTCTACCATGGTATTTGAATTCGATTATACCGATGCAAAGCCGGGAGATCAAAGTGTGGAAAAGAAGCCGGTAAAAAGAACATCCGCAGGCAAAACGGCTAAAAATACCGCAAAGACTGTCAAGAAAAAAACCGAACAGTAGCAGAAGCTTGAAGTCGTATATAAGAAAGATGAAAAAAAACTTGCATTATTCAGTATCAGGTTCTATAATAGTGGAGAAATGCAAAGGGGCATAGAGCGGGAGCTTTATGCCCCTTTTTACTTGAATGGAGGAATGAAAAATGAAAACGGGAAAAGTGAAATGGTTTAATGCAAAAAAAGGCTATGGCTTTATCAGTGACGAAGAGGGAAATGATGTCTTTGTTCATTTTACAGCTTTAAATATGCCAGGTTTTAAAGTCCTCGAAGAAGGAGATTCGGTTGAATTTGAAGTTGTAGAAGGAGAAAAAGGTCCGCAGGCGGCAAATGTCACCAAATTGTAATTGGCCGTTTCAAACATATTTTTAATGTATACATAAACAAAAAAAACTGCCTTTCCATAGCAGTTTTTTTGTTTATGTATAGAATCACGATTGCTGTATTCCGTTTTAATTTTTGGAACACCGGAACAACAGATCCTCCCATCTGCGGTCTACCTCTTCCTGATACATTACAAGTAAATGTTCGTTTTCCGGTTTAAACAGATGCTTAAATCTGCCCTGTGTTCTTAAGAAATCTTCTATCGGCAGCTTTTTCTTTGGAGAGTAGCTTAGGATCCACTTGCCTTCTATGACTTCAAATAACGGCCAGTAACAGGTCTCGACTGCAAGCCGGCAGATATCCATGATTTGCTCCGTCGGATATTTCCAGCCTCTCGGACACGGAGCCATAACGTTTAAGAATGCGGCCCCCGGAGTGTAGATGGCCTTTTCTGCCTTTTCATAAAGATCCCGCATGTTGCCAAGCAGGGTAGACTGGCCGACATAAGGAATGTCGTGGGCAGCCATGATCTGCGCCAGATCCTTTCGGTTCTGCATTTTACCGTTTGAAACCGAGCCGACAGGAGTGGTGGTGGTATCTGCGAACATCGGAGTTGCAGACGAACGCTGTACTCCGGTATTCATATAGGCACCGTTATCATAGCAGACATATACCAGATCATGCCCGCGTTCCATTGCCCCGGATAAGGACTGGAGACCAATGTCATAGGTACCTCCGTCTCCGCCAAAGGTAATGAATTTATAGGACTCATCAAGCTTACCCTTTTTCCGCATTACGTGATAGGCAGTTTCCACGCCGGAAAGAGTGGCACCTGCATTTTCAAATGCGTTATGGATATAGCTGTCCTCATATGCTGTATAGGGATACATAAAGGAAGATACCTCCAGACATCCGGTGGCATTTCCGATGACGGCTTTGTCGCCTTCGTGCAGAGCGCGCAATACGGTTCTGACAGCGATGGTACCGCCGCAGCCTGCGCACATTCTGTGACCTGGAGCAAGACGTTCCGGTTTATTCATTACTTCTTTAAAATTGTATGCCATTTGTCTCACCTCCTATTTTCTAAGTCCGATATATTGATACTGAGGGATATTTGTTCCATTTTCAATCATATCCTCCAGCTGTCTGTATACTTCTTTGGCTTCAACTGTAGTATAATCTCTGCCGCCAAGACCATAGATATAACTGACGGCCCGGGTGGAAGCATGGATGTCATAGAGATGTTCCTTGACTTCGGCGCTTAACGGACCTCCGCCCGCACGGAACCCTTCTGAACGGTCCAGAATTGCAACAGCTTTGGTATGCTTTAAGGCGTTGGCAATCTCTTCGCCCGGAAAAGGTCTGAATACCCGGATCTTCAGCAGACCGACTTTTTTACCTGCTTCCCGGAGCTCGTCAATCGCTTCCTTTGTGGTTCCTGCCGCTGAGCCGATCATGACGATTGCATAATCCGCATCCTCCAGACGATAGGATTCAAAGAAGCCGTAAGATCTTCCGGTCATCTCTTTAAAATCTGCCGCAACATCCAAAATAACCTTTCTTGCATGAATCATAGCTTCATTCTGTAACATTTTTGTCTCCATATAAAAAGGAGAAGTGGCGTATGGACCAACTGCCATAGGCATTTGAGGATTTAGCAGATATTGTTCCGGTTCATATTCACCTACAAAAGCCTTTACTTTTTCATCTTCAATCAGCTCAATATTTTCCACCGCATGGCTTGTGATAAATCCATCCTGACAGATCATGATCGGCAGTCTGACATCCTTGTGCTCGGAAATCCGGTATGCCTGTACAAAATTATCATATGCTTCCTGATTGTTTTCGGCATAAATCTGAATCCATCCCGTATCTCTGGCTCCCATACTGTCTGAGTGGTCACAGTTGATGTTAATCGGACCGGATAAGGCTCTGTTGACCAAAGCCAGTGCAAGCGGAAGACGGTTAGATGCAGCTACATATAGTTCCTCCCACATCAGTGCCATACCGCAGGAGGATGTAGCGGTCAGTACGCGGCAGCCGGCTGCACTTGCACCGATGGCGGCGCTCATTGCGCTGTGCTCACTTTCCACAGGGATAAATTCGGTATCGATTTCACCGTTTGCGATAAAGGTTGATACATACTGTGGAATTTCTGTAGAAGGGGTAATCGGAAATGCAGGCATAACGTCCGGGTTGATCTGTCTGATAGCATATGCGACGGCTTCATTTCCTGATAAACGTTCTCTGATTGCCATATTATTTTCCCTCCCTCATGGTGATTGCACCGAATTTGCATTGGTAAGCGCAGATGCCGCATCCCTTGCAGTGTTCCAGATCAAATGCAAGACGTTTCCCGCTTACAACCGGAATACAGCTGTCGGGACATACAGGTGCACACAACAGACAGTGCACGCATTTGCTTTCATCCAAAACAGGAGTGGAGGTTCTCCATTCTCCCGTATTAAAGGCTTTGGATGTACCGCCGCCGTAAATCTGATTGCCGGGAGTTATATCGGTATATTTGCTTTTTTCATGAATTTTACTGATATCTGATTTCATTATTTTGTTACCTCCTTGAATGCAAGCTTCAAGGCATTCATATTGCCTTCTATTACTTCCGGCTTCTTAGCAAATTTATGGTGATAAGAAGTCTCCATTTCTTTCATAAACGCATGCTCCTCCATGATTCCGCTGACTGCGACAATGGCAGCAAGCATTGGAGAATTCGGAAAGTTGGCTCCCAGGGTTCTGATGGATATTTCTTTTGCATCCAGAGTATATATTTTTCCGGAATATCCGTTTAGCAGCGGACGGATTTCATCCGGTGACTCAGGGGTATTCACGATGATCGCTCCGTCCTCCTTCAGACCTGCTGTTACATCGACAGGCCCGATCAGGGATTCGTCTACGACAACCACATATTTGGGTGTATAAATATTGGAATGTACCCGGATCGGAAAGCTGCTGATTCTGTTATAAGCGGTGATCGGTGCGCCCATACGTTCCGGACCGTATTCAGGAAATCCCTGAACATATTTACCGGTTTTAAAGGCTACATCAGCAAGCAGCAATGCTGCAGTTTTTGCACCCTGGCCACCGCGGCCGTGCCATCTGATTTCAATTGTATCTTTCACTGTTACATCTCCTAATTTCGTAATACATAATCTTTGTAATTATAACACTTATTGTAAATATGTAAAGAATAAAAATTGACATGTTTGTCAATTTTTCGGTAAAATTTTTGGCAAAACCGGAAAAACAGGAAAAAATTTGGTTTTTCCTTACTTTATTTATGTGTGTATTGCTTTTTTTTCCGGATAACATTATATTATAAGGTATGGATTTGCATATGCCATATGGTTTGCTGTGCGTACATGAATCAAAACCGGGGGACATGGTAATAAATCAGGAGGAATGTAGGAAAATGAATATTATTATAGCCGGATGTGGAAAATTGGGATTCACATTGGCGGAGCAGCTTTGTGAAGAAAATCATGATGTCGTTGTGATTGATAAGAATCAGTATATTTTGGACGAAGTATCAGAGATGCTGGATGTACAGGTGCTCAGAGGAAACTGTACGATTTACCATGTATTAAAGGAAGCGGGTGTGGAGCAGTGCGATCTTGTCATTGCATCCACCGGACAGGATGAAGTGAATCTGCTTACCTGTCTGATTGCGAAGCAGGCAAGTGACTGCGGAACAATTGCAAGAGTCAGAAATCCGGAGTATGTCAACGAGATTCCGTTTTTGAAGAATGAACTGGGGCTTGCCATGACGATCAATCCGGAGAGAGCGGCGGCGGCGGAGATATTGAAGCTGATTCAGATTCCAAGTGCATCGGAGATTGATTCCTTTGCCAAAGGGAAGGTCAATGTTGTCCGTGTACAGGTTCTTCCGAATTCTCCGCTGGATCATCTGACGCTCCTGGATTTCCATTCCAAAATCTGTCAGAATGCTCTGGTCTGTGTTGTGAAAAGAGAAAAGGAAACCGTTATACCGAAGGGCGATTTTCATTTGCAGGCGAATGATATCATTTATGTTGCTCTTTCCATATCCTCAATGAACGAATTCTTTAAAAGATCCGGTTTGAAATATAAGCAGATTAAAGATGTTATGATTGCAGGCGGAGGCACCATCGCATATTATCTGGCAAAACAGCTTGCAGAAGCCAGAATCTCCGTCAAAATCATTGAACAGGATGAAGAACGGTGTAAGCAGCTTTCGGAATTGCTTCCGAGCGCAATCATCATACATGGGGATGCGTCGGACCGCCAGCTGCTGCTGGAAGAGGGAATAGAGCATACGGACGCTTTTGTGACCTTAACAGGATTTGATGAAGAAAATATTATTTTATCCCTGTATGCCAGAAAGCAGCAGGGCGTTAAGTGCATTACAAAGATCAATAAGATTGCTTTTAATGACGTGATCAGTGAACTGGAGGTCGGCAGTATTGTCTGTCCGAAATATATTACGGCAGAGTATATTATCCGGCACGTCCGTTCGGCACAGAATACAAAGGGCAGTAATGTGGAAACTTTGTACAGAATGCTGGATAATAAAGTAGAGTCGATGGAATTCAGTATCAAAGAAAATTCGAAGGTGACCGGAGTGCCGCTGATGAAGCTTGATCTGAAACCGAATCTTCTGATCGCCGGAATTATCAGAAATACCGCCCTGATTATTCCGACCGGTAAAGATTCCATTCAGACAGGGGATACGGTCATCATTGTAACTGTAAACAGAGGGCTGAAGGATATCACAGATATATTAAAGTAGGAGATTATAACGGTGAATTACAGATATATTTTATATATAATCGGATGGATTTTTAAAATAGTCGGTCTGTTTTTGTTTATGCCTTTTGTTATAGCCCTGATTTATAAAGAGAATATCGGTATCGATTATCTGCTTTGTGCAGTCGGTGCGATTGTGGCAGGCTTTGTGATTACAAGACTGAAAATTAAAAATGAAGCCTTTTATGCCAGAGAAGGATATGTGATGGTTGCACTCAGCTGGATCCTGATGAGTATGATCAGTGCGCTTCCGTTTTATCTTTCCGGTGAGATACCGTCTTATGTGGATGCATTGTTTGAGACCGTATCAGGTTATACAACGACAGGCGCAAGTATCTTATCCGATGTAGAGAGCCTTTCCCATGCGTCTTTATTCTGGCGTTCCGTTACGCACTGGTTAGGAGGAATGGGAGTTCTGGTCTTCGTGCTTGCCATTGTACCGTTATCGGGCGGACAGAATATGTTTATTATGAAGGCGGAAAGTCCGGGACCGTCTGTCGGAAAGCTGGTTCCCAAGATCAGAAAGACGGCCTTTTATCTGTATCTGATTTATTTTGTAATGACGGTGGCAGAAATCCTTTGTCTGCTTTGTGCCGGTCTGTCCTTATTTGAATCGGTCTGTACGACTTTTGCAACGGCAGGCACAGGCGGTTTTGGAATTTATGGGGACAGCTGTGCAGGATTTTCAACGCCGGCGCAGATTATCATTACTGTTTTTATGTTCTTGTTTGGCGTAAATTTCAGCTTTTACTTCCTTTTATGTACCAAAAGGATCAGAGAGGCCTTCCGGATGGAGGAGGTAAGATGGTACGCAGGTATCTTTTTTGCGTCCATTGCTTTGATTACCCTGAATCTGACAAGCTCTGTGGGACAGCTTGCACACAATTTAAAGGAGGCGGCGTTTCAGGTATCCTCCATTATGACAACTACCGGTTTTGCGTCCTGTGATTTTAATCTTTGGCCGCAGTTTTCCAGAGTCATACTGGTATTGATTATGTTTGTCGGAGCCTGCGCCGGAAGTACGGGTGGCGGGATTAAGGTAAGCCGGATTGTAATCTGCCTGAAGACCGTGAAGAAGGAATTGCAGCATCTGATTCATCCGAGAAGTATCAAGCAGATTACAATGGATGACAACCCGATTGACAGAGATACGGTAAGATCTGTGAATATTTTTCTGATATCCTATTTGTTTATTATGGCATTTTCGGTGCTGCTTGTCAGTCTGGATAATTTTGATCTGGTGACTACCTTTACTTCCGTAGTCGCAACACTGAATAATATTGGACCGGGACTGGAGCTTGTAGGTCCGGCTGGCAATTTCGGAATGTTCTCCGATTTGTCAAAATTTGTACTGATCTTTAATATGCTGGCGGGCAGGCTGGAGATTTTCCCTATGCTGTTATTGTTCAGCCCGGCGACATGGAGAAGAAGATAGGAAGAAAAAAGCATAAATATCCAGGGGTTTCAGTAAAACTTACTTTTAAAATCAGGTTTCGTGTGTTATGATGACAGAGGTGTAAATGCATATCGGACAGAGATTTTACCAACATACATTTTAGGAGGGCGAATATGATAAAATTATTTGAGAATGGCGCATATCTCATTCATGGAACAGAATTGGTTGAAGATAATGCGGAGGCAGCTTCCGTGCTTGCCGCAAAGCTTCCCCGGACTGTGACAAAGGAAGATGCAGCAAAGAATACCATGGCTTATGGTATCTTAGAACAGCATAATACTTCAGGAGATATGGAAAACCTGAAGATTAAATTTGATAAAATGACATCCCATGACATTACCTTTGTAGGAATTATCCAGACGGCACGGGCATCCGGCCTGAAGGAATTTCCGATTCCGTATGTTCTGACCAATTGTCATAATTCTCTGTGCGCAGTAGGCGGAACGATCAATGAGGATGACCATATGTTTGGACTTTCCTGTGCGAAGAAGTACGGCGGTGTCTATGTACCTCCGCATCAGGCAGTCATTCACCAGTATGCGAGAGAAATGCTTGCTGAGTGCGGGGCCATGATTCTGGGCTCTGACAGCCATACCCGTTACGGTGCGCTTGGTACAATGGCAATCGGAGAGGGCGGCGGAGAGCTTGCAAAGCAGCTGCTGGGCAAGACGTATGATGTTGCAAGGCCGGGTGTTATTGCCATTTATCTGGAAGGAGAGGTGGCAAAGGGCGTCGGTCCGCAGGACGTGGCGCTTGCCATTATAGGAGCGACTTTCGGGTGCGGGTATGTAAAAAATAAAGTAATGGAATTTGTCGGCCCGGGTGTGGATAAGCTGTCGGCGGACTTCCGTATCGGAATTGATGTTATGACGACGGAGACCACCTGTCTGTCCTCTATCTGGAAAACCGACGATAAGATCAGGGAATGGTATGAGACGCATGACAGACCGGAGGCTTATAAAGAGATGCATCCGGGAGAGGTTGCTTATTATGACGGGGTCTGCTATGTGGATCTTTCCCGGATTAAACCTATGATTGCAATGCCGTTCCATCCAAGCAATACATATACAATTGAAGAATTGAATGCCAATCTGATGGATATTTTAGACGACTGTGAAAAACGTGCGCAGGTCAGTCTGGATGGAAAAGTGGATTTCACTTTAAAGGATAAGGTGAAAAACGGCAGACTGTATGTAGAACAGGGAATTATTGCAGGCTGTGCCGGCGGCGGGTTTGAGAACATCTGTGCAGCGGCAGATATCCTGAAAAATCAGAGTATCGGTGCAGATGAGTTTACATTATCCATATATCCTGCCAGCACCCCGATTTATATGGAACTGGCAAAGAACGGCAGGCTGGCCGATCTGATCGGTACAGGAGCAATTGTGAAAACCGCATTCTGCGGTCCGTGCTTTGGAGCCGGAGATACACCGGCAAATAATGCGTTTTCTATCAGGCATTCAACCAGAAACTTCCCGAACCGGGAAGGCTCCAAGGTACAAAACGGACAGATTTCTTCCGTGGCGCTTATGGATGCACGTTCGATTGCGGCGACTGCGGCAAATCAGGGCTATCTGACGGCGGCGACGGATATGGATGTTGAGTATACGGGACCGAAATACTTCTTTGACAAGAGTATTTATGAGAAACGTGTGTATAACGGCGTAGGGAAAGCCGATCCGGATGTGGAAGTGAAGTTCGGACCAAATATTAAGGACTGGCCGGAGATGATACCATTGACGGATCACCTTCTGCTGAAACTGGCATCCGTGATTCATGACCCGGTTACTACAACGGATGAATTAATTCCTTCCGGAGAGACGTCTTCCTATAGATCCAATCCATTGGGACTGGCGGAATTTACCTTATCCAGAAAAGACCCGGAATATGTAGGCAGGGCAAAGGCCGTTCAGGCTGTGGAAAAGAAAAGAGAAACGCTTGGATGCATGTGTAAAGCGGACGAGAGTATGAAACCGATGATGAAATCCATTAAAGCAAGGTTTGAGGGGATTGAGATTAACGGAGGCAATACCGGCTATGGCAGCACGATTTTTGCAGTAAAGCCGGGAGACGGTTCTGCAAGGGAACAGGCTGCATCCTGTCAGAAGGTACTTGGAGGCTGGGCAAACATTGCCAAAGAATATGCAACCAAACGTTACAGGTCCAACCTGATCAACTGGGGCATGCTTCCGTTTGTTATGGAAGAGGATTTTGCTTTTGACGTTGATGATTATGTATTTATTCCGGAAATCAGAAAAGCCATTATGGATAAAACATCCGTGATAAAGGCATATGTTGTAAATAAAGACTTTAAAGAGCTGGAGTTAAGACTTGGGGATCTGACGGATGATGAGAGACAGATTATCTTAGACGGATGTCTGATTAATTATTACAGATATCATTGATGCAGGTTGCAGAGGTTTGTAAAGAAAGAGCAGGATACCGGAAATTTCCGGCAATCCTGCTCTCTTTTTTATGATAAAGAAACTGTCTGTGAAAAACCCTCAGTACAAGATTATTCTTTTGCATTTTTTGCAACTTCCGTAATGGAAGAGACAAGTCCTGCAACTCCCTGAATTTCGGATGGAATGATGATCTTGGTAGCTTTGCCGTCGGCAGCTTTGGCAAATGCTTCCAGACTCTTGATAGTAAGCACCTGATTGGTAGGGGCAGCTTCATTTAAAGCTTTGATACCGTCTGCATTAGCCTGCTGCACAGCAAGAATTGCCTGCGCCTGACCTTCCGCTTCTTTAATTGTAGCTTCCTTGGTAGCTTCCGCCTTCAGAATCTTGGATTCCTTTTCTGCCTGTGCTGCAAGAATCAGGGATTCCTTCTGGCCTTCTGCGATCAGAATGGCAGATTTCTTTTCGCCCTCTGCACGAAGAATCTGTTCACGTCTCTCACGCTCTGCCTTCATCTGTTTTTCCATGGCATCCTGAATTGCAGCAGGTGGTATGATATTCTTTAACTCTACACGGTTAATCTTAATGCCCCATGGGTCAGTTGCTTCATCAAGTGTTGCGCGCATTCTGGTATTAATCGTCTCTCTGGAAGTGAGAGTCTGGTCTAATTCCAGATCACCGATGATATTACGAAGTGTGGTAGCCGTCAGGTTCTCAATTGCCATGATCGGATTCTCCACACCGTAGCAGAACAGCTTCGGGTCTGTAATTGCAAAGAATACAACGGTATCGATCCGCATGGTTACGTTATCCTTAGTGATAACCGGCTGCGGTGCAAAGTCAACAACCTGTTCCTTTAATGTTACCTTGCGTGCAACCTTATCAATAATCGGAGCTTTCATGTGCAGTCCGACGGACCATGTTCCGTTGTAGGTACCCAGCCGCTCAATCACATATGCGTGTGCCTGCGGAACGATTTTGATGGTGCTTAAGATGATGATGATCACGATAAATAGTAAAATGATCAATAATACTGCGAGTGCGTTATCCATAATAAAAAACCTCCCTGTTAATAATAATCGTTACTCCTGACTGACAATCAGTTTGACACCGGACACTTCAGTTACTCTTACAATAGTATCTGCCGGGATGACCGCATTATTCTCTGACCGTGCCGTCCATTCCATACCGTTGATTTTTACATGCCCTGTCCCGTGGACATTATCGATTGTCTCTATTACAACAGCCGTTTCGCCAATCAGACTTTCCACATTGGTTTTCTGCATCTTTTTATTGAAATAGTTTTTGGCAAACGGTCTTGTAGTAAAAAGCAAGACAAGTGATGCAACCGCAAACAGTATAATCTGTAAGGGAATCGGCGCATGAAGCAGGGCAGAACATAACGCAATGACTGCACCGCCTGCAAACCAAATGGTGGTAAGTCCAAGGGTTGCCATTTCAATGATGATACATACAGCAAATACGATTGCCCAGACTATGACCTGCCAGATCATAACAATACCTCCTTTTCATGTTGCTTTTTGTCAATATATCTGTATTTTAACATGATTTTTATAGTGTTACCATATGTTTTTTATAATCTTAATTACAGTTTACGTTTGATATTTCTTTTTTTATGAAAAAAATTCCGGAAAACTGAATTTATCGTGAAATGTCACGAAATATTGTTGTAAGCGGAGAAAAAAAAGGATATAATTACAATATATATTAATATTGAAAAAATGAAAGGCAAATTATGGCAGAAGAAAAGAAAAAACGGATTTTGCGCATGACGCTGATAATAATCGGGATTATTGCGGCGTCGCTGGTTTTAAAAAAGGTAATGGACGAATGGACAGGCTTCAAAAAGGGAATGGAACTGTTAGTCAGTGCGTCTGCTCCGATTATCGCCGGTTTTATTATTGCTTTTTTGATGAATCCTATTCTGGTGTTTTTTGACAGGTTGTTTCATACTTTATTTCAGGACAGGCTGATTCGGGATAAGAAGAAATTACACAAGGTTTCCCGGGTGCTGTCCATTGTTTTGACTTTGATCGTTTTTATGAGTGCGATTGCGGGACTGCTCAGTCTGGTCATCCCGCAGATGTATGACAGCATTCGTACGCTGATTGGAAATCTGGAGGATTACTATAACAATATCATAGAAGGCAAGGACAAGCTGTTTAACTGGTTTGTGAAGCTGGAGATTGTTTCGGAGGAGGACGTCAAAGAGTTTATAGATAGTGTTTATAAAAATATGACGGACTGGGTGAACAAACAGGTATTGCCGAACATGGATAAGGTAGTACTCAATATCGGTTCCGGCGTGATCGGCGGTTTGAAATTTATTTATAATTTCCTGATCGGTATTATTGTCTCCGTCTATGTTATGGCCAGCAAGGAATATCTGGCTTCGAGATGCAAAAAAACGGTTTATGCCATATTTAAGATTAAAAATGCGAATCTGTTTTTAGATGGGGTTTCTGTTGTGAATGAGGTGTTCAGTAAATTTATCAACGGCAAGATTCTGGATTCCGTTATCATAGGTCTGATCACATTTATCTTTACGTCCATTCTGCAGATGCCGTATGCGGTACTGATCAGTGTGATTATAGGCGTGACCAATATTATTCCGTTTTTCGGACCGATTATCGGAGCGATTCCGTGCTTCTTTATTGTATTGATTGAAGATCCGCTGATGAGCCTGATTCTGCTTGTGCTGATCTTACTGATCCAGCAATTTGACGGGAATATTCTCGGGCCGAAGATCCTTGGTGATGCCATAGGAATTTCAAGCTTCTGGGTTTTGGTATCCGTTGTTGTCGGCGGCGGGCTGTTCGGATTTTTTGGTATGCTGTTGGGGGTACCGGTATTTACCTGTTTTTATATCTATATCAACAGGGTATGTACTATGAGACTGAAGGAAAAGAATATCATCAGCCATACGCGGGAGTTTGAAACAATTAAACGGATTGACGAGGCGACCGGTGAACCGATTTATAAGACGGAAGAAGAACTGGATATTCGTTTTAAGAAAAAGACGCCGGAGGAGAAGCAGGCTGAAAAAGAAAAAAGACATGCGGGGAAGCATCATAAAAAAGAGGCGGTTGTACCGGAAAAGGAAACAGAGGAGCCTTCTCTGACAGATCTGCATGAAGCCGAAATTGCGGCCGCAAGGCATGACGGGGAATAAACGTGGTTGTATAGAATCGTCGCAGAAAAATTAAACAGATTCTAAATGAATCTGTTTAATTTTTTGTCATAACGGTAATCAATGACAGCAAGGTCTGCCTCGAGCTGTTTCTGACTGATTCCTTTTTCTTCACATAACTGTTCGAGACTTCCGTAGAAGTCCCGAAGGTTCGTATTGATATAGCTTAAAAGTATGACAGGGTCCTTTGGTAAATTTTCAGATGTCATGGCCGCCTCCTTGTGTTGTAATAATTTTTAAAAAATGGTATATATATAAACATGAATTACTACTATAGTAATGAATTTTATAAAAGATTGCAATGATTTTATGACAGACAGAAGAATACGGGAGAATATATAACATGTCAAACAGTGTAGAAAATAGTAAAACCAGAAAAAAAGCATCCGGTATTGCATCAAATTTTGCTTTTCAGGCAGCGGTTCTTGCCGGGGCAGGTATCGTATCCAGGATTATAGGGGTTTTGTATCGTGCGCCACTGTTTCAGATTATAGGGGATACCGGAAACGGGTATTATGGTACGGCCTATAATATTTATGCCATGATTCTGATGATTTCTACTTATAGTATTCCGACTGCAGTTTCAAAGATTATATCGGGCAAACTGGCGCTTCATGAATATAGGAATGCCAAGAGAATTTTTTATTGTTCTTTTCTGTATGTTATAGTTGCGGGGGGAGTTGCAGCAATCCTTACATATGCGTTTGCGCCTCAGCTGGTTGATGCACAGCCAAATGCGGCATTATGTCTTCGGATTCTTGCTCCGGCTATCTTTTTGTCGGGATTTCTGGCAATTTTCAGAGGATATCTGCAGGCCTACAATACGATGGTTCCGACGTCTGTTTCCCAGATTTTAGAGCAGATGATGCATGCAGTTGTAAGTATTATGGCAGCCTATTTTATGACCAGGCCGTTTGTTGCCGGAACTCCGGAGCATGCCAAGTACGGCGCTGCAGGAAGCGCGATGGGAATTGGTGCGGGCGTACTTGCAGGGACTTTGTTTATGATGATGGCATATATGGGCAGGAGGAAACAGATTCATTCTGCGATCAGACAGGATACGACTGCCACAACGGATTCTTATTCTAAAATTTTCAAACAGATATTTGCAATTATGACGCCGATTATTATTGCGGCGGTTGCATATAATGTCACACCTGTTATAGATGCAAATGTTTTCTATTATATTTTGCAAAATAAAGGAATGAGTGAACTGGAATCCGTAAATCTTTACGGGATGTATTCCGGACAGTATGTTGTGCTGATTAATCTTCCGGTTGCAATCGCATCCGCAGTAGGCGTAACCCTGATTCCGAATATATCAGGTGCTTATGTAAAAGGAGATATGAAAGCAGCCAATCATGTTCTGAATGAATCCATGAGTCTGACGATGCTTGTAACGATTCCCTGTGCAGTAGGAATGGGAGTCTTAGCAGGACCGATCATACAGCTTCTGTTTCCGGGAGCCGATCCGCTTGTAGAAAAAGCATTGTTTGCAGGTTGTATTTCTGTTGTATTCTATTCGATTTCCACATTGACAAATTCGGTTCTGCAGGGCATCGGGAAGGTCATGGAACCGGTTAAAAATGCAGTTCTTGCGCTATTCCTTCATCTGATTGTATTGACGCTGATCTTAAAATTTACGAACTTTAATCTGTATGCATTGATTCTGGGAGCCATTACCTATTCTTTTCTGATGTGTGTGTTAAATGCATGCTCCGTAAAGAAATATCTGAACGCCAGAATGGATGGAAAAAGAATCTATGCTGCGCCGGTGGCCGCTTCCCTGCTTATGGGCGTGCTTGCCTGGGGAAGCTACAAGGGATTATATATGCTTTGTTCTTCAAATGTGATATCCTTAATCGTTTCTGTTTTGCTTTCCATATTATTCTATGGAGTTGCAATTATCAAAATCGGCGGATATAGCAAAGAGGAATTGCTAAGGCTTCCGAAAGGGACTCTGATCGTCAGATTTGCAGAAAAACTGCGTTTGATGTAGGGCAGTATTTCTGTTTTTTATCCTGTATATAAAATACTGAAAAAGCAGATCAAAGATCTTTTCTGAACAGATTCCGCAGAAGCTCTTTCATCTTATCCAGATCAATCGGCTTTGCAAGATGGCCGTTCATGCCTGCCTGTAAGGCCTGTTCCCGGTCTTCTTCAAAGGCGTTGGCGGTCATGGCAATGATCGGTATATTGGCCAGGGCGGGATCTTCCATGGCACGGATGATACGGGTAGCATCATAGCCATTCATAATAGGCATCTGAATATCCATCAGGATCAGGTCGTAGTATTCCGGTTTGGACTGACGGATCATATCACAGGCCTGCTGGCCGTTTTCGGCATTCTCGACTGAAAATCCCATTTCTTTCAGAATTTCAGTAGCGATTTCCTGATTAAGCTCGTTGTCTTCCGCAAGGAGAATACGTTTACCTGCAAAGTTCTCCTTTGAGAAAGGTATAGATTCACCGATTGCTGTTTCCGTTTCAGACCGGTTCAGACTGTGTTCCAGTGTATGGTGAAGATCAGAAGCAAAGAGAGGCTTGCTGATAAAACCGGTAACTCCGGCCTGACGGGCTTCCTGTTCAATGTCTGTCCAGTCATAGGCAGACATGAGAATAATCGGAGAATCGTTGCCTACAATTTTCCGGATCTCCCTGACGGTCTCTATACCGCTTAGATCCGGCATAGACCAGTCCACAATATAGACTTCAAAAGGATCGGCCAGTTCTACGGCCTCCATGGTTCGCGCAATGGCTTCCCGGCCTGACGGAGCCCATTCTGCCCGCATTCCGATCTGTCGGAGCATTTTTGATACGCTTTGGCAGCAGACCATGTCGTCGTCCACTACCAGACCCCGGAATCCCTTCAGCTCTGCAATAGGATTCATTTCTTTGTGTGCGGAGGAGAAACGCAGCTCCAAATTTATGGTAAAGGTGGTGCCTTTTCCCTGTTCACTTTCCACGCGGATTGTTCCACCCATCATGTCCACGATGTTTTTCGTAATAGCCATGCCAAGGCCGGTTCCCTGAATACCGCTGACAGTAGAGGTCTGTTCCCTTGTAAAAGGATCAAATACGGTTCTTGCAAACTCGGGGCTCATTCCGATACCGGTATCACTGACCTGAAATTCATAAATTCCCCGTTTCGGAGAATGGGAGGCTTTTTGGGTCACACGGATAGCAACCGTACCTCCGGCCGGAGTAAACTTAATGGCATTGGAAGTCAGATTCAGCAAAATCTGATTCAGACGCAGCTTATCACAGCAGATTTCTTCATCCACTACATCTACGGTATCAATAAACAATTCCAGATGCTTGGCATGGATATCAGACTGGATAATATTTCGCAGGCCCTGCAGAATCTCTGCCAGATTTTCCGGCCGTTCATTGATCGAAACTTTACCTGACTCAATACGGCTCATGTCCAGCACATCATTGATGAGGGAAAGCAGATGATTGGATGCCTGTGTAATTTTGGACAGGTAATCCTGCGCCCGCTCTTTGTTATCCAGATGGGTGCTGGTCAGGGATGTATAACCGATGATGGCGTTCATAGGTGTACGGATATCATGCGACATATTATTGAGGAAAGTAGTCTTGGCCCGGTTGGCGGCGTCAGCCGCCTGAAGAGCCCGTGTCAGCTCCTGGGTCTTTTCCTCCAGTTCGCTTGTAGCGATGGTGATCTTTTCCTGTAACTGCTTTTGATTGCGGGTCCGGATCATCAGCATAGCCAGAGAAAACAGAAGCAGGAAGATAAGAATGATTCCCAGCAAAAAATAAATCGGATTTTTATATAAAAAGGCAGTCAGACTGATATTCTTTTCCATTCCGGCGTCAATCTCGCGAGATATGATGGAATCCAGCTCCGCTTCCGTGAAGCTTTCGGCTCCCTTATCCAGAAGAGAGAGCAGATAACGCCCGCCTGAAACATTGTTCCCTACAGCATAGGATAAAGAGGTATTTCCAAAGACAACGGAAGACAGCCGGTTGCGGGTGTCCCGCTGTACATACATTTCAGCAGTGTAGGAATAAAGGATGGTGGCATCCGCCTGTCCGTCGAGAACCGCCTGGACACAATCGTCCGTGGTAGGATACCGGAGGATTGCCTCTTTTGGATAACGACTGGCAACCAGACTGTTAAGGGCGTCTGTCTGTTCCATGACTGCCAGACGGTCTGCGGTTCCGGTAAAACCGTCCAGAGTCAGACGGGCGAAGTTGGTCTGGAAATAAGGAACGGTGATTTTATAGCCTTCCTTTTCCGCCAGATAGTAATCACCGGCAAAGTCCAGAACAATATCTGCTGCACCTGACGCACGAAGTGCATAGTACTCATTTCGGTCCTTTACCGGAATGTATTCATAGGTCAGACCCAGTCGTTGGGCCAGAAGATCAAAGAGAGCAGGCAGAATGCCTTGTGCTTCACCGTTTCGGAAATAGCAGTAAGGAATCTGTTCCGGATTGATAAGCAGACGGAGAGGGACACCGGAGGCACGGTGTTCTTCCAGAAAAGCCCGTTCTCCGGCATTCATTATGATAGAGCCGCTCTGGTCGGTGGCGTAATAGATCTCGTGAAGAGAATCCCGCCAGTTAGGATCCTGAAGATCCATCTCATTGATAGCGGCATTGATCCGCTCCATCAAATCCGTGCGGTCTTTTCTGGTACAGATATAAAAAGGGCTGGCGTCGAAGGACTCCAACAGCCATTCATTTTCCAACAGCCGAAGGCTGCCGGTAACGGCAGCGTCTACCTCACCCTCCTGAAGGGCAGTGGTGAGTTTATCCTGCTCAGCAAAGTATACCGGATGGAATGTAAAGGAGTGTTCTTCCGCAAACCGTTCAAAGTTTGCATTCTTGGAGTTTCCCTCCAGCATACCCACGGTAATGCCGTCATAGGTCGTATAGTCGCCTTCCACAATAGTCTGGTTTCCGGATTTTACGGTGAAGATGGTGGAGTTTACACCGATGTCCTGATCAGAGAATAAAAACTCTGCTTCCCGTTCCGGAGTTTTAGAAACGGAGGTAACGATATCTACTTCGCCGTTTCGGAGCATATCCAGGGCGTCGGCATAGGAACCGTCATAGCCTATATATTCATATGACCAGCCGGCATGGATAGCCAGCCGCTGCAGGAATTCATAGCCGTACCCGCTCCTGTGCCCGTCTTCCGCTATCATATGATAGCCGGAAAAGGCAAAAAAACCTACCCGGAGAACCTCTGATTCCGTAACCTCAGGCTCTTTCTTTGTTGTTTCCGTGGCATACGCAGTGAAGCAGGACGATACCAACAGCAGGGCGGCTAATGCGAAGCTTAGCAGGCGTATCCGTTTCATAGAATGTTTCCTCCTTAATTCGATTTCTAATTCTGGTTTAGATGAATTCTGTTTTAAGCCCGGCGTGATTATCAGAATTTTACAGACCTTGCCGCCGGTACAGAACTAAAATTGGCGGCTTTCATTCATATGTGCCGCCTAAAATAAAAGATGTAAATTATTCTACCGCAAAAAGTGTATAAATACAAGAATATTCGAACCGCCGGGAAGTTTTTTTTGATGATTGAAATCCCATAATTTACTTTTGCCTGCGGCTATGCTATACTGTCTTGAGCACAAAAGCTCTGTTTGAAAGGAGATCAAAATAAAATGAAATTAGGAATCGTCGGGCTTCCGAACGTGGGAAAAAGCACATTATTTAATTCTTTGACAAAGGCAGGGGCTGAATCGGCGAATTATCCGTTCTGTACAATCGATCCGAACATCGGTATCGTTGCGGTTCCGGATGAGCGGCTGGACAGGCTGACGGAAATGTATCATTCTGCTAAAACAACGCCGGCAGTCATAGAATTTGTAGATATTGCAGGTCTGGTAAAGGGTGCCTCCAAGGGAGAGGGGCTGGGCAATCAGTTTCTTGCAAATATCAGAGAGGTGGATGCCATTGTACATGTGGTACGATGCTTTGAGGATACCAATGTGATCCATGTGGACGGTTCCGTGGACCCGATCAGAGATATTGAGACGATCAATCTGGAGCTGATTTTTTCTGATTTGGAAGTATTGGAAAGAAGAATTGCAAAAACCCAGAGAGGGGCCAGAAATGATAAGATGCTTGCAAAAGAACTGGATCTTCTGACAAGGGTAAAAGAGCATCTGGAGGCAGGAAATCTGGCGAAGACATTTGCGGTTGACGATGAGGACGAGCAGACCTGGATGAATGAATATAATCTGCTTACATACAAGCCGGTGATTTTTGCCGCAAATGTGAACGAGGATGATATGGCAGATGACGGAGCTTCCAATGATAATGTACAGAAGGTAAAGGCATATGCAAAGGAATTTGATGCGGAAGTGTTTGTAGTTTGCGCGCAGATAGAGCAGGAGCTTGCCGAGCTGGAAGAAGAGGAGAAGAAGCTGTTCCTTGAGGATTTGGGTGTATCCGAATCAGGACTGGATAAGCTGATCAAAGCAAGCTATTCCCTGTTGGGGCTGATCAGTTATCTGACTGCCGGTGAGACAGAGTCCAGGGCGTGGACGATTAAAAAAGGAACCAAGGCACCGGGGGCTGCCGGCAAGATCCATACGGATTTTGAAAGAGGTTTCATCAAAGCAGAAGTGGTCAGTTATCAGGACCTGATGGAATGCGGCAGCATGCTGGCGGCGAAGGAAAAGGGACTGGTACGTCAGGAAGGCAAAGAGTATGTCGTTGAGGACGGAGACGTTATTTTATTTAAGTTTAATGTTTAGGAGAAAATATGCAGGCAGTGGAAGAGGCAATTGAGTATTTCAAATACATCTTTTTTCCGAATCTTGGAATTACACTTAAAAATATAGGGGATCATATTTCCGTTTTCGGGTTTGAGATCAAATTCTACGGAATTGTGATTACACTGGGATTTTTTATTGCCTATATTCTGGTAACGAGAGAGGCAAAAAGAACCGGACAGAACCCGGAACAGTATCTGGATATGTTTCTGGTTCTGATTCTTCCGACGATTATCGGCGCAAGACTTTATTATATCCTGTTTTCGCTGGATTCCTTTATCGTAAAAGGAAATATAAAGGAAACCATATGGAACATGCTGAATATCAGAGGCGGCGGACTGGCCATCTATGGGGGCATAATTGCGGGAGTGATTACGGGTTATATTTTTACAAGGGTCAGAAAGATGAATTTCTGGCAGGCGGCGGATACGGCAGTCTTTGGCCTTTTAATCGGACAGGTCATCGGACGATTTGGAAATTTCTTCAACAGGGAAGCATTTGGCGGATATACGGATTCCAGATTTGCCATGGCAATCCCGTTGGAATATTACAGACAGGAAGGAACCTTAAACGGGCTGATTAAGGATGGTGTAATATCACAGGAAATGCTGGCGCATACCAAGTGGCTGGAGGGAGTAGAATGCATCATGGTCCATCCGACCTTTTTGTACGAGGCGGCATGGAATCTGATGCTGCTTATTTTCTTATATATATGGAGAAAACATAAAAAGTTTCATGGTGAATTTGCTTTTATTTATGTGATGGGCTATGGAATTGGAAGATTTTTGATTGAAGGACTTCGTACGGATTCCCTGATGCTTGGAAATCTGAACCTGCGCGTATCGCAGATGGTTGGTTTATGCTGTTTTGCGGTGGGCGCCGGTGCGCTGATATGGAATTATATCAGATACTTCAGAAATAAAAAAATAACAGATTCTGTATCCTGATTCCGTTAAAGCGATGGCTACAAAGCGGCGTGAAAGAAACCTGAGAGAAAAGTCTGCAGACAAAAAATGTCTGCAGGCTTTTTTTTGACAAAAAACAGCACTTCTTCAAAAAACTGTAATTTAGAGGTTGCATTTTCCTTCTGAATAGTATAAAATGACCCTATAAGTGGCGACAAGTGGTAAATGTGTGGATGGAAGTGGTAGATTAGATGTCAAAATGTTTAACAGGAGAATATGAACACAGATTAGACAATAAGGGCAGACTGATTGTTCCGTCCAAGCTTCGGGAAGAACTTGGGTGCACATTTATGATTACAAAGGGGTTGGACAGCTGCTTATATATCTATCCCAATGAGGAATGGCAGTTATTTGCTGAAAAACTGAGAGAGCTTCCGATGACGAATAAGAATGCCAGACAATTTAAGCGTTTTTTCAATTCGGGAGCAACGAAATGCGAAGTGGATGGACAGGGAAGAATTCTTCTGCCACAGACGCTCAGGGATTTTGCAAAGATAGAAAAAGATGTCGTGATCATTGGTAATGGAGAGAAAGCTGAGATCTGGAATAAGGAACAGTGGGATGCAATTAACAATGAGGAAGCGCTGAACATGGATGAGATTGCGGACAAGCTGGATGAGTTGGATTTCAGAATTTAATTTTGGTAAGAGCTATGGATTTCAGACATACACCGGTCCTGTTGGAAGAGACCATACAACATCTGAATATTCGTCCTGACGGAATTTACCTTGACGGAACGCTCGGAGGGGGCGGGCATTCCATAGAAATATGCCGCAGGCTGAATGCCGGCGGAAGACTAGTCGGAATTGACCAGGATGCGGATGCCATTCGTGCGGCCGCAGA
The DNA here is from genome assembly GCA_947632705.1 of uncultured Coprococcus sp. GTDB lineage: Bacteria > Bacillota > Clostridia > Lachnospirales > Lachnospiraceae > Coprococcus. The sequence goes on along the minus strand of CANRQE010000002.1, from coordinate 89,177 downwards.
AAGGCTGTCAGGCTATCAGGACAGAGTGACCATAGTCAGGGATAATTACCGGAATTTCAAAAGCATATTAGACGAGCTAACTATAAAGTCAGTGGATGGGATACTGCTTGATCTTGGAGTATCTTCGTATCAACTCGATCATGCTGACAGGGGGTTCACGTATCGGGTTGATGCGCCGCTGGACATGCGGATGGATGACCGGCAGACCAAAACAGCAAAGGATATTCTGAATACATATACTGAAAAAGAGCTGAGCCGGATTCTGTGGGAGTATGGAGAAGAACGTTTTGCAAAAAGCATTGCATATCATATCGTAAAATACCGCAGTGAGAAAGTAATTGAAACAACAGAAGAGCTGAATACGATTATCAGAAATTCTATACCTTCAAAATTTCGAAATGAAAAAGGACATCCTTCGAAGCAGACCTTTCAGGCACTTCGGATTGAGCTGAACAGGGAACTGGAGGTGCTGTCAGAATCTATCGACGGTATGATTGAAAGTCTGAATCATCACGGAAGATTATGTATCATTACGTTCCACTCGTTAGAAGACAGAATTGTAAAAAATGCGTTTCGTAAAAATGAGAATCCATGTATTTGTCCGCCGGATTTTCCGGTGTGTACATGTGGCGGGACATCCATGGGACATGTTCTCACAAGAAAGCCGGTTGTTCCAAAGGAAGAAGAACAGAAGAATAACCCGCGTTCCAAGAGTTCGAAGCTTAGAGTATTTGAGCGAATCATCAGTCATGAAAGAGGTGTAGCAGATGCCGAATAAAAAAAATCCGGGATATTATATAGACGGCAGTACGGTCAGAAAACTGGAACCGCAGACTTTGCCGCCGGAGCCGGAAAGAAGAGAAAAACCGAAGCGTGCGGTGCAGAGAAAGCAGGCAAATGACAGACGCTGGGTAGATGAATTAAAATATGGTATTTTTCTGACATTTGCAGTGGCTGCTGCAGTGGGGCTTTGTTTTTATGTATTGAAACTGAGCGCAGATGTCAGGGCTGAAAAGGTCCGGATTGAGAATCTGCAGGCGCAGCTAAACGAACAGGTAAATGCCAATGCCGAATATAGTTCCGGGCTGGACAGTATGACAGATCTGGATGAGATATATCAGACAGCCACCGGGGAACTGGGAATGGTATACTCCAGACCCGGACAGACCGTCTATTATTCACAGAACAGTGACGATTATGTAGTACAGTACACGAACATTCCTGAGTCCGATTAGGCCTCAGGAATGTTTGCGTACCATGGTATGCAAAAAAACTGCCGGCGGCAGTTTTTCTGCATTTGACAGATCAAAACCGGAATAATCCGTTTCAGAATATTGAAAGTAATGATAAAACAGGATGTGAATCGAAATGGCCGCTAAAAAAGCAAAAAAATTTTTGAAAAGAATGAAAACGAAACTGCTGATTTTATTTTTCAGTGCTGTGGCAGTTTTTATTGTCTTAATCGGCAGAGTCGTTTATATAGGAATTGCCAAGGGGGAAGAATACTCTGAGGAGGTGCTGTCGCAAAAGAGCTATGACAGTCTGGAGATTCCGTATGAGCGGGGCGATATTGTAGACAGAAACGGAAATGTTCTGGCAACAAATGAAAAAATATATAATCTGATTCTTGAGCCTAAAAATATATTACAGAATGAAGCAGATCATGAGGGAATGAGGGAAACAACCCAGAAGGCTCTGGAACAGTATTTCGGTCTGACAAAAGAGAAATTTGATTCCAGTATGGAAAACAATGATTCTTATTATCAGAATGTCATGCAGGGACTTTCCTATACGGAAGTAAAAGCATTTCGTGATTTTTGTGAAACCGATGACGGAAAAGATATCATCGGCATACAGTTCGAGGAATCCTATCAGAGAAAATATCCGAACGGAAGTCTTGCCTGTCATATTCTTGGTTATACGGTCAGCGGGAATGTAGGACAGGGTGGCATAGAAGGCTATTACAGCAGTTATTTAAATGGAACAAACGGGAAAATATATGGTTATCTGACGGCGGATAATACGGTTGAATCTGTTACGATTCCGGCTGTGGATGGTTATACGGTCGTTTCCACAATTGATCTGAATATCCAGAAGATAATAGAAGAAAACATTGCTTCTTATATGGAAACGACGGGAGCAGAAAAAATCGGAATTCTCGCCATGGATCCTGACACAGGGGAAATTCTTGGAATGGCCTGTTCTCATAAATACGATCCGAATCATCCAATGGATACGGATGCGCTTCGTAATATGACGGTCGTTGTAACGGAAGAATTGGATGAGACCACGGAAGATCCGGAAGCAGATTCAGAAGAGGGATCGGAGGAGGATCCATCCTCGGAAGACAGTTCAGAATCGGAGGATGAAACGGAAGAACCGGAAGAATCACGGGAACCGGAAAAGATCACATACCAATTTGACGAGATGACGGATGAGGAGTTTCACAAAACGATAGATTCCCTGTCAAACAACCAGAGATATGAGGCTTTGGATTCTGTATGGAGAAATTACTGCATCAGTGACATCTATGAACCGGGCTCCACATACAAAACCTTTACGGTGGCAGGGGCGTTGGAGGATAATGTCGTATATGACGGACAGACCTTTTATTGTGACGGTTACGAAGTGGTGATTGAGGGAACCAGTCCGATCTATTGCCATAACAGGAACGGAGACGGCACGCTGACTTTGCAGGGAGCATTGGAACAGTCCTGTAATGATTCCCTGATGCAGATTGCAAGACTGGAGGGCGCTTCTGTTTTCGATAAATATCAGGAAATGTTTAATTTTGGCTCTGTAACAGGGGTTGATCTGTCCGGTGAAGCATCCGGAATGAAATACAGTGCTGATAGTCTGAATGCAACAGAACTTGCAACCTCTTCTTTTGGACAAAGTGTCAATGTGACAATGATCCAGATGGGAGCTGCTTTTTGTTCGGTTATCAATGGCGGTAATTATTATACGCCGCACGTGGTGAAACAGATTGTAGATGAGAATGGAAGCATGATTGAAGAAATGGAGCCGGAGCTTGTCCGAAAAACCATATCCAAAGAGACCTCAGATATGATGAAAAGCTATCTTCAGGGCGTGGTTGAAAACGGTACAGGTAAAAGAGCGGCCGTTGAGGGATATACGATAGGAGGCAAGACCGGTACGGCAGAAAAGCTGCCGCGAGGCAACGGTAAATATATTCTTTCCTTTATCGGTTTTTCACCGGTGGAAAATCCTCAGATTATGGTGTATGTGATTGTGGATCAGCCGCATGTAGACAGCCAGTCTACATCGGGAGCCGGAGCTTTGCTGTTCCATGATGTGATGGAGGATCTGCTTCCGTATCTGAATATTTATCAGAGCAACGATACTACGGTGGTTTATGACGGAAAGGATGAGCCAATCGGGTCGGTATTTGGAAATGAAGAAGACACGGCCGGGGAAGGAAATTCTGAGGAAGACAATACGGGCGGGGAGAATACTGAAGCCGGTTCCTCCGAAGATACGGTATCAGAAGAGAGCAGCTCGGAGGAGGAAACAGAGCCTTCCTCCGAAGAAACGCCTGTTCACGAAGAATAATCATGAAATTCGCATATATTATTCACAAATATAATATGATATACAGATAAAGCAGAGTATGAGGCTGCGGGATGAAGCTTCATTCTTATAACAGGAAAAAAGCGGTTTTTGTATGCTTTTGTATGATATTGTTTTCTGTCTTTTTGATGGGACGGCTGGTTTATCTGATGATTTGTCAGGCGGAGCATTATAGCTATCTGGCAGAAGCCCTGCATGAGAGGGAGAGAAGCATTAAAGCGCCCAGAGGAAAGATATATGACAGGAATGGGAATATACTGGCTGATAATGAAGCGGTATGTTCCATTTCTGTTATTCACAGTCAGATTACAGATGAGGAACAGGTAATATCGGTTCTGTGCGAGTATCTGGAAAAGAATGAGGCAGAGATCCGTAAAAAGGTGGAAAAAAACTCTGTCAGAGAGACGATTGCCACCAATGTGGAGAAGGAACTGGCAGATCAGATCAGAGAACTGGATATTGCGGGAATTAAGGTTGACGAGGATTATAAAAGGTATTATCCTTATGGAAGTCTGGCTTCCAAGGTTTTGGGATTTACCGGAGCCGACAATCAGGGGATAGTCGGAATTGAAGTAAAATATGACAGCATTCTTGCGGGAACGTCAGGGAGCATTCATACGGTGACAGATGCAAAGGGAATCGAAATTGCCGATATGGCAGAGACCAGAGTGGAGCCTGTACCGGGCAGGAATCTTGTCACTTCCATAGATCTGAATATTCAGAAATATGCAACACAGGCTGCGTTAAAGGTACAGGAGGAAAAAAGCGCCAACCGGGTCAATATCATTATTATGAATCCGCAGAACGGAGAAATTTACGCCATGGTTGACGTTCCGGAATATGACCTGAACGAGCCATATCAGTTCAACAGAGATATTGATACGACCGGCCTGAGCGAAGAAGAAAAAATGAATCTTCTCAACAATATGTGGAGAAACTTCAATATAAATGATACCTATGAACCCGGGTCTACGTTTAAGGTGGTTACTTCAACTGCCGCACTTGAAACAGGAGCGGTGTCTTTACAGGATACTTTTTTCTGCCCCGGTTATAAGATTGTAGAGGACAGAAGAATCCGGTGCCATAAAACGACGGGACATGGCTCCGAGGATTTTCTGCATGCATTGATGAATTCCTGTAATCCGGCTTTTATGGAGATCGGAGAGCGGGTAGGTGCAGAAAATATGTATGCGACTTATAAAAAACTCGGACTGTTTGAAAAGACAGGCGTGGATCTTCCGGGAGAGGCAAATTCCATCATGCATAAACTGGAGGATATCGGACCTGTTGAGCTTGCAACCATGTCTTTTGGACAGTCTATCCAGATTACGCCGATTCAGTTTATTACAGCGGCGGCTACGGTGGTAAACGGCGGGAATAAAATAACGCCGCATATAGGAATCGCTGTTACGGACAGCAACGGGGATATGGTCGAAAAGCTGAGCTATCCTGTCAGTGAGCAGGTAATCAGCAAAGAAACTGCTGATACGGTCCGGGGAATGCTGGAGTCGGTGGTATCGGAAGGAAGCGGAAGCAATGCGGCAATTGAAGGATACAGGATTGGCGGTAAGACTGCAACCAGTGAAAAGCTTCCGAGGGGAACAGGTAAATATATCAGTTCTTTTTTGGGTTTTGCACCTGCTGATCATCCGCAGGTAATCGCATTGATTCTGATAGATGAGCCTGTCGGAGTTTATTATGGCGGAACGATTGCCGCACCGGTGATCAGGGATATTTTTTCAAACATCCTGCCTTATCTGGGAATTGAACCTGAGATTGCAGAAGATACGCAGGAGAGTGAATGAACCAAACCTCTAATGAGGAAAATATATCGTTTCCGGTTTCAGACGGAAGCAGCAAGGAGTACAACATGAATTTAGATTTTCAGATTATTTTACCGATTCTGATTGCATTTGGAATCAGCGTGATCTTATGCCCGATCGTCATCCCTTTTTTAAAAAGACTGAAATTCGGACAGTTCGTTCGGGATGACGGACCGGAATCTCATTTGAAAAAATCAGGAACGCCGACGATGGGCGGACTGATTATTTTGCTGAGCTTTACGATTACAACGCTTTTTTATGTAAAAGATTATCCGGATGTCCTGCCAATCCTGTTTGTGACGCTGGGATTTGGACTGATCGGATTTCTGGATGATTATATTAAAGTGGTCATGAAGCGGTCCCTGGGACTTCGTGCATGGCAGAAGATGCTGGGGCAGATTCTGGTAACGGGAATATTTGCGTATTATATTGAAAATTATACCGAGATTCATAATCAGATTCTGATTCCGTTTCTGGGTAAAACATATGAGTTAAACAAATGGCTGTATCTGGTCTTATTATTTTTTATTGTGCTTGGAACCGTAAACGGAGCCAATTTTACCGATGGCCTGGATGGGCTTGCATCCTCGGTTACACTCCTGATTGCGACGTTCTTTGCCGTTGTTGCTATCGGAACGGCTTCGGGAATCTCTCCTGTGACCTGTGCGGCAATGGGAAGTCTGTTGGGTTTCCTGGTTTATAATGTATATCCGGCCAAGGTATTCATGGGTGATACAGGCTCTCTGGCTCTTGGAGGGTTTGTGGCGTCTACGGCGTATATGCTTAAGATGCCGATCTTTATTGTAATTGTGGCGTTTATATATTTTATTGAAGTATTGTCTGTCATCATACAGGTTGTAAGCTTTAAGCTGACAGGCAAAAGGGTATTCAAGATGGCGCCGATCCACCATCATTTTGAATTGTCAGGGTGGCCGGAAACAAAGGTGGTAGCAATATTTGCGATTATAACAGCTGTTCTTTGTGTAGTAGGATTGCTTGCAATATAGGAGGAGGCAGTTATGGAAATGAAACAGGTGCTTGTAGCGGGTACGGGAAAAAGCGGCATCAGTGCGGCAAAGCTTTTGATCAGGCATCAGATACAGGTATATTTATTTGATGAGAATACGGACCGGACTCTGGAGGACATTCTGAAAAACTTTTCGGATCCCGGTATGGTTACCGTTGTACTTGGAAAGCTGACGGAGGAGATTTTAGAAAAGGCAGATCTGATGGTGATCAGCCCGGGAATTCCGGTGGACGCTCCTTTTGTTGAAACAGTCAGGCAGCATGGAATTGCCATATGGAGCGAGATAGAACTGGCGTACTATTATGAAAAAGGACGGATTGCCGCAATTACCGGAACAAATGGGAAAACAACGACGACAGCATTAGTGGGAGAAATCATAAAAGCATGGAATCCGGATACATATGTCGTAGGCAATATCGGAATTCCATATACGGAGCTCTGTGACAGCACAAATGAAAACAGCATCACGGTAGCGGAAATCAGCAGCTTTCAGTTAGAGACTGCCGTGCATTTTCACCCGCAGGTCAGTGCTGTCCTGAATCTGACACCGGACCATCTGAACCGGCATTATACTTTTGAAAATTACGGAAATGTAAAACTTTCGATTTCCAAAAACCAGACAAAAGATGATGTGATTGTGCTGAACTATGATGATGTACATACCAGGGAAATGGGAAACAGAGTTCAGGCAAAAACCGTATATTTCAGCAGGCTTGAAAAGCTGGAACAGGGCGTTTATGTAGAAAACGGAACCGTTATTTTGAAGAACCGGCAAACAGAACAAAAGGTTCTGGACATAAAGGATCTGAAGCTGCTCGGAAGCCATAATGTGGAGAATGTTTTAGCCGCTGTCGGAATCGCTTATTATATGGGTGTTCCGGTTGATGTTATCAGAGAGGCGGCGACTGCTTTTCAGGCGGTGGAACACCGGATTGAATATGTAAAAACCGTCCGCGGAGTTGCTTACTATAATGATTCCAAGGGCACCAATCCGGATGCAGCAATTAAAGGAATCCAGGCTATGAATACCCGCACATTTTTGATCGGAGGCGGGTATGACAAGGGCTCTGCCTTTGATGAGTGGATTGAGGCTTTCGGAGATAAGGTAAAGTGTCTGGTTTTAATCGGGCAGACCGCCGGATTGATTGCGGAAACTGCTCGCCGGCATGGTTTTACCGATATTGTGATGAAAGACAGTCTGAAGGAGGCAGTAGAATATTGTTATGAGCATGCCTCTGCAAATGATGCGGTGCTGTTGTCGCCGGCATGTGCAAGCTGGGGAATGTTTGACAATTACGAACAAAGAGGAAGAATGTTCAAGGAATATGTTCATAATCTTAAGGAGTGAATTGTTTGAATCATACAAAGCATCCGAATGGAGAAGGAGCGCCGGAAGAAACCATGCAGAGACGGCCGTCCTTATGGTATCAGGGCCGGTATTTTGATTTCCCGTTGGCAGGAATTATCCTGTTTATTGTCTGTATCGGGTTGGTTATGGTATATAGTACCAGTGCTTACAGAGGACAGGAGTTATATAATGACAGCGGATATTTTGTAAAGCGGCAGATTGTTTTCGCTCTTGTGGCAACCGTAATTATGTTTCTTTTATCGAAGGTGGATTACAGGATTTATATGCGATATGCAAAAAGCATTCTGCTGATTGCAATGGCTTTGCTGGTATTGGTTTATATTATCGGTACGGCCAGTCATGGATCTGCGAGATGGCTGTATATCGGACCATTTGGCTTTCAGCCGTCGGAATTTGCAAAACTTGCCCTGATCATCTATACAGCGGCCGTTTGTACCAGAAAGTCCAAAAGCCTGAACAAGCCGGGAAGTCTGGCAAAGATTATGCTCCTGCCGGTCATAGCAATTGTTTTGATTGCAATAGAAAATCTCAGTACCGCCATCATCTGTTTTGCAATTGTGATGTTAGTTACATTTGTTGCAAGTCCTAAGACCTGGCATTTTGTTGTGCTGGCCTTAATCGGTGTTGCAGGATGCGCCTTGTTTATTGCTCTGGCAGGTTACCGGGCAGACAGACTGCGGATCTGGCTGGCTCCCGAGAAATATCCGGATGGGTATCAGACCATGCAGTCCCTGTATGCAATCGGATCCGGCGGGCTGTTTGGAAAAGGGCTTGGGAACAGCATGCAAAAGATGGGCTTTATACCGGAGTCCCATAATGATATGATTTTTTCGGTTATCTGTGAAGAACTGGGCGTGTTCGGTGCCATTTGTATCATTCTCCTGTTTATAGCCTTAATTTACCGGTGTACGGTAATTGCAATCAATTCCGCAGACCGGTTCGGGGGACTTCTGACAGTAGGCGTTATGGTACATATTGCGGTTCAGGTGCTGATTAATATCAGTGTGGTTACCAATACGATCCCGCCTACCGGGGTACCGCTGCCGTTTATCAGTTATGGAGGAAGTTCTATCGTATTTATATTATTGGAAATGGGGATTGCATTGTCCGTATCAAGGCAGATAAAGCCGGGCAGGTGAAGATATGAGAGAAGAAGAAAAACAGGAAGTTACCAAACGAAAACCGAAGCGGAAGACAGCAGGTAAAATTCTGCTGGCTGTTCTGGCAGCTCTTATTGTACTCTGCTTCGGAGCGTATATTTATATTCTGAAATATTTTAAGCTGGATCATATTCAGGTAACAGGAAGCGTCCATTATACGGATCAGGAGATCATTGATATTATAAAAGGACAGATACATACGGATAATACAGTTTCCTTTTATCTGGATAATCATTTCCATCCGGTTGAAAATGTAACCTTCATCGATAAGTTTGAGATAGAGGTTTTAGACCGGAATACGGTCACGGTTACGGTCTATGAGAAATCCATGGCAGGCTGTGTGATGTATATGGATCAGTATGTATATTTTGATGATGACGGTAATGTACTTGAGACGTCTCCTTTAAAACTGGAGGATGTCCCCTGTATTGAGGGGTTACGGTTTGACAGTATTGTGGTAGGCGAACGTCTGCCGGTGGAAAATGAAGAAATGTTCCAGGAAATCCTTACCATGACCCAGCTGATTGATAAAAATCAGTTGATCATCGATGAAATACGGTTTGATATGGATCAGCAGATTATCTTATATAAGGATGATATCAAGATCGAACTGGGAACCGGTGAAAATCTGGAAGACAAGCTGATGAATCTGGACAGTATTCTGAGTCAGATCCAGGGGAAAAAAGGGACTCTGGACATGACAGATTATAGTGCAAAAAATGGAAATGCGATTTTTAAAGAAAATAAGTAAAAAAAATGTTGCTTATTTCTCAAAAAAATCGTATTATGTAAATACGAATGCAATTATGACTACACGAAAATGAGAAATATATAATAAGGAGGACATAACCTTGCTTGAAATAAAGTCAAACGATGAAAGAACACCGGCAAGAATTCTTGTAATCGGAGTTGGGGGTGCCGGAAACAACGCAGTTAACAGAATGATCGACGAAAATGTAGAGGGAGTAGAGCTGATTGCGATCAATACCGATAAGCAGGCCTTATCATTAAGCCGCGCTACGACCAAGATACAGATCGGTGAGAAGCTTACAAAAGGGCTGGGTGCCGGAGCAAAACCGGAAATTGGCGCCAGTGCCGTAGAAGAGAATAGAGAAGAGATTGTCGATATTATTAAAGATGCCAACATGGTATTTGTAACCTGTGGTATGGGTGGCGGAACCGGTACCGGAGCTGCTCCTGTAGTTGCTGAGATGGCAAGGAATCTGGGAATCCTCACAGTCGGCGTCGTAACCAAGCCTTTTGGGTTTGAGGGCAAGCCTCGTATGAAGAATGCGTTAGAGGGAATTGCCAGATTAAAAGAAAATGTAGATACTCTGATTGTAATTCCAAACGATAAACTGTTACAGATCTGTGATAAGAGAACCAGTATACCGGATGCCTTGAAGAAGGCGGATCAGGTGCTCCAGCAGGGTGTTCAGGGCGTAACAGACCTGATCAATAAACCGGGTCTGATCAATCTTGATTTTGCCGATATTCAGACTGTTATGAGAGACAAGGGAATTGCCCATATCGGTATCGGATCGGCAAGCGGAGAGAACAAGGCCGTTGACGCAATCAAGGAGGCCATGGATTCACCGCTGCTTGAGACTACGGTATCCGGTGCTACGGATATTATTGTAAACTTCTCCGGTAATATCGGTATTGTGGAAGCTTACGATGCGGTAACCTATCTGACCGAACAGGCAGGCGACGGCGTCAATATTATATTTGGTACAGTAGACAATGACAATCTTGCTGAAGAAATCAGTATTACGATTATTGCAACAGGTCTTGAGAAGGCAGGAGGTGCCGAATCCAACCGCTATGCCGGAACGGCTGCACCGGGATCGGGATATGACAGTATGGCGGCTGCAACCTATAGTGATGCGGGAAGAAGACCAACCTATGGCGGACAGACCTTAGGCGGTTCCGTGACCAGACCGACTTTCCTTGACGGCGGACAGTCACAGAAGCCTGCGTCTGCATCCTTTGCGAAAACAACTTCTCCTTCGGAACAAAAACCGGTCAGACCTGCAACATCATCAAATGAAAGCATTAAGATACCGGAATTTTTAAAGAAGAGATAGATATCCGGGATTAACGATGAAGAAAAGGGATAATTTCGTCAGAAATTGTCCTTTTTTTGTTGTACTGTTTTACAAAAAATAGTAAACTCTAAGGTAGCGGGAGAAGATTGGCTTAGAAAAGAAATGATACGATTAGGAGAAAAAGAATGCAGATCTGTCTGAATTGTCTGAATCAATATGAGGGAAACGGAAGCTGCCCGCACTGCGGTTTTGGAAACTGGAAATACAAGCCGAATGATTTTTGTCTGGAGCTTGGCGTGATACTGAATGAGCGTTATAAGATCGGAACAGTTATCGGATCAGGCGGTTTCGGTATTACTTATCGGGCGGTCGATTTACATACCGGTCAGCCGGTGGCTATCAAGGAATATTATCCGAACGGAATGGTGTCCAGAAATCTGGATCATCGTTTAGTTCAGCTGTCTGTGATAGGAAAGGAAATGGCATATGCCAAAGGTATGCATAGCTTTCTGGAAGAGGCCAGAGGCCTGGCCAGATTCCGGGGCGTGGATACGATCGTGCAGGTATATGACTATTTTGAGCAAAACAAAACGGCTTATATTGTAATGGAATATTTAAGAGGCAGATCTCTTGCGCAATATGTGAAAAACCTGGGCGGTACGCTGGACTGCAATACGGCAATGAATTTTTTGATGGACACAATCCGTGCCCTGGAGGTAGTACACGCAGCCGGTATGGTACACAGGGACATCAGTCCGGATAATCTGTTCGTACAAAACAACGGAAAGATTAAGCTGATTGATTTCGGTGCTGCAAGGGAAAGCTACGGATATGAGGATAAGACCTTGTCAATCGTATTGAAACCGAATTTTGCACCTCCGGAGCAGTTCCAGAAAAAAAGCAGACAGGGTCCCTGGACGGATATTTATGCACTGGGAGCCACCATATATAAAATGCTCACAGGCAATATGCCTCCGGAATCCATAGGCAGATACATGGAGGATGATCTGGTACCTCCATCCAGATTTAATACAACGGTACCCGGATATTTTGATGAGATTATTTTGAAGATGATGGCGTTAAAAATCGAGGACCGGTATCAGAATGTAGATGAGCTGAAAAAGGCTATATTAAAACACGTGGATGTCAATACTGCAGCAAATGCATCTGTACCTGCGCCGCAGGCCTATAACGGCGGGAGGCATCAGAAAGCCTCCGCTTCACAGCCCTCATCCGGTTTCAGTACACAACATTCTGCAGGCTACAGTACACAGTGGGACGCCGGAAGTCAGGCGTCCATACGGCCGGAGGAACAGAAACCTACAACGGGAGCACAATCCGCACAGATACGGCAAACAAAGAATATGCTGCCTGTTATTTTGATCGGGATTGCCACAGCGGTTGTTCTGACCGCCATCATGATTGTGGTCGTGTCTGCAGGGAGAACCCCGGTACCGGAAATTCCTTCTACGGAACAGGTCATTGACAGCGGACAGAACGGCGGAACGGATCAGCCCGAAGCGGATACAACAGAAGCAGCGTCCATGACGGAAGAGGTGCCGTCTTCGGAGACCGTTACAGAAACAGAGGATACGGAGGACAGTACGGAGATAACGAGTCTGGAGTATATGTACGGCGCCCATATCTATGAATCCGGTCCGATTTATATTGCGGATCCTGAGATATTTAACTGTTCGGTTGAAGAAGTCATTGCACATGCAAAAGTTACCTACTATGCATCGGATACTACAGATAATAATATTGCAAACATAGATAAGCAGCCGTATAATTATCTTTTTCTGGTCGAGCCGGAGAATACGGTGGAGGCAATGGTAATATCCGCTGATTATTATGCGGAAGAGGATGTGACGGCCGCTTATAATGAACTGGAAAGACTGTACGGAAAACCGGAATATGAACGGCCGGATTATGACGGCAGGTATGACAGATGGCTTGTGGATGACAGCATGTATGTTGTTTTGCATGAAGACGGAGAAACACTTTACATATTTTATACAACAAAGCAATATTACAATGACGCAACGGCGGATACCGATGAGACGGACGGTTCCGATGAAACGACGGAATAGGAATCGCGCATAAACGCATGTGATTTGAGAAATAAAAAGATAAGGGGATGCAAAGGATGGCCACAATAGCCAAAAGAACAAAAAACGGAAGCCTGATCATATTGATCCAGGGGAAGGTTACAACAGAGAAACTGACGAAGGATCAGACTGTAATCGGTCGTGTTTCAAGTCTTCCGGATGTGGATGTGAAGCTTGACAGTCCTGTGATATCCAAACTGCACGGCACAATCTTCAAGCAGGGAGAACAGTATTTTTTTGCAGATGCAGGCAGTACCAACGGAACCTTTGTAGACGGGCAGTTTTATCAGGGAAATGGCAATGCAGCGCCGCTGTCAGAGGGCTCCGTAATTGAGATACGCAGTAAAAATGAACAGTTTGGGGTACTGATGATTTTTTCCGTATATGACTATTCCAGACAAAAGTGGAATATCAAATATCTGGAAGACGGATGCACAAATCAGGTATATGTAGGCAGAACGGTGGGGCCGGACAATCTGGAGATTCCGTCTGTACAGATGTCCAGACAGCATGGGGTTTTTTTGAGGGATCAAAAACAGTGGATCTATCAGGACCTGAACAGCAAAAACGGAACCTTTTTAAACAGGGTGGCCGTTAAGGGACCGGTATATCTGAAAGAAAAGGATATTCTGCAGATTGTAAATATCAAGATTATTTATACCAGAGGAATGCTGATTTATAATCTGCCGAATGCAGGCTGTGAGCTTCGGATTGATAATATATCAAAAGTCGTGAAATGCCCGAAGACAGATCCGTCCTATAAAACGGGCAATCATAAAAAATGTATTCTGGACAGAGTCAATGTGACGATTGAGCCCTCCGAATTTGTTGCCGTCCTCGGAGGCTCCGGTGCCGGAAAAACAACCTTTTTAAATTGTATCAACGGATATGAGGAGGCAACCTCCGGGGCCGTATATATGGACGGTATCAATCTCTATACCCATAAGGACACATTAAAGAAGCAGATTGGTTATGTGCCGCAGGAGGATTTACTCCGCAACGGAATCAGTGTCAGACAGACCCTGCGGTATATTGCAAGAATGCGCCTGCCCGCTGACGTCAGTAAAGAGGAAAGGGAACGGCGGATTGATCAGACATTTTATATGCTGGGTCTGGATGAAAAGTGTCAGGCCAGTGATGTGAAAAAGGTCAGCGGCGGCCAGCGCAAGCGGGTCAGCATAGCATCAGAGCTGGTATCCGATCCGCCGATCCTGTTCCTTGACGAACCAACCTCGGGACTTGATCCCGAGACGGAGACCAATCTGATCGCCTCTCTCAGAAATCTGGCGCATGCTCATGAGAAGACCGTTATTGTGATTACGCATACATTGAAAAATATAGATATGTTCGACAAGATTTTATTTTTTGCACCGGGTGGAAAGCTGTGCTTTGCAGGTTCACCGGAAGAAGCATATGAACTGTTTCAGGTAAAAGATATGACAGAGGTGTATAAGATTGTAAGAGAGTATACATCGGTTTTTGAACAGCACTATCGGGAAAACTATGGAAGATAATCAGGGGGAGCATGATGAGAAATAAAAAAGAAGTCGGCGGTTTCCGCCAGATGACGATTATGATGCAGCGTAATGCGGAAATCATTATTAATAATAAGGTGAAGATGGGAATGATTCTGTTGTTCCCCGTTGTAATCGGCCTGCTGTTATCGTATGTTTCCAGAAAAGATACTTTTTTGTGTTTTGAAAATGCCTCTTCGGCGCTTTTTGCGATAACAAGCGCAGTGATTTATATCGGCATGTTTAATTCCCTGACGGAAGTCTGTAAGGAAAGAAGTATTGTAAAAAGGGAATATATGACCAATATGAAGATCCCTGCCTATATACTTTCCATTCTGCTGGTGCAGGCGGTGGTCTGTCTGTTTCAGAGTGCAGTTGTTACGGGAATCTGTTATTTCCTTCTGGATTTTCCGGCTTCCGATATTCTGTTTGAAGGCGGGTCTTTCATAAAATATTATATCACGATCTTTCTGATTATTTATGCAGCGGATGCGATGGGAATTCTGATTTCCTCCATTGTAAAGACAAATGAGCTGGCAAATCTGATCGCACCGATCCTGATTATTATCCAGCTGGTGCTTTCCGGTGTATTGTTCAGGCTGGAAGGCGGATTGATTGATTTTGTTTCCAAATTGACCATCAGCCACTGGGGAATGTCAGGATTAGGAAGAATTGCACATTTGAATGATATGATTTCACGGGCTGTATTGGAAGATACAACAGGGCAGCTTGCAAATATCATGCCGACGGCATACGAAGACTATTATGTTGCCTCCGGCGGAGGACTCCTTGAGGTGTGGGGAATCCTGTTTGTATTTATCGTCCTGTTTGCCGTTCTCAGTATGTTGTTTTTAAAAAGAATAGAAAAGGATGCAAGATAATATGGAATATTTGGCGTCTGCAGATGAAATGCAGAAAATAGATGAAGTAACAATAAAAGAAATCGGAATACCGGGACCGGTTCTGATGGAACGGGCGGCCATGGCCGTGGCGGAAACCATTATGCAGAGATTTGACCGTGAGGCGGATATCCTTGTCGTTGCAGAAAGCGGAAATAATGGCGGGGATGGGCTTGCCATAGCCAGAATGCTGATCTTAAAAGGATATTCCGTAGATGTATGTCATATCGCAGCCATCCGGTCCGAAAGTGAAAGCTTTTCGTTACAAAAGCAGATTCTCAGCCGTTTAGGAATTCCTGTCCTTTCTGACATACCTGACCGCGCCTATGATCTGGTCGTGGATGCCATATTCGGAGTCGGACTGACAAAAACGGTTGCCGGCGTTCACAGACAGATGATTGAACGGTTGAACGCCATGAAGACCTGCCGGCTTGCAGTGGATATACCTTCGGGCCTGAATGCGGCAACCGGGCAGGCGGAGGGTATATGCGTTTGTGCAGATATAACGGTTACATTCGGCCTTTGTAAACGCGGCATGGTGCTGTATCCGGGACGCCAGTTTTGTGGGGAGATTATCCTGAAGGACATCGGTTTTCCAAATAGCGTGATTGAACGGATTGCTCCGTCTGTATATACTTACCGTAAGGAAGATCTGGCGCGTATACCGGCCAGAGCAGAGGATTCTAATAAGGGAACCTATGGAAGGGTGGCGGTCATTGCAGGAAGCGCGGATATGTCCGGTGCCGCTTACCTTGCTGCCGGAGCAGCATACCGGATGGGATGTGGTCTGGTAAAGGTTTACACTCATGAAAATAACCGGACCGTCATAGGATGTCATCTTCCGGAAGCGCTTCTGATGACGTATCAGGATGAAAAAACTGCTTTTCGCTGTGTGGAGGATGCAGTCAGATGGGGAACTGTGATTCTGGCGGGGCCCGGAATCGGAACGGAGGATATTGCAGGGCGCATGATAGAGCAGCTGTTTCATATATCCCATATCCCACTGGTAATAGACGCAGATGGGTTAAATGTTCTTATGGGCCATACAGAGCTGCTGTCATCCGCCGGATGTCCGGTGATTGTTACTCCGCATTTGAAGGAGATGTCCCGGCTGACAGGAAAAACCGTTGAAGCAATCAAGGAGAAACCGGATGCGGTATGTTCGGAGTTTGCTGAAAAACATGGCGTGGTATGTGTCTTAAAGGATGCACGGACCTGGGTCTGTGACGGTACGGACAGGCGGTTTGTGAATACTTCCGGCAATAACGGAATGTCCACTGCAGGCTCGGGGGATGTTCTGGCAGGTATGCTTGCAGGTCTGTGCGGACTTCATATGGATGCGGCTGCTGCTGCCAGACTGGGGGTTTATCTGCATGGACTGGCGGGGGATTATGCGGCAAAGAGGCTGGGAACGTACAGTATGCTTGCCGGAGATATATTGGAAGAAATTTCGCAGGTGCTTGGAGGAAACCGGAGTGAATAGATTTTACAGAGTTGAGGCAGATATTTATCTGGACAGGATCAGGGAAAATATCAAAAAGATGAAGGCTTGTGTGCCGCCGCAGATGAAGATGCTGGCAGTCATTAAAGCGGATGCTTACGGGCATGGCGCAATCGAGGTCAGCCGCGCACTGGATGATCTGGTCGATTTTTATGCCGTAGCATGCATTGATGAAGCAATGGAGCTTCGGCAGGCAAAATGTACGAAGCCTCTTTTAATTCTGGGATACACAGATGAATCCGCAAATGAGGAACTGATAGAGTATGATATCCGGCCCACAATATATCAGGTAGACCAGTGCCGTATTCTTTCTGAAAAAGCGCAGGCGATGGGAAAACAGGCAAAGATTCATATCAAGATAGATACGGGTATGAACCGCATCGGTTTTTTATGTGATGAGACGGGACTTCAGGATGTGCTGGCCGTCAGCCGGATGCCCGGCATTATGGTGGAAGGAATCTTTACCCATTATGCCTGTGCGGATCAGGCGGATAAAACGGAAGCCAATATACAATATAACCGGTTTCTGTGGTTTATCAGGCAGTTGGAAAAAGAGGGAGTATCCATACCGGTCAAGCATATTTCCAACAGCGCAGGTATTATGGAGATGGATAATACGCCGTTTGATATGGTAAGGTCAGGGATCGTTACCTATGGTTTGTATCCGTCTGAGGAGATAAAACAGGACCGGGCCGTACTGGTTCCGGCCATGGAATGGATTTCCAGAGTGATTCATGTGAAAGAAGTAAAAGCAGGATGCGGAATCGGATACGGCTGGTCTTATATTACTCCGCATGATATGAAAATAGCAACGGTATCTGCAGGATATGCGGATGGCTATCCAAGGGCACAGTCCAACAGGGGACGTGTCATTATACATGGGGAATATGCCGATATTGTGGGAAGAGTCTGCATGGATCAGTTTATGGTAGATGTTACACATATACCGGATGTCAGAATCAGGGATAAGGTTATCTTAGCCGGCCGGGATGGAGATAAAGTCATTACGATAGAGGAAATTGCGAAACCGGCAGAAAGCTTCAATTATGAGCTGGTATGTAATGTAGGGCGAAGGGTTCCGAGAGTTTACATCAGGGACGGAAAACAGGTTGCAATATTAAATTATCTTCTTTCTTAACCGTTTGAATATTCATTCTAATAATTGGAAATACTTTTTGTAGCGAACATCATAAGATATATCAGATATTTCTGATAGAGCCTGCAGGCACATCTTACAGATGGGGAGTGCATGAAATCTGATTATATAGATGGGGTGAATAATTTTGATAATAAGGCGCGGCGATATATATTATGCGGATTTGCGACCTGTGATTGGTTCTGAACAAGGTGGGGTCAGACCGGTACTTATCATACAGAATGAAGCGGGAAACAAACATAGCTCAACGGTTATCTGTGCAGCAATTACAAGTAAGATGAACAAGGCAAAGCTGCCGACACATGTGGAGATAGATTCCAGACAATGTGATCTGACAAAGGATTCGGTTATTTTGTTGGAACAGGTACGTACGATCGACAAACAGCGGTTAAAGGAAAAGGTATGCCATATCGGCGATGAGATGATCGAGAAAGTAAATGCTGCTTTAAAGATCAGTCTGGAGCTGTATTGACGCCTCCGGTTCTATATTGTGACCGGGGCCGCATTTGACGAATAGGTAAAATAATGATATATTTTCATAAAATAAACAGCAGAGGTGATTTATGCGGCAGTCGGTGCCGGAACTATGAAATTATTTAATAAAAAAGCAGAAGAAGAAAAAGTAGAAGAAGAAATCATATCCATGGCGAGCGAGGGCAATGAACAGGGACTGATTCATGATGACGAGCTGGAAATGATCACCAATATCTTTGAATTCAGTGATAAAGAGGCAAAAGATATCATGACGGCAAGGTCCAATGTGATAGCGGTGGACAAGGATTTATCCATGGACGAGACGATGGCGCTGATGCTGGAAAATAATTATTCCAGATATCCTGTATATGAGGAAGATATCGATAATATCATTGGGATTCTTTATTTCAAGGATTTTGTAAAAAGCTATCTGAAGGATAAAAACATCTGTATTGGGCAGATTATGTCAGAGCCGCATTTTATCCATCCGACTCATAATATAGCAACCCTGTTTAAGGAGATGCAGGGAGATAAGATACATATGGCAGTGGTGGTGGATGAATATGGGCAGACAGAAGGTCTTGTTACCATGGAAGACATTCTGGAAGAGATCGTAGGCAATATTTTTGATGAATATGATGATGATACCGGGGATATTGCAAAGTCGGGAGATGCCTATCTGATCAATGGAAAAGCCGAGCTGTCAGAAATTTCTGATATTCTGGATATTGATTTTCCGGACGAGGATTTTCAGACGCTGAATGGATTTATGCTGTATGAGCTCGGCAGACTGCCTTATGAAAATGAGGAGATCAATATCGTATATCAGGGTTACCGGTTTATTACCACAGGCGTCAAGAATAAGATGATCGGTCAGGTGAAGATTACGAAGGTTGATAAAATACAGGAAACATGATAAGATGGCTTATTATGATTTCCAAAAAGGAAAAGAAACGATACAAGGAGTAATAATACGATGTCAGGACATTCAAAATTTGCGAATATAAAGCATAAGAAAGAGAAAAATGATGCGGCAAAAGGAAAAGTTTTTACGATCATAGGGAAAGAAATTGCAGTTGCCGTCAAGGAAGGCGGACCGAATCCGGATAATAACAGTAAGCTTCGGGATGTGATTGCAAAAGCCAAGGCCAACAATATGCCGAATGATACGATTAAGCGGGGAATTGACCGTGCAGCCGGAGATGCAAATTCCGTCAATTATGCGGTGATTACATATGAAGGATACGGGCCGAACGGCACTGCGATTATTGTTGATACGCTGACAGATAATAAAAACCGGACGGCGGCCAATGTCAGAAACGCATTTACCAAAGGCGGGGGCAATGTCGGTACAACGGGCTGTGTCTCTTATATGTTTGATCAGAAAGGACAGATCATCATCGACCGGGAAGAGTGCGATATGGATGCAGACGATCTGATGATGATGGCATTGGATGCAGGAGCGGAGGATTTCCGGGAGGAGGAAGACAGTTTTGAGGTGATTACGGCACCCGCTGATTTCTCCGTTGTCAGGGAAACGCTGGAAAAAGAAGGAGTGCCAATGGCGGAAGCAGAGATTACCATGATTCCGCAAAACTATGTGGAACTGACTGATCCTGAAGCATTGAAAAAATTCGTCAGAATCATTGACCTTTTGGAGGAAGATGATGATGTCCAGGCAGTATATCATAATGTGAATCTGCCGGAAGAAGAGGAAGAATCATGAATCAGAAAAAGTGTTTAAGGCGTTGTGGTTCACAACGTCTTTTATATACTTTTTCCGGTATGGAAGAATCTGCCGCCGGCAGATTCTCTTGATAAAGAGGAGAAAAATTACCGTATATGAAGAGCCTGATGAAATATTTAAAGCATTATAAAAAAGAATCCGTGCTTGCACCGCTTTTTAAAATGTTAGAAGCATGTTTTGAGCTGCTGGTTCCTCTCGTTATGGCCAATATTATCGATGTAGGAATCAAGAACAGGGATGTCAGTTATATTTTCAGGATGTGTCTCGTCATGATCTTATTGGGGGTAATCGGGCTTGTCTGTTCCCTGACTGCACAGTATTATTCCGCTAAGGCAGCCACGGGTTTCGGGACAGCTTTGCGCAATGATCTGTTCCGGCATATTTCGACGCTTTCTTATACGGAGATTGACAAAATTGGAACCTCTACCCTGTTAACCAGAATGACCAGTGATACAAATCAGATTCAGACAGGCGTGAATCTCGTGCTGCGTCTGTTCCTCCGGTCGCCGTTTATTGTATTTGGAGCAATGATCATGTCCTTTACCATCGATGTGAAATCGGCAATGATCTTTGTGGTAACCATACCGCTGTTGTCCGTTGTAGTGTTTGGAATTATGATAATCAGCATTCCGCTTTATAAAAAAGTACAGGCCCATCTGGACCGGGTGACGCTGCTTACGAGGGAAAATCTGGCAGGAGCCAGAGTCATCCGTGCGTTTAACAGGCAGAAAAAGGAATTTGAGGAATTTGATAAAGCAACCGATGATCTGATGCATGTACAGCTGTTTGTAGGGCGAATATCGGCGTTCCTGAATCCTGTAACCTATGTGATCATCAATGCCGCTACAATTGCAATTATATGGATTGCGGCAATACAGACAGACCGGGGAATCATACTTCAGGGACAGGTGGTGGCGCTTGTCAATTACATGTCCCAGATTCTTGTAGAGTTAATCAAGCTTGCAAATCTGATTATCAATATTACGAAATCCCTTGCCTGTGCCAAACGGATAGAAGCTGTTTTTTTTCAGCAGACTTCCATTTCGGACGGGACGGTATCGGCTGCGGGCGAAAAAAATACAGAATCAGAATACGCTCTGCAGTTTCGAAATGTGTCCCTGCAATATGCCGGAGCTTCGGAGCCGTCTGTCAGTAATCTGAATTTTTCCGTAAGGAAAGGGGAAACAGTCGGAATCATAGGCGGAACCGGCTCCGGAAAAAGCTCTCTGATTCATCTGATCCCACGGTTTTATGACGTAACAGAAGGAGAAGTGCTGGTGGACGGAACAGACGTCAGACAGTATGATCTGAAAGGATTGAGAAAAAAAATCGGGATCGTTCCGCAGAAGGTTGTATTATTTGCGGGTACGATTGCAGAAAATATCCGCTGGGGAAAGCAGGATGCAACGGAAGACGAAATCAGGCAGGCGCTTCAGATTGCACAGGCCAAAGAATTTGTGGACGCAAAGGATGGGGGAATACAGTTTAAGATTACACAGGGAGGCAAAAATTTGTCCGGCGGACAGAAACAGCGGCTGACGATCGCAAGAGCAGTGGTGCGGAAACCGGATATCCTGATTCTGGATGACAGTGCATCGGCGCTTGATTTTGCAACAGATGCGGCGCTGCGGAAAGCAATCAGGGAACAGACGGACAATATGACGGTCCTGATCGTATCTCAAAGGGCTTCTACCATCATGCATGCGGATAAGATTCTTGTCATGGAGGATGGGGAGATTGTGGGTATCGGAACCCATCAAACGTTGCTTGCAGAATGTGAAGTGTACCGGGAGATCTGTCAGTCACAGATGTCCAAACAGGATTTAGGGGCGTAGAGGAGGACGGATATGCGTGAAAAAACAATAGAGACAAACAACAGAAAAACCATATGCAGAATTCTGTCCTATATTAAAAAATATCATGCGTTTCTGATTCTCTCCCTGCTTTGTGCAGCCGTATCTGTCGTTTTGACATTGTATGCACCGATTCTGATCGGTCATGCAGTGGATCAGATATTGGGAGCGGGAAATGTTGACTATGATGCGTTAAAAACCATTCTGATCAGACTCGGCGTTGTTGTTTTGCTCACATCTGCCGCGCAGTGGATCATGAATATTTTAAATAACAGAATCACATTCCATGTGGTCAATGACGTCAGGACAAGAGCTTATAAAAAACTGGAGAAGCTGCCGCTTTCTTATATTGACTCGCATGCACACGGAGATATTGTCAGCAGGATGATCGCAGACGTAGACCAGTTTTCGGACGGACTGCTGATGGGCTTTACCCAGCTGTTTACAGGCGTCATGACCATTATAGGAACGCTTTGTTTTATGCTGTATATTAACAGGCCTGTTACACTTGTGGTAGTGGTTATTACGCCGGTTTCCCTGTTTGTGGCATCTTTTATTGCAAAAAAAACATATACTATGTTTAAGAAGCAATCGGAAATCAGGGGAGAACTGACTTCGCTTATCAATGAAATGGTAACGAATCAGAAGGTAGTGACTGCTTTTTCCATGGAAGAACAGGTATATGACAGATTCTATGGGATCAATGAGAGACTGAGTCAGGCATCCTTAAATGCCACCTTCTTTTCCTCCACGACCAATCCGTCTACCAGATTTGTTAACAGTCTGGTTTATACGGGCGTTGGAATTCTGGGAGCGGTCATGGCAATCAGAGGCAGGATTTCCGTCGGACAGCTGACCAGCTTTTTAAGCTATGCCAATCAATATACCAAACCGTTCAATGAAATCTCGGGCGTTGTAACGGAGCTGCAGAATGCGCTGGCATCTGCGGCCAGGGTGTTTGCATTGATCGATGAGGATGCGGAAATTAAGGAGGCGGAGGATGCAAAAGAATTGGGGCAGGTATCCGGCGCCGTCTCCATACAGCATGTAAACTTTTCTTATACAAAGGGCGTGGAGCTGATAAAGAATCTGAATCTGGATGTGAAACCGGGACAGAGAATTGCAATTGTAGGCCCTACGGGCTGCGGTAAAAGTACGGTGATCAATCTGCTGATGCGGTTTTATGATGTTGATGCGGGCAGTATTTCAGTAGACGGTTATGATATCAGAACGGTAACCAGAAAAAGCCTGCGGGAGAATTATGGTATGGTGCTGCAGGAAACCTGGTTAAAGAGCGGAACGGTC
The DNA here is from genome assembly GCA_947632705.1 of uncultured Coprococcus sp. Lineage (GTDB taxonomy): Bacteria > Bacillota > Clostridia > Lachnospirales > Lachnospiraceae > Coprococcus. The sequence continues at coordinate 65,602 of CANRQE010000002.1, read as the reverse complement.
AGGGAAAATATTGCCTATGGCAAACCGGATGCGTCCATGGAAGAAATTACGGAGGCGGCAAAACAGGCACATGCACACAGCTTTATTAAACGTCTGCCAAATGGGTATGATACCGTGATCACGGAGGACGGCGGGAATCTGTCGCAGGGACAAAAACAGCTTCTTTGCATTACCAGGGTTATGCTGTCCCTTCCTCCGATGCTGATTTTGGACGAAGCGACCTCTTCCATCGATACCCGTACGGAAATCCGTATACAGCGGGCGTTTCAGAAAATGATGCAGGGGAGAACCAGCTTTGTTGTTGCCCATCGTCTGTCTACGATTAAAGAGGCGGATATGATCTTAGTGATGAAGAATGGAAATATTATTGAACAGGGAAAGCACGAGGAACTGTTAAAGCAGGGTGGATTTTATGCAGCCCTTTATCAGTCCCAGTTTGCAAATTAGAAAAAAAGGAGCAAAGAATATGAAGGTATTATTATTTAATGGAAGTCCAAGGGAGCATGGCTGCACATATACGGCTTTATCAGAGGCAGCAGGAGAATTGAACAGACAGGGGATTGAAACGGAAATATTCTGGTTTGGCAACCGGGAATTTCAGGATTGTATTGCATGTGGAGGCTGTGCAGGGCATCCGGGAACATGTGTGTTCGGAACGGATGCAGTCAACGCCGCAATAGACGCTGCAAAAACAGCGGATGGGTACATATTCGGTTCACCGGTTTATTATGCCTCACCGAGCGGGAGACTGTTGTCCATGATGGATAGGATGTTTTATGCAGGCGGAAGCGTTTTTGCCAATAAGCCTGCAGCAGCGGTTACATCGGCAAGACGTGCCGGCACGACCTGCACAATGGATGTAATTAATAAATATTTTTCAATCAACAATATGCCGGTGGTATCTTCAAATTACTGGAATATGGTATATGGAAACAGCCCGGAGGAAGTCAGACAGGACCAGGAGGGCATGCAGATCATGCGTATTTTAGGGCAGAACATGGCTTGGCTGTTAAAGTGCATAGAGGCCGGAAAACAGGCGGGCATTGAGGTGCCGGTAAGAGAAAATAAAATTAAAACGAATTTTATCCGTTCTTAAAAAACAATCTTCCGTTTTACACAGGAGGGAGTTTTGTAAACATAAGAAGCAATCGATGTAAAGGAGAAAAAGACAATGAAGGTCAGTGAATCAGGATATACAAAAGAACAGTTGCTGGAAATTGTTGATACATATCTGTATGAAACCGCAAGAAGATGGGATTTCATAGAAGAACGGGGAGACGGAATGTATGTCTATGCCGAAAACGGAGACAGATATCTGGACTTTTTCGGAGGAATTGCAGTTAACAGTACAGGCAACTGTAACAAAAGGGTAGCGGAGGCAATTGCCGGACAGTGTAAGGATGTGATACATGCATCGAATTATGCATATACGCTGCCGATGATTCTTTTGGCAAAGAAAATCTGCGAAACGATCGGAATGGAAAAGATTGTATTTCAAAATTCCGGGACAGAGGCAAATGAAGCAATGATTAAAATTGCAAGAAAGTATGGAGTCGATCACTATGGAAAAGAGCATTATCATATTGTAACGGCGAAGAACAGCTTTCACGGAAGAACCTATGGAGCCTTGTCTGCAACCGGACAGCCCGACAGTGCCTGTCAGGAGGGATTCCAGCCAATGCTTCCGGGATTTTCTTATGCAGAGTTTAATAATCTGGAGGATTTTAAAAGAAAGTGCACAAAGGATACGGCTGCCATTATGGTTGAGCCTGTACAGGGAGAGGGAGGCGTATATCCCGCTACAAAGGAATTTTTACAGGGACTTCGGGATTACTGCGATGAGACGGGAATCCTTCTGTTGTATGATGAGGTACAGACGGGCTGGGGCAGAACCGGAGATATCATGGCTTTTATGAGCTATGGCGTCAAACCGGATGCCGTATCTATGGCAAAGGCAATCGGCGGCGGCATGCCGATCGGAGCAATGTGTACGTCGGCAAAGATTGCAAAGACATTCGGGGCAGGAGCCCACGGTTCTACCTTTGCTGCCAATCCGGTATGCTGTGCGGCGGCGTTGGCCGAGATAGATGAAATTATGGAGCAGCATCTTTCCGAAAATGCAAAGGAAGTAGGAGCTTATTTTATGGAGCAGTTAAAGATACTTCCCTGCGTCAGGGAGATACGAGGACGCGGCTTATTAGTCGGCGTGGAGTTTGAAGAGCCGATTGCCTTTGCGGTTAAACATCAGTGTGTAGAAAACAGACTGCTGATTACCGCAGTCAGGGATAATATTATCCGTATGGCGCCGCCGTTGATTGCGACAAAAGAACATGTAGATGAAGCGGTGGTACTGTTGAAAAAATCAGTACAGGAAGTTTTATGTTCAGAAGCAGAGTAGAGGAAATCACGATGGGAAGGAATCAAAATGAGATGCAGGGGATTACCCTGTTAGGAAATCGGAATACAACGTATTCCATGGATTATGCGCCCGAGGTGCTTGAAACATTTCCGAATAAGCACCCGGAAAATGATTATTTTGTGAAATTTAACTGCCCGGAATTTACCAGCCTGTGTCCGATTACCGGACAGCCGGATTTTGCATCCATTTATATTTCTTATGTACCGGGAGACCGTATGGTAGAAAGTAAGTCCCTGAAGCTTTATCTGTTCAGCTTCAGAAATCATGGTGATTTTCATGAGGATTGTGTCAATATCATCATGAAAGACCTGATCCGGCTTATGGATCCGAAATATATTGAGGTATGGGGAAAATTTACACCGAGAGGCGGTATTTCCATAGATCCGTATTGCAATTACGGAAAACCGGGAACAAAATGGGAAGAGGTTGCATGGGACAGGCTTTCAAAGCATGACCTGTATCCGGAGAAAATTGATAACCGATAGGAAATAAATGATGACGTATCAGGAAACAGTAGAGTATATCTTAAATATACCGTTATTTGCAAAGAAAATCGGAACAGAAAATCTTACCGCATTGATGAAACGGTTAGGGAATCCGCAGGATGTACCGAAGGTAATCCATGTTGCAGGAACCAATGGGAAAGGCTCTGTCTGTAAAGCTCTGGCAGCCCTGCTTGAGCAGTCGGGGAAAAAAGTGGGACTGTTTACTTCTCCCCATTTGCTTTCCCCAAACGAAAGAATCCGCGTCAACGGCGAGTTGATTTCTGATTCTGATTTTGTCAGAAGCTTTGAGAAGGTACGGTCCCGGTTTGAAGAACATCCTTCCTTTTTTGAGGTTCTGTTTGCAATGGCGGCGGTATATTTTGAAGAAAAAAAAGTGGACTATGCCATCTATGAGACGGGAATGGGCGGAAGACTGGATGCAACCAATATCGTCCGACCGGTTGTTACGGTTATTACCTCCATCGGTCTGGATCATATGCAGTATCTCGGAGATACAATAGAGGCCATTGCGGGCGAAAAAGCAGGAATCATAAAACCGGGGATTCCGGTGTTGTATTTCCGGCGAGATGCGGTTTCTGCAAGAATCATAGAAACCAGGGCTGAATCACTCGGCTCTCCGGTGATAGCCGTCGAAAAATCACAATATATAATAAATGTTTTAGAAGACAAAACCATTGATTTTTCATTCCATAATCGTTATTATAGTTATGACCATCTGAAAATGAAAAAAACAGCATTATATCAGGTAGAAAATGCCTGTCTGGCAATTCTTGCATTTGTTGTTGCGACAAAGCAGGAGAGGCAGGTAACCGGTTATATACCTGCAGAACAAAAAAACGGTGGAGAAATATTGCCGGACAAGCTGCAGGCAGTGATTTCGGAGGGGCTGATGTCCTTTGCCTGGGAGGGGCGGATGGAAGAGGTGGCACCCGGAATCTATGTGGATGGCGCACACAATCCGGAAGCCATAGAAGCCTATTGCAAAACCCTGAATGCCTTTCACAAAGGCTGTAAAAAAATTCTGGTGTTTGCGGTAGTCAAGGACAAGGATTATGAAGCCATGATCATGAAGCTGTTATATCATCTGAAATTTGAGCAGATTATTGTTACGGCAGTTGACAGTGACAGAAAGGCCCCGGTGGAGCAGATTGCCGGAATTTTCCGTTCGTATACGGATACGGAAGTGAAGGCCTGCAGGAATATAGAGGATGCCATGGCTTTTGCAGTCCGATACAGAAGCATGCAGGACAACGCCAATATTTATTGCGTCGGTTCCCTGTATCTTGTAGCCGGTGTAAAGAGATGGCTTTCCTGATGGAGGAGTAAGTATGATAAACTTTGACGAGGAAGTAAAAAAATTCCGTCCGGCTCTGGAACTGGACCAGGCGGAAGATGCAATTTACAGTAATGATCTGAAGGATATCACGGATATCATGCAGGAAATGATGAGAGTTGCCAGGGAGACAGAACGGTAATATGGCAGATGTATTGAATTGTAAACGGTGTGGAGGAACCATTCTGGTTACAGGTTACTGCAGCCAGTGTGGTCTGAAAAGTGAATATGTGAATAAGGCGCTCAATACCTCGAAATATTATTATAATATCGGTCTGGATAAGGCAAGAGTCCGTGATATGACAGGTGCAAAAGAGGCTTTGCAGAATGCGTTGAAATACGATAAAATGAATATTGATGCCCGTAATCTTCTGGGACTGATCTATTATGAGACAGGAGAAGTGGTACTTGCGCTGAGCCATTGGGTGGTCAGCGTGAATTATTTCAGTGGAAGGAATGTGGCAAAGCGATATATCAAAGAGGTCAAGTCCAATCCGCATAAGCTGGAGTCAGCCAATATCGTGGCGAGAAAATATAATCAGGCGCTTGCTTATGCAAAGCAGGGAAGCAAAGATCTGGCGTTTATTCAGCTTCGGAAGGTCCTGGCCGAAAATCCGAAATTTGTAAACGGATACCTGCTCCTTGCTCTTTTGTTTATTGATGAAGGAAGATATGAGAAAGCCAGAAAAGCATTAAAACGGGTTATCAAAATCGACAGAACGAATCCGCTTGCTGTCAGATATTTTAATGATATGGGGCACAGTGATGACGAGATTATGGATTTCCGGGATTTTCCGGAGGATGATTATGATGCGGATCTGTTGTTTGTAGAGGACCAGCCGAGAGCTTATGTGGAGCCTGATAATGTGGATTTAAACGGAGAACCGGTACCGGTCGGACGCTATAAGGATATTAATTTTTATAAATATTCCATTGCCTATGTGATTGCAGGACTTGTACTTGGACTGGCAGTTATGGGATTTCTGGTCATTCCGCACAGGGATAAGAATATGGAAAGTGACAATCGGGATCTGAAGATTGGATTCAGTGAAGCAATTGCTGCAAAAAATGTGGAAATATCTACCTTAGAGGCATCCATAGAAGATCTGAATCAGGATGTATCCGATTATGAAACGCAGATTTCCGATCTGAACCGGCGGCTTGGCAGCTATGAAGATGCACAGAAAGCAGTTTTGCCAGATGAGGATAAGGTTACCCTGCAGCAGGCGCTGAACAAATATTATAACGAGGATTACGACAGCGCCGTTTCCGATCTGAACCGCTTGATGGAAGATTATCCGGATAATGATGTGATTTTGTTCTATAAAGGAATGTGTCATTTGAATGTGGGAAATACGACGCAGGCAAAGGAAGCGTTTTCAGCTCTGGTAGAACGGTGTCCGAATTCCGCATATTATACGATTGCCGTTTCTTATGGAGGCGAAGGCTTACCGGCAACTACGGAAGATGGAACCGGAGCGCGGCCGGAAGACGAAGAAGCAGACAGTGCGGAAGACGAAGAATCGGAAGAAAGCACAGATGCATCTGGCGTAACAGGATAGAACCCGGAGCAGGAATGTTGAATCAATAGCACATCAGGAATTTACAAAAGACAAATGGAAATATACCATTTGTCTTTTTTTGTCCGAATAAATAACGGCAGGCTGGTTGTACGGACAGGTACCATCTTATTTTCCGTTTTTTGCCTGCAGAAAGGATCGTTTTTTATGAATAATTATGAAAAAATAGGGGATACTGTCATTATCAGTCTGCCGGAGGAGGTAGATGATTACAGGGCAGGTAAGATTATCGGTGATACGGATGAAATGTTTGCCGATAAACGGGTGAAATATGTCATTTTTGATTTCAAAAAAACGCGGTTTATGGACAGCTCCGGAATCGGACTGATTACCAGACGGTTCCGGGATGTGTATGACAGAGGCGGCAGTGCGTATGTTTTAAGTGTCAATGAACGGATGGAAAAAATTCTTTCCATGTCCGGTATCTATCGCATTGTAAAAAAGACAGATTCCCTGGAGGATGCCTACAGAAGCATGCATATGTAAGAAATATACCCATAGAAAGGGAGAAAGATGGAGAAGAAAATGGATAAAAACGAAATGCTGATCGAATTTGGGAGTGACCCAAAAAATGAAAGCTTTGCCAGAGTGGTGGTTGCCGCTTTTCTGACAAGGACAAATCCGAATCTGGAGGAGGTATCAGATGTCAAAACCGCCGTATCGGAGGCAGTTACCAATTCCATTATACATGGATACGAAAACGGAGCCGGAAAGATCGTAATTCATGCGTACATAGAAAACAGGACCCTGTTTTTGGAAATTCAGGACTTCGGATGTGGGATTTCTGATGTCAGACAGGCAATGGAGCCTATGTATACGACTAAAAAGGAAGAAAACCGTTCCGGTATGGGCTTTTCATTTATGGAAGCATTTATGGATGAATTAAAAGTGGAATCGGAGCCGGGGAAGGGTACGACCGTCATGATGAAAAAAGAAATCGGAGTAGAGCGGGAGCAGTATTGATGGAAGATAATCTGGAGCTACTTATTCGTGCCAAAGAAGGTGATGACAGAGCAAAGGAGAAACTGATCGAGCAGAATCTTGCTTTGGTCTGGAGTATTGCGAGAAGATTTACTGGCAGAGGCTATGATGTTGAGGATTTATTTCAGATTGGATGTATCGGTCTGTTAAAATGTATTCATCGGTTTGATCTGGACTATCAGGTCCGGTTTTCCACATATGCCGTACCATTGATACAGGGAGAAATCCGCAGATTTCTCAGAGACAATGGAGCTATTAAGGTGAGCAGAAGCCTCAGGGAGCTTCATATCCGTGCGGAAAACTGCAGACAGAAGATTTTACAGGAAAAGGGAACAGAACCGGGGATTTCGGAAATTGCGGCTATGCTGTCGATCCCTGAAGAAGAAATTGTAATGGCAATGGAAGCGGGCTTAGAGGTTGAGTCGTTAGATGTTCCCGGCGTAATGGCAAGGCAGGAGGAATACAGTGAGGAACTGGTAGACCGCGTTCTGCTGGATCAAATGTTAAATGAATTAAATGAGGAGGAACAGCGGCTGATACGTCTGCGCTTCTTTGAAGACCGGACGCAGTCGGAAACCGGACAGATTATGGGAATCAGTCAGGTTCAGGTCAGCCGGATGGAAAAAAGAATTCTGACAGGCATGAGAAAAAAGGTGGAAAATGAAAGTTAAATATTGGAATTATAAAAGCCGTGAAAATGGAGAATCTAAAGGTATAGAAAAAACTTGAACCAGAGGAATATTTTCATGGCTTATGTTATATATATCAAACTCAGCGAAAGCGTATTGGCAGAAAACAGAAAAGTAACCATCAAGGATGTATCCAAGGTCATTTGCGAGAACCCTGATATCAAATATGAGGTTGAGAAGATCGAGCTTATGACGTTCAGTCATGTAAAACAGGGCCAACAGGTTATTTCCTCATTGGATATTATTGAGGAGATACAGAAACGGTGCAAGGATTGCCAGATTGTGAACCTCGGCGTACCGGAAGTGATCGTATATTATAAAACATATGATCCGTCTGACAGAGTCAAGCAGATTTTAAAATTTATACTGGTTTGTCTGATCGCATTTTTAGGCGCAGGATTCTCCATTGTATCCTATAATTCCGACGTGAATCTGGTAGGACAGCTGGATTTGTTACAGAATCTGTTTGTCGGGGACAGTGAGGCCGGAAGTAAGATTGCCGGGATTGCATACTCCGTCGGTCTGTTAATCGGTATTGTCGTATTTTTCAATCACGGAGTGAATAAAAAATTTATGGATGATCCTACACCGCTGCAGGTTCAGATGCGACAGTATGAGCAGCAGGTCAACCAGGCAATTATCGTGGATGCAGAGAGAAAGAAGGATGTCAGGGATGCTGATTAGACATGTATGTCTTGCAATTGCCGCTTTTGCGGGAGGTGCCGTGATTGCAGGCGGGTATTTTGCTTTTATTTCCTTAATTGGCGTCTATCCGAAGCTGTTGGAAAAGGTAAAAGGAAACAGACATTATATTCTGATTGAATGTCTTCTGACCTATGGGGCTTCTCTCGCCAATGTCATTTATATTTTTAACATAAGAATTCCGGTTACCCAGATCGGACTGGCAGTGATTACCTTGTTTGGAGGTATCTTTACCGGATGCCTGATCGGTGCATTGGCAGAGGTTTTGAATGTATTCCCGATTATTTCAAGAAGATTTTATTTGCGTAGGTATCTTCCCTATGTCATTTATGCTGTAGCAGCAGGAAAAATGATTGGCTCCATAATAGGATTGACAGCCAATGGATTGTGAGGAAACAACAATGCGATATGAACCAAAGGAACAGGATTATAATATTTATGTTCAAAATGTAACGCCGACTTCCAACACGGTAAAGAATTGCCTGTGGGCATTTCTGGTAGGCGGAGTGATATGTACGATCGGGCAGGGAATTCTGGCACTGATCAAAGGAATGGGAATCAACGAGGAGGACGCATCCGGATATGTATCCATGATACTTGTACTGTGCAGTGTCATTCTGACCAGTTTGAATCTGTATAAAAAAATTGCAAAATTCGGCGGCGCAGGAGCCCTGGTTCCGATTACCGGATTTGCAAATGGCGTCTGCGCTCCGATTGTGGAGTTTCAGACGGAGGGTGAAGTATTCGGAAAAGGTGTAAAAGCGTTTACCATAGCAGGACCGGTTATCTTATATGGCGTATTAACCAGCTGGATCATGGGAATGATTTATTGGATCTGTATCATGATTGGAATCGTGTAACTGTTATGGGTTTCCAAAAAGGCTGCTGTGACAGCCTTTTTTGCATTTTAAAGAATGGGAAAAAACATACCCGGCGAATCTGCCGGGTTTTAAGCAAAACAGATATTGACATCTAAAAATGACTATGTTACTTTAAAAAAAACAGGAGCTTTATTAGTTTACATAAGTTTTAAAATATAATCATCCGGAGTGAAATAAATGAGTCAATCAGCAAAGCTGAAGCTGCTGCGAATCTGCAGCGTGATACTTGCCCTGATCATTTGTTATCTGATCTTTTGCGGGATCGTAGGCAGAAAAAAGTTCTATCCGAATACGAATATCAACGGCATAGATGTCAGCGGTATGACGGCAGAGGAAGCGGCTTTGGCAGTCAGTGAGCAGTTTAAAACAGAATATGAAAACGTGCATATTGATGTTACACTGGAGAATGAAGTGCATCATGTCGTGATTGAAGATGCGCTCAATATGCATGTAATGGATGCAGTAGAAAAATCTCTTCAGGACAGCCATGCTTTTTGGGGCAGGGGAATCCGGTTCATTGCAGCATTATTTAAGGAGCAGCAATATGAGCTGATACCGGAGTTAAAGAATGCGGAACTCCTGTATCAGTCAATTGTTCAGTCCGGTTTGGATACTTCGATTCCGTTAGATGATAAGGGCTATGAAATTACAGGAGACAATCTCATCGTGCATAAAGGACGGGGTGCTTATGTAGTGGACAGGGATACGCTTGTTTCCCGGATGGAGGAGATTATTCTTGCCGGGGCGTACGATACTGTACTGGATTGTCCGCTCATTTACGGAGATGTGGATATTGAGGCCATTTATCAGGAAATTCATACTGAACCGGTCAATGCGACACTGGATCCTGCGAAGGATTATGCAGTTGTGGAGGCGGTAAAAGGGGTCAGCTTTGATCTGGAAGCGGCAAAACGAATGTTAGAGGAGGCGCAGGATGGAGAGCAGGTTCAGATTCCGCTTCAATATACGGATCCTCCGATGACAACGGAGGAATACAGGGAATGTCTGTTCCGGGATAGGATGGGTACCTTCAGTACCAATGTCAGCGGAACCTCTAATCGAAAAGCAAATGTGGAGCTTGCAGCGCTTCATTGTAATGATACCATTCTGCTTCCGGGAGAAGAGTTTTCCTTTAATAATGTTGTAGGCGAGCGCACGGTAGCAAACGGCTTTCTGGCAGCTCCGTCCTATGTCAACGGAGAATCCGTTGATGAAGTCGGCGGCGGTATCTGTCAGGTGTCTTCAACCTTATACAATGCGTGTCTTTATGCAAATCTGGAAATCGATGAAAGACATTGTCATCCGTATATTTCCGCATATGTGGGAGCCGGCTTTGATGCAACGGTTTCCTGGGGCGGTCCGGATTACAGATTCTGCAATGACACGGATTTTCCGATCAAGATAAAAGCTTCCTATGGAGACAGTGTTGTTACCTGTACAATTTACGGAACAAAAACCGAGGACTTTTCCGTGAAGCTTTCCAGTGAAACGATTGGCGTGGAGGAATACAAAGTCGTTCAAGAGGAGGACGATACATTAGAAATCGGTGAGGAGGAAACAAAGGTTACGGGTATTCCGGCATATACGGTACAGACTTACCGAAGCGTTTATGACGGCGACGGCAATCTGATATCCAGTAATGCGGAATCTACCAGCCACTATGACAGGAGAGATGAGATTGTCCTGGTAGGAACGAAGGAACCGGAAGAGACGGAGGATACGGAAGAGCAGCCTTCGGAAGGAGAAAGTCCGGAAAAGGAGAATCCGGATAAGCCGACTTCTACAGAAGCTCCGGGAACGACGGAAGCACCTGCGGCTGCAGAATCTCCGCAGACTGAATGATATCCGGATAGAATGAAATTCGAAAAAACTATCTGCATTGCAGGTAGTTTTTTGTTTACTGCAATGATCTGTACAGACGGACCGTGCAGAAACCCGAATTTTATGGTATCATTATAAAGAAAACGATAGACAATACATATATCTTAAAAAAATAAAAAATAGTAGGAGAAAAAGGATATGTATGATATCATCATTATAGGAGCAGGAACGGCCGGACTGACAGCCGGAATCTATGCGGCAAGGGCAGGAAGAACCGTATTGGTTCTGGAAGGCAATATGTATGGAGGACAGATTGTTAATACGACGGAAATAGAAAACTATCCGGCAATCCGGCATATCTCAGGATATGAGTTTGCAACAAATCTGTATGAACAGGCCACAGAGCTGGGCGTAAAAGTAGAATATCGTCAGGTGACGGGAATCCGTACCTGTAGGACTTATAAAGAGGTACAGACGAAAGAGGAACAGTATCAGGCTCGCGCAGTCATTATTGCAACGGGTGCAAAAAACAGGATGTTAGGACTGCCGGATGAGCAGAGACTCATCGGCGCAGGCGTGTCCTATTGCGCGACTTGTGACGGCGCCTTTTTCCGGGGAAAAAAAGTTGCCGTTGTCGGCGGCGGCAATACCGCTTTAGACGATGCCTTGTTTTTGTCCAATGATTGTGAAACGGTTTATCTGATCCACAGAAGGGAGACATTTCGCGGAGAAGCCGGTAAGAGGAAGGTGCTGGAAGCCAGACGGAATGTAGTATTTATCTTAAACAGCCGGGTTGTAGAGTTACACGGAATGAACCGGCTGGAAGCCATTACCGTGGAGGACGGGCAGAAGATCAGACAAAAAATAGATGTGGCCGGATTATTTGTTGCGATTGGTCAGGAACCGGAGAATCAGGCCTTTGCAGATCTGGTACAGCTGGATAACGGCGGCTATATCCGGGCAGGAGAGGATTGTGTGACGAATGCTCCGGGAATTTTTACGGCCGGAGACTGCAGAACGAAAAAAATCAAACAGCTGACAACGGCTGTCGCAGATGGTGCCGTAGCCGCACTTGCGGCTTGTGAATATATAGATCAGGAGAACGAGGATGTATTTGGTATTTGATATTGGCGGAACATTTGTAAAATATGCGTTAATGACGATGGATGGAAGGATCGTAGAAAAACATAAGATGCCGACTAAAAACAAGGCAGAGGATAATGCTGACACCTTTCTTGCATCATTGGTTGCAATATACGGGCAATATAAGCAGAAACAACAGATTGAAGGGATTGCGTTAAGCCTTCCGGGGCAGATTGATGTGGAAAACGGAATTGTCTATGTCGGCGGAGCCCTGCCGTTTTTGCATGAGGTGCATGTGGCGGATATCCTGTCCGAAAAATGCGATCATATACCGGTGGCCATGGAGAATGATGCCAAGTGTGCCGCTCTGGCTGAGGTATGGATGGGGAATGCAAAGGATTGTACCAACGCCTGTCTCATGATCATCGGAACCGGAGTGGGCGGCGGTATCGTGATTGACCGGCATGTACATAGAGGAAACCGTATGATCGCAGGGGAATTATCTTATATGGCGGATAACCTGAACCGGCAGGATCTGGAAGATCTGGTCAATATCGATGATGCCGGGACTGCAAAAGAAAGAATCAGGGCAGGAAAAATGATTTTATCCGGCGGATGTTCTGTTGCCGCCCTGTGTGATAAGGTGGCAGGAAAAAAGAATCTGGATCCGGATACGGTTACGGGAGAACTTGTATATGAATGGGCACAGAAGGGGGATCCGATTGCCATAGATGCCTTGGAGGATCTGTATTTTAATATTGCAAAGCAGTGCTATAATTTGTCTTTGATTATAGATCCGGATGTGATTCTGATCGGAGGCGGAATCAGTGCACAGCCGGCATTTTTAGAGGGCATCAGACGTTATGCGGACAAACTGAAAAATCTGACGCGGCTGATTAAGGATATCAGAATTGAAAACTGTAAATTTGGCAATGATTCCAATAAAATCGGCGCATTGTATAATTATATGTTAAAGTATGGGCTGGTGGAATAACCGTTCTGCCCGGTCACGGAGTCTTTTACAGACAGAGAGCTGACGTAAGATGGAAGCGCAGAAAAATAAAAAGAAAAGGAGAAGCTTATGGCATTAAACGGAAAGAAATGGAAAGAATATGCAGATATTTGTATTTCAAAAGAGAAAATTCCGCCGGAATTATATGATACGTATGGAGTAAAAAAGGGATTAAGAGATAAAAACGGAAAAGGAGTGATATCGGGAATTACCGATATTTCCAAAATCGTTTCCTCCAGGCTGGTAGATGGGGTAATGGAGCCGTGCGACGGGGAATTATATTACAGGGGATATCATATTTTTGATCTGGTAAACGGGGTATCCAGGCGAGGCGGCTTTGGATTTGAAGAAATAGAATATCTGTTGTTGTTTGGAAGTCTGCCAAATGTCGTACAGCTGGAAGAATTTGAAAAATTAGCCGGAGAAAGCAGGACGCTTCCTTCCAATTTTGTCAGAGATGTGATTATGAAGGCTCCGAGCAGGGATATCATGAATTCCATGACAAAAAGTATTCTGACTCTGGCCTCCTATGACAATAAGGTATCGGATGTGAGTATCAGTAATGTTATTCGCCAGAGTATTATGTTAATCAGTGTGTTTCCGATGTTTGCCGTGTATGGGTACCATGCGTACAATCACGCAGAGAATAATGAAAGCTTTTATATTCACCGACCGGATACCACGATTTCAACTGCAGAGAATATTCTGCGGATGTTAAGACCGGACAAGTCCTATTCGGAAATTGAAGCAAAAGTGCTGGATATTGCATTGATCCTGCATATGGAGCATGGCGGCGGCAATAATTCAACATTTACAACCAGGGTGGTATCGTCTGCAGGTTCAGATACGTATTCCGTCATCGCGGCTGCGCTTTCTTCGCTAAAAGGGCCAAAGCATGGCGGAGCAAATATCAAGGTAGTAAACATGATTCAGGATCTGAAGGAGCATGTTTCCGATTTGACAGACGATGAGGCAGTTGCCGCATATCTGGAGGCTCTGGTGGATAAAAACGCATTTGATAAAAAGGGATTGATTTATGGTATGGGACATGCCGTTTATTCCATTTCCGATCCGAGGGCCGTTGTTTTTAAAAGCTTTGTGGAAAAATTGGCAGTGGCAAAAGGAAGAGAAGAGGATTATGCCTTATATTCCATGATTGAACGTCTGGCACCGGAAGTAATCGCGAAAAAGAGAAAGATCTATAAAGGGGTCAGCGCAAATGTGGATTTTTACAGTGGGTTTGTTTACAGTATGTTAGATATTCCGTCAGAATTGTATACACCGCTGTTTGCAATGGCGAGAATTGTGGGCTGGTGCGCACACCGGATTGAAGAGCTGATTAATGTGGACAAAATCATACGTCCGGCCTATCAGAGTATTGTGACGGAAGAAGACTATATCCCGCTTTGCGATCGTGAATGATAAAACTTTATTTTACTTCCTGATTGGAATAAAGGTTTACATAATGCGGACGCAGCTTGGAATAAATAATTTTCTGCTCATTATATAAACTGTAATATCCGGACAGCATATAGCTGACTGCACAGCCGATGGCAAACATCAATATACCGTCGGCACCGAATAATTCAACACTGAGTACCAGAGCTGTCAGCGGGCAGTTAACGACTCCGCAGAAAAAGCAGATTAATCCCATGGCAGCGCCGAAACCCGGGTTCAGACCGAGGATTCCGCCCATAAAGCACCCGAAGGTTGCCCCGATAAAAAAGGAAGGTACAATTTCACCGCCTCTGAAGCCGCAGCCAATCGTGATACAGGTAAGAATCATTTTGAGAAGAAAAGCTTCCGGACGCGCCGTTCCGTGGATGGCCGCGTCGATGATGCTCATTCCTGCACCGTTATAATCTGTAGACCGGACAATCAGCGTAAACAGAACAATCAGAAGTCCGCCTATAAAGATGCGAAGATACTGGTTTTTGAATACTGTATGGAAAAAGTGTGCGGACATCTGTAAGGCAATACAAAACAGACTGCTTAAGACAGCGCATAAGATAGCAAGCGCAATGACCTTGATGCCGATTGAAAGCGACATATCCGGAATCTGGTGCAGGATAAAATATGTCGGGGTAATATGGAATTTTTCCGTGATTGCATATGCAATGGTTGCGGATAAAACGCAGGGAACAAAAGCACTGTAATACAGAATGCCGATACTGATGACTTCCATGGAAAAGAGAGCAGCGGTAATCGGGGTTCCGAACAGTGCGGAAAAAACAGCGCTCATACCGCATAAAGTCAGGATGTGCGTCGTACTTTCGTCTGTTTTAAAAAGCTTACCGAAAGAGGAGCCGACGCTTCCGCCGATTTGTAAGGCAGCGCCTTCCCGTCCGGCGGAGCCGCCGAATAAATGTGTAATCACCGTTGTAATAAAAATCAAAGGAGCCATACGAAACGGAACCCTTGCTTCGGGATCCCTGATGGAGCCGATGACAAGATTCGTACCTTTGTCATGTTTCATTCCGGAGATGCGATAGATAAAGACGATTATCAGACCGGCAAATGGAATAAAACCGATAATCCAGTTATTTGCTTCGCGAAATCCGGTCACATATTCAACGCTGTAATGAAACGCTGTACCGATTGCACCGCAGCTTCCTCCCATGATTACGGCGCAAAACAGCCACTTGATAAAGGTTTTGCCGTAACGGATACAGCGGTTCAGGCAGTTCAGCCAGTATTCTTTCGTAAATTCCATAGTCTGATCACTTACTTTCTGCTTTCTACGCAAATAGATTAAATCAATTTCAGGATTTTGTCTATAGCTTCTTGCATTTTTCATGAAAAAACAAAAGGTATATATTTCTAATATAATTTTTTCCTTTTGGTGTATGCTATTATTAGAAATAAAATGACTGTTTCAGTTATAGCAACCAAAGGAGTTAGATCGTATGAGTGAAAAAATAGGAGAGCAGAGCATCAAATTTTCTGAACCTCCGTATATTATCGGTGCAGCTTCTATTTGCGGACCGAAGGAGGCGGAGGGCCCTCTGGCAAGATATTTTGATATTTTATCGGAGGACCCGACCTTTGGAAAAAATTCATGGGAAGAGGGAGAAAGTGAGATGGTAAGGCAGGCTGTCTTACTGGCAATTCAGAAAGCAAATAAACGCAAAGAGGATATCCGTTATATCTTTGCAGGGGATTTGCTTGGACAATTGATTGCTTCCACGTTTGGCGTCAAGGATATGGATATACCGGTATTTGGTCTGTATGGGGCGTGTTCTACTTGTGGTGAATCGCTTTCCTTAGCAGCCATGACGGTAGCGGCCGGATATGCAGATCATGTAGTGGCAGCAACCTCCAGTCATTATGGAAGCGCAGAAAAACAGTTTCGTTTTCCGCTGGAATACGGGAATCAGAGACCGCTTTCTACCACATGGACCGTAACCGGAAGCGGAGCCTTTGTCATATCCAATCAGATACCGGACAACGAAGGAGAGGTATGCATTACGGGAATTACAACAGGTAAAATTGTGGATTATGGTGTCAAGGATTCTTTGAATATGGGCGCATGTATGGCACCTGCTGCGGCAGATGTCATATATCAGAATTTGACGGATTTCAAAATCAAACCAGGATATTATGACAGGATCATTACGGGAGATCTGGGAAAGGTAGGAAAAAGAATTCTTCTCGACTTACTGGACAGCAATCATGTAGATATATCCAAAGAGCATATGGATTGCGGTATTGAAATTTTTTATAATAAAGAACAGGATACGCATTCCGGAGGTTCCGGATGTGGATGTTCTGCAATTACGTTAGCAGGATATATCTTAAAACAAATGTATCAGGGAGACTGGAAGAGAGTTTTATTTGTACCGACCGGCGCCCTGTTATCAACGGTCAGTTTTAATGAGGGACAGAATATTCCCGGAATTGCCCATGCTGTCATGCTGGAAAGGAGATAAAATATGGATTATATAAAGGCATTTGTAATAGGAGGCATTATATGTGTTCTGGCACAGATTTTAATGGATAAGACCAAGCTGATGCCCGGACGGGTCATGGTCATACTGGTCTGTACCGGTGCAGTTTTAGGAGCGTTGGGGCTCTATAAGCCTTTTTTGGAATATGCAGGCTGTGGAGCATCTGTACCGCTTACCGGGTTCGGATATAATCTTTGGAAGGGAGTCAAAGAGGCTGTTGATAAGGATGGATTTCTTGGCTTATTCCGGGGAGGATTTAAAATGGCTGCAATCGGAACCTCTGCAGCATTGATCTTTTCTTATCTTGCGTCTTTGATCTTTAAACCGAAAATGACAAAATAGTTGAAAGTATATACTTTTTTATATAGATTTCCTGGGAATATAAAAACCGCCAATAATTCGGCGGTTTTTATATTTGCTATACTTTTAACAAAACCCTCCGTTAACCGGATGTGTTATCATTGCTCGCGGGAGGCTCTGTGGATGGTTCTGTCGGAGGCTCCGTGGATGGCTCTGTTGGAGGTTCCGTCGGAGGCTCTGTCGGAGGCTCCGTGGATGGCTCTGTCTGACTGACGGCTTTAAAGGTAGCATAAATTGTGTGATTCTTATTTACATTTTTAAATGTATATTCGGTTACGACACCAACCGATTTACCGTCTACAGACACGTCAGTGATTTCATAACCCTTGCTCGGGGTAATATAAAAGACTGCGTTTGCACCGGCATTTACGGTCTTGCTTGGTGTAATTGATCCCCCGTACCCGCTGGTTACGGATGTGATTGTATATTTCTTTCCGTTCGGCTCCTGCGTGGTATCTGTAGATTCTTCCGAGCTTTGGGTTTCTTCATTATGAAGTTCACATTCCTTTTCAAAAATATCCTGTTCATATCCGAAATCAGCACCATTTATAATAATATTGCCATTATCATCTATAACGAAGGAATATTTGGTGGTTTCCGGACAGAATTCAGTTGCCTTCATATGAGACTCGTTACAGATTTCGATTTCCTTGACGCCCTCACAGTACTTGGTAGGAACGGTGCCTGCCGCATATAGATCCGTTCTGGTTCTGGTACATTGTCCGGCTACAGGCAGCAGTCCCGTATCAGCACATACCGTGGCATATACAAGACCATCCGGTTTGGTAAAGGTCTTGGATGTGTCCTGCTGTTCCATCTCACATATGGCCGCCATGATTTTACGCCACATATATTTGTGATAATTGCCTCCGCTAAAGTTGGTGTTTTCATCATAGCCAATCCAGATGGAAGCTGTATAATACGGGGTAAATCCGCAGAACCAGAAATCAAAATCACTGCTTGTGGTACCTGTCTTTCCGGCGACGTATAAACCATTATATGGATTGGCAGGGGATCCCGTGCCGATCGTTGCACAATCGTGCATGGCTTCCGTCAGCATATAGGCTGTAGTTGGTTTCATAACAGGCGTTTCCTCCGGGTGACGGTTGTCAATGATCAGATTACCGTCATGATCATATACCTCCGTATAGAATACAGGCTTGATATAGTTCCCTTCGTTGGCTATCGCAGCGTATGCGGCGGTGATTTCCAGATTGGTCACGCCGTCTGTCAGACCGCCAAGAGCCAGAGACTGGTTGATATCGGACTCAATCTTTCCGCTGGACGTGGTACGCGATTCTACCAGAGTGGTAAAACCAAGCTTTAACAGATATTCATATGCCAGCTCCGGCGTCGCATCCGTAATCGTTTTGACTGCAATAATATTCAGAGACTCCCGGATGGTATCCCTGAGAGAACAAGGTCCCTTATATCCGCTATAATAGTTTCTTACGGGAACTCCGTTTGCATAGTTGTACGGTTCATCCACATAGGTCGTGCCAAGTCCCATACCGCAGCCGTCAATGCCGGGCAGGATAGATGCAAGAACCTTAAAAGTAGAACCCGGCTGTCTGGTAGATTGCGATGCTCTGTTCAGGGAGCGGTTCTCTTTCTTTTCGCCGCGCCCGCCGACGATTGCTTTTACCTGACCTGTTTCCTGATCCATCAGGGTAAAGGAAATCTGCGGCTGGATTACCACATTAAAGGATTCCAGATGTTCCTTATATCCGGTCTCTGCAATCATTGCCGCTTTATATTCATCGGCAGCGGCTCTGGCTTCCTCCGGATCGGAGAAAATCAGGTCAAAGTATGTGTCGCCCTTTTCCTCCTGAAACCAGGTTTCTAACATATTAACACTGTAATTATGCATCTCACCGTTGTCATCCTTTAAAGTCAGTGCATAATTTAACAGATATTTGTCTGTCGGATAATTTTCCGGATCGTTCAATACCTCGTCGCAGATATTCTGGATATCCTGATCCTGGCAGATCACAACATCCAGTCCGCCGGAATAGATCATATAATCTGCCTCCGATTTGCTGTATCCCATTGCCATAAAGTCATCCTCCAGCTGGTTGATAACTTCATCCACATAGTAGCTGTTTACCTTGTGCGGCGCATTGTCACGGCTGTCATCAAGCTCTTTGATCCTGTCGTATACGTTGTCCGCAATGGCAATGTCATATTGTGCCTGTGTAATATATTCCAGCTCCAGCATCTCATTCAGCACCAGCAGGCGCCGCTCTGCATTGTTCTCAGGCTCCAGAATCGGATCAAAGTCAGAAGGACTCTTTGGAATTGCAGCCAGAACTGCGCATTCTGAAACCGTAAGCTGACTCAGTTTTTTGCCAAAATAGTATTCCGCAGCAGTTTCTACTCCGTAACGGCCCTGACCCAGATTGATGGTGTTCAGATAATATTCAACAATTTTCTCTTTGTCGAGTCTTTTTTCAATTTCTATGGCAAGATACTGTTCCTGCACTTTACGTTCAAAACGGTCCAGAAATGTGGTCTCGTCCATACCGACGTTGAAAATCTGGGTTTTGATCAGCTGCTGGGTCAGTGTACTTGCACCCTGGTCAAATCCGCCGGCTTTCAGTCCTCTGACAAAGGCTCTGAGGATACCATACACATCAATGCCTTTGTGTTCCCAGAACCGCTTGTCTTCAATTGCAATAAACGCATTTACCAGATCGGAAGGAATGTCTTCGTAATATACATATTCTCTGTTGGAGTCAAAGTTTGCAAGAACAGTTACGACATTCCCGTCTGAATCATACAGGGTCGTCTGGTATCCCTGCGGAACCAGAGCCTCCGGATTGATCGGCGGGGCATCGTCCAGGATTCCCTTCAGCATACCGAAGCCGGCGCCTGCAACTGCGATAATCACCGCTAGAAAAATAACCAGAATGGCCTTAAAGGCTGATATTGACAGTTTTCGTTTATTTCTAGGCAGCTTGGAAACCAGCATTTTCTGTTTTCTTGCTGCACCTTTTTTACTAAAATCCATGGAATTTCCTCCTTATCTGTGACTTGGACTTCATTTCGTTCCATTATAGCAAATTTATTTATAATAATAAAGTATAAATTGATTTGTGAAGAAAAATTCATATTTCTTATATTTACCGGCCTGGCTGGAAAAGAAGACCCTGACGGAAATATCTGAAAATACGACAGGTCTGATTTTGATAAAAGGACAGAAGAAAAACAGTTTTTCTTGTGAAAACGGAAGCCTGCCTGTATAATAAAATAAGGAGGTGTCAAAATATGTTTGACTCGATTGAAGATGCGGTTGCATATTGGAAAGAGAATATTTCCTATATCGAAGATGCGAGGATCGTGGAATACAGGGGCGGATATCCGGTAGTGGATTTCACAATTCATCAGGCGGCCTGGGATCTGGTAAAGGATAAAAAGAAATTCCGCAGAATTGTCAGAAATGCGGAGCTGGAAGGCGGAATAGAAGTAGGAGTGTCTGCCTGTTTTTACGGTACCGCCTCTTTGGAGTGGAATCCTCCCGTTATGAGAATATGCGGTTACCCGGAAGTCATTCAGCGGATTCTGAATAAGGTTATGTGAGTTTTGATCAAAAAAGGTGTTTAAAAAATGTCCGGATGCATACATAAAACGATATGTATCCGGACATTTTATTATCAGGCAGGTGCATGAAAGAAACGTATAACAGGACGGCTGTTTTTTCATGCAGCGTATGACAGAAAATAAGAAGGACAGAATATGAATCGTAATATCAGAACGGATCTGGCAATTGAATTAAGAGAAGAGATGAAGGACCGGCAGGATCTGGAGGGAGTCAATATCAGTACAACTGTCAACGAGGATCAGGACATCCGTACGACGGTCATTGATGTTTTGAATGAAGAAGGAGAGAAAAAGCTTGGGAAGCCGAAAGGAACCTATATCACCATAGAAAGTGAAAGCATCAGGGAATTTGATGAGGGGATCCATATGCCGCTTTGCAGGGAACTGGCCAGACAACTGGATATTCTGCTGGAAGGGGCAGACTCCATTCTGGTTGCAGGACTCGGAAACAGAGCGGTTACGCCTGATTCCTTAGGACCTCTGGTAGTTGATAATCTGTTTATTACCAGACACTTAAAGGACTGCGGGGTAGAAGGAAAGAAAATTATCAGCGGTATCTGTCCCGGCGTTATGGCGCAGACGGGAATTGAAACGGTTGAGATTATCCGCGGTATCTGTGAAAATATCGATGTGGACGCAGTGCTTGCCATTGATGCGCTTGCAGCAAGAAGCAGCAGGAGACTGAACAGGACCATACAGCTTGCAGACACCGGTATCAGCCCGGGCTCCGGCGTAGGCAATCATAGAAAAGCAGTTAATCAGGAAACCATCGGGGTAAAGGTGATTGCGCTGGGAGTTCCGACGGTTATTTCCGTTCCGTCCATTGTGAATGATTCTATGGATATTATGGCGGATGCGTTTAACCAGTCCCACGGGAAAGCTTTAATGGAAACCTTTACAGAAGAACAGCGCTATGCTCTGGCATGCAATATGGTAGAGCCGGATCTGGTGGATATGTTTGTCACACCGAAAAATATCGACGAGCTGATAAAGAGGATCAGCTTCACAATATCGGAAGCAATAAATAGCATGAATGCATGATCTTTCTCATATATTATTGTATGAGTGTTAAGAATAAAAATGAAGAGAAACCCAATTACAGCCAGGACTGCGAGACCAGAAGAAAAACAGGCTTTCTGCTGGTCTGGATTGTCCTTTTGCTTATTGTATGGTTTATAAAAAGTGATAAAAAAACAGAATATGTATTTCGCATTGTCATTCAGAAGTATCTTTATCTATGTCAGAATGATTCTGAAGCGCCGGAAAGCGGCAGGCATGCGGCAGAGCATACGGTATCATACAGTGATACAGAGTATTGCCGGTATTTTGCCGATAGCTATGCCGTCGGACAATACGCCGAAACCATGGCAAAAAAGCTTCCGCAGGAGCTTTCCGTGCAGCCGGAAACAACCGGTTCCATTGAGGCAATGACAGCCTTTTCCTCTTATCTGAATCGGGCGGAAACCAGCTATGAATATTTAACTTCCCATTTTTATGTGATCGACAGTACAACCAGTGTCTCACGGGAGGAACTGAATGCGGACAATCTGCTGAATATGGATTTGTCCATGGATACCTCTGATTCTGACTATAAGATTCTGATCTATCATACACATGGAAGTGAGGCTTTTGCCGATTCCGAACAGGGAAACACGGAGGATACGGTGATCGGTGTCGGAAATTATCTGGCTGAGTTGTTGGAGCAGCAGTACGGGGTGCATGTCTATCATGATACAACCGCCTATGATATGGTAAATGGAGAGCTTGACAGAAGCGCTGCATATGATTATGCCAGAGAGGGAGTGGAACAGATTCTTGCAGAGCATCCGTCAATAGAGGTAGTCATAGACCTGCACAGGGACGGAGTGGCGGAAGGTACATATTTAGTAACGGAAATGAACGGAAAACGGATGGCGCAGATCATGTTCTTAAACGGAGTCAGCAGATTAAATATGAACGGGGACATCGATTATCTGGAAAACCCTAACAAGGTAGAAAATCTGGCGTTTTCACTGCAGCTGTATCTCACGGGGAAAGCAAATTATGATTCACTGATGCGTAAAATTTTTATCAGAGGATATCGCTATAATCTGGATTTCCGGGGGAAATCCCTGCTGGTTGAAGTGGGCGGCCAGACCAATACGGTGGAGGAAGCAAAAAATGCAATGGAACCGTTTGCCGCCATGCTTTATAAAGTCTTGAGCGGAAAGTAAGATTGTGGTAGAATAAACGAAACGAATGACTGAAATACATTCTAAAGGAGATAAAGGAATGGCCCATTTAGACCAGAAAAGAATCAGAAATTTTTGCATTATAGCGCATATCGACCATGGCAAATCCACTCTGGCGGACCGGATTATAGAAAAGACCGGGCTGCTTACCCGCAGAGAGATGCAGGATCAGGTGCTGGATAACATGGATCTGGAAAGAGAAAGGGGCATTACAATCAAGGCCCAGTCTGTCCGTATTGTCTATACGGCAAAGAATGGGGAAGAATATATATTTAATCTGATCGACACACCGGGACATGTGGATTTTAACTATGAAGTATCAAGAAGCCTTGCAGCCTGTGAGGGTGCAGTTTTAGTCGTTGATGCCGCACAGGGAATTGAGGCCCAGACACTGGCAAATGTATATCTGGCCATCGATCATAATCTGGAGGTTATGCCGGTCATAAACAAGATTGATCTTCCCTCTGCCGATCCCGACCGGGTGGTAAATGAAATAGAAGACGTCATTGGAATAGAGGCGATGGATGCACCCAGAATTTCAGCCAAGAACGGTATTAATATTGAAGAGGTTCTGGAACAGATTGTGGAGAAAATTCCGGCTCCTTCCGGAGATGCAGACGCACCTCTTAAGGCTCTGATTTTTGACAGCCTGTATGATTCCTATAAAGGCGTTATTATATTCTGTCGGATTTTTGACGGCTATGTGAAGAAGGGAACCAATATCCGGATGCTGGCAACAGGCGCTACAGCAGAGGTGGTTGAGACGGGAACCTTTGGTGCGGGCAGATTTGTCCCTTGTGAGGAGCTTTCAGCCGGTATGGTGGGGTATATAACGGCAAGCCTGAAAAACGTTAAAGATACGACAGTCGGAGATACGGTAACGGATGCGGACCGTCCCTGTGCGGAGGCTCTTCCGGGCTATAAAAAAGCACAGCCGATGGTATTTTGCGGAATGTATCCTTCAGACGGTGCAAGGTATCCGGATTTGCGGGATGCACTTGAAAAGCTGCAGCTGAACGATGCAGCTTTAAGCTTTGAGCCTGAAACCTCGGTCGCACTGGGCTTTGGCTTCAGATGTGGATTTCTGGGACTGCTGCATCTGGAAATCGTGCAGGAACGGCTGGAACGGGAATTTAATCTGGATCTGGTAACGACTGCGCCGGGTGTCGTGTACAGGGTACATACAACAGACGGTGCCGTGATTGAGCTGACGAATCCGTCCAATCTTCCGGATCCGTCCAGTATTGATTATATGGAGGAACCGTTTGTTTCGGCTGAGATTATGGTGGTAACGGATTATGTCGGGGCCATTATGCAGCTGTGTCAGGAGCGCAGAGGCATATATAAGAGTATGGAATATATGGAAGCTACCCGGGCTCTTCTCAAATACGATTTGCCGTTAAATGAGATCATTTATGATTTCTTCGATGCGTTAAAATCCCGTTCGAGAGGATATGCTTCTTTTGATTATGAAATGAAAGGTTATGTCCGTTCCGAGCTTGTGAAGCTGGATATTCTGATCAACAGGGAAGAGGTGGATGCACTCTCCTTTATTCTGCATAAGGATACTGCTTATGAACGCGGAAGAAAGATGTGTGAGAAATTAAAGGGTGAGATTCCGCGTCATTTGTTTGAGATACCGATTCAGGCGGCAATCGGGAATAAGGTCATTGCAAGAGAAACCATAAAGGCCATGCGCAAGGATGTACTGGCAAAATGTTATGGCGGAGATATTACCAGAAAGCGGAAGCTTTTGGAAAAGCAGAAGGAAGGCAAAAAACGAATGAGGCAGATCGGAAATGTGGAGATTCCGCAGAAGGCCTTTATGAGTGTTTTAAAGCTGGACGAGGAGTAAAATACAAATGAGAAAGAATCTGAGCTTATATGTGCATATTCCGTTTTGTGTGAAAAAATGTATATACTGTGATTTTTTGTCCTTTGAAGCAGGACAGGATTTCTGCCGGCTTCCGGGAAACGAGCGTAAACAGTATTTGCATGCCCTTTGTATGGAGATTATGAGCTACAGAAGTGTTTCAGACAGATATATGATAAACACTGTGTTTATAGGCGGAGGTACTCCGTCTATACTTATGCCCGGAGATATTTCCCTGATCATGGCAACGATCCGGAGCGTGTTTAAGCTGCGGCCGGATGCAGAGATTACCATAGAGGTCAATCCCGGTACACTCGACGCTGAGAAAGCAGAGGAATATATACGGCTTGGAATTAACAGGATCAGTATCGGGTTACAGAGTGTTCACGAGGAGGAACTCCGTATGCTTGGACGGATTCACAATTATGATCAGTTTATGGCCTCTTTTCAGACGGCGAGAGAAGCCGGATTTCATAATATCAATGTTGACATTATGTCGGCACTGCCGAAGCAGACGATTCATTCTTATCTGGAAACGATAGAAAAGGTTTTGAAATGCAGTCCGGAACATATTTCCGCATACAGCCTGATGGTAGAAGCAGGTACGCCGTTATCAGAAGACGAAGAACTGATCGCCGCATTGCCGGAGGAGGATGCGGAGCGGAAAATGTATGAGGCGACCGGTATTCTGCTTCAGGCGGCAGGATATCGCAGATACGAGATTTCCAATTATGCAAAGGAGGGATATGCCTGCCGGCATAATATAGTATACTGGAGCCTTGGCGAATATCTTGGATTCGGACTGGGAGCAGCTTCTTTTTTTGAAGGACGGAGATTTTCCAATACCCGTGACCTTTTGCTGTATCTTCATACCGTCTGTGATGGAGCCGTGAAGGAGCAGAGGCCGGAAGCACTTCGCAGGCTTCTGCAGAAAATCCAGATCAGGGATGAGGATGTCAATACGGAACGGTTGATGGAAGAATATATGTTTTTGGGACTTCGTATGATGAAAGGAGTCAGTGCCGAAGACTTTTATACCTATTTCGGACATTCTCTGTATGAGGTTTATGGAGAAGTGATCAAACGGCATATACGAACCGGACTTCTTTTGGATGAAGGAGGCATCGTCCGTCTGACGGACAGGGGCATTGACGTCAGCAATGTTGTTCTGTCGGACTTTTTGCTGGACCCCTGACACAAAAGGAAAGCAACAAAAAAAGAGACTGTCATAAACAGTGTACAAGGAGCAGAGAAACAGTATGGAGACAATTGCGGCGCTGAAGCATATTTCCTTCGGGTATGAAAAAAATGTACCTATATTAAAGGATATCTCACTGGAAATAAAAAAGGGTGAGATTGTGGGGCTTGCAGGCGGAAACGGATCGGGAAAGAGTACATTATTAAAAATAATGGCCGGCTTTATCAGTGATTATCGGGGAACCGTCCATATAGCGGAAGCTGTCATGGAAAATCTTGCCTGCGTGATTGACGGTTCTGCCGTTTTTGAGGATCTGTCAGTTGGACATAATCTTGAAATGATAACAAAAATGTCAAAAAATGCAGAGGGCAGGAAACCGGATGAGGACCTGATAGATCTGCTGGATCTGCGGAAGTATTACAGACGCAAGGCTTCGAAGCTGTCGCTTGGCAATCAGCAGAAGCTGGCATTGTGTATGGCTCTGCATCAGGATACGGCGCTTGCATTGCTGGATGAGCCCTTTAACGGGCTTGATCCCATGAGTAAGGCCAGGCTGCTGCATTATCTGAAGCAGAGAGCAGACTCCGGTATGAGCATTCTCATGACCAGTCATATCAGGGGAGATCTGGAGCTGCTTTGCGACAGGCTGATTGAAATTGAAAAAACAGGAGAAAAACAGGCATGAATATTTACAGTGCGGAAATATACAGATATCAGAAAAGTTTTTACAGCAGGCTTGCTTTTGCAATTACAGCCGTTTTTGCCGTGCTTGTTGCGTTATTTTTGAATTACGTCAGTCGTGGGGTCAGCGGTGAGTTCCTGCAGATCATGGGACTGCCGGCTGATGCCGTCTCTCTGATTAAGGAAAATCTGTTTGGATTCCGGTATGTGGCGGTCGCACTTTCTGCAACGGCAATTCTGATGATACCGGCCGGATTCCCTGTAGTGATTCATATCAGCAGTGATTATCAGCAGGGGACCATACGGTATGAGATGATAAACAGCAGAAGCAGGACTGCCTGCTATATTGCCAGGTCTTTTGCAGCAGGAAGCTTTGGAGTTGTATTGCTTTGGGAATATGGGCTGGCCTCTTTGCTTGTATCTGCTGTTTTCTTTCACGGGGGCTTTACGGTATCGGATCTTGGACAGGTGTTACTGATCATGCTGTTGCAGTCGGTTGTGGTATTTGCTTTTATGAACTTTTTGTATCTGATCTGTGATCTGATCAGGAACCAGATATTGTCCATGTCTGTTCTGTTCCTGATGATTCTTCTGTTTACACCGGGACTGGAGCTGTTGCTTGATCTGCTGGAAATCAGAAACTTATGCGGATCAGTCTGGATTGTATCCATGCTGACCGTACTCAGCGATTTCCGGATATCGGCAGGATCAGCGGCGTCGTTGATGTTGGCAGGCACACTTTATATTGTAATTTCTATTCTTCTGGGAACTGCAAAATTTAAAAAACGCAGAATCTGAAATTTCTTTATTTAAAACACATTTTTCTGTTGACAAAAATAAAAGTGAGTGATAGATTATCTTTAGTAGTTAGCACTCGAAATATTTGAGTGCTAACAATGCGAAAGGAATATGAATATGGAACTTGACGAAAGAAAGGTCAAAATCCTGAAGGCGATTGTTTCTACTTATCTTGAAACAGGGGAACCGGTAGGCTCAAGAACCATTTCCAAATTTACGGATCTGAATCTCAGTTCTGCAACCATCCGGAATGAGATGTCGGATCTGGAGGATATGGGGTATATCTGCCAGCCTCATACGTCCGCCGGAAGAATTCCCACGGATATGGGCTATCGTTTTTATGTAGATAGTCTGATGGGGGAAAAGATTGAGGCGGAAGAGGAACGGGGGAATCTTCTTCAACGGGTAGATAAGATGGAGAAGATGCTGAAGCAGGTTGCGAAGGTGCTTGCCGTCAATACCAATTATGCGACACTGGTGACGATGCCGCAGTATAATAATACGGTAAAGTTCATACAACTGTCCCATGTGGATGATGAGACACTTCTTGCCGTCATTATGGTAGAAGGAAACATTGTAAAAAACAAACTGATTAAGACCACATACAATTTGAAGAATGATGAGATTCTGAAATTTAATATTCTGTTGAATACCTTTTTACAGGGCGCATCACTGGAAGATATTAATCTGGAACTGATTTCTACCATGAAAACGCAGGCGGGTGAATATGCAGAGATTTTAGAGACCATATTCCAGGGCATTATGGAGGCGATTCATGAGGCGGATGACCTGAAAGTATATACCAGTGGCGCAACCAATATGCTGAAGTATCCGGAACTGATCAATTCTGAATCGGCAGAGAAGCTTCTCGGCACCTTAGAAGATATCGAGGATAAAGAAGAATTTATCAAATATATGGAAGAAGTTGTCCAGAAGGAAAATTCGGATATACAGATTCTGATAGGTCAGGAAAACCGGAGTGAAGATTTAAAGGATTGTGCATTGGTAACGGCAACCTATCAGATGCCGGAAGGAGGAAAAGGAACCATAGGAATTATCGGTCCGAAGAGAATGGATTATAAGAAAGTGGTTACCATGTTAAAGAATCTGACCGGAGAATTAGATGAGATATTTAACAATAACGAGTAAGGGGGACAGAGGAGATGGCTGAAACCAAAAAAGGAAGCGGTAAAACAGCATCCAAAAAGGTAAAAACAGAGGAAAAGGCTGCAGAAACAATCGTAGAAGATGTTGCGGTAGAAACTGCGGAGGAAGATATTACAACGGTCAACGTGACGGAGACGGTAGATGTTCCGGAGGAAGAGGCAGAGGCAGCAAAACCGCAGCCGGTTGCAAAAGAAAACCGCAGGGGCGGCAAAGCACTCCGGGAAGAGAACGACCAGCTGAAGGAACGTCTAAAGGATGCGGAAGACAAGTATAAGAGACTGCTGGCGGAATGTGAGAATATCCGGCAGCGGAATGAAAAGGAAGCATCCAGAATGTATGATTTCGGAGCAAAGGAAGTACTTTCCAAGCTGCTCCCGGTTGTAGATAATTTTGAAAGAGCACTTGCATCCGTACCGGAGGAGGATAAGGAGAGACCGTTTGAATCCGGCGTCGATAAGATATACAAGCAGTTCCTTGTAACGCTTGAGGGGGTCGGCGTCAAACCGATGAACTGTGAGGGCGAGCAATTCGATCCGACGTATCATAATGCGGTTATGCATGTTGAGGATGAAAGTCAGGGAGACAATGTGATTCTCGAAGAGATGCAGAAGGGCTATATGTATAAGGAACAGGTACTCAGGTTCAGTATGGTAAAGGTAGCCAATTAAAACAGATATGAATTTAATATAAAGATTTAATAAAAGATATATTATTTCTAGGAGGAATAAAAAATGGGAAAGATTATAGGTATTGACTTAGGAACAACAAATTCATGTGTAGCAGTTATGGAAGGCGGTAAGCCTGTTGTAATTGCGAATACAGAAGGAATGAGAACAACTCCTTCCGTTGTAGGTTTCTTAAAGACAGGAGAGAGAGTAGTCGGTGAGCCGGCAAAACGTCAGGCAGTTACAAACGCAGAAAAGACAATCTCATCCATTAAGCGTCATATGGGTACGGATTACAGAGTAACGATTGATGATAAGAAATATTCACCGGAGGAGATTTCAGCCATGATCCTTCAGAAGTTAAAGGCAGATGCAGAAGGATATCTGGGTGAAAAGGTTACGGAAGCGGTTATTACGGTGCCGGCTTACTTCTCAGACAGCCAGCGCCAGGCCACGAAGGATGCAGGTAAGATTGCGGGCTTAGATGTAAAGCGTATTATAAACGAGCCTACGGCAGCCGCACTTTCTTATGGTCTGGATAATGAGCAGGAGCAGAAAATTATGGTATACGATTTAGGTGGCGGTACATTCGATGTATCGATCATTGAAATCGGAGAAGGTGTTATCGAGGTTCTTGCAACAGCCGGTGATAATAAGCTCGGCGGTGATGACTTTGATAATGCAGTGACAAACTATATGCTGGAAGAATTTAAGAAGGCCGAGGGCATTGATCTTTCAACAGACAAGATGGCTATGCAGAGATTGAAAGAAGCAGCAGAAAAGGCAAAGAAGGAACTGTCTTCTGCTATGACAACCAATATCAACCTGCCGTTCATTACGGCAAATCAGGATGGACCAAAGCACTTTGACATGAACCTGACAAGAGCAAAATTTGATGAGCTGACGGCAGATCTGGTTGACAGAACCGCAGAGCCTGTTAAAACAGCGCTTGCGGATGCGGGACTGACCGCTGCCGATCTCGATAAGGTATTGCTGGTGGGTGGTTCTACCCGTGTGATTGCAGTTCAGGAGATGGTTAAGCGACTGACAGGAAAAGAACCGTTCAAAGGCATCAACCCGGATGAGTGTGTCGCAATCGGCGCTTCCATTCAGGGCGGTAAGCTTGCAGGCGATGCAGGTGCAGGAGAAATCCTTCTTCTGGATGTTACGCCTTTGACACTTTCCATTGAGACCATGGGCGGTATTGCCACTCATCTGATTGAGAGAAATACAACAATTCCTACCAAAAAGAGCCAGATCTTCTCAACTGCCCAGGATAATCAGGATGCGGTTGATATCAATGTCGTACAGGGTGAGAGACAGTTTGCAAAGGATAATAAGAGTCTCGGAAGATTCAGACTGGACGGTATTGCGCCGGCAAGACGAGGCGTTCCGCAGATTGAAGTTTCCTTCGATATTGATGCAAACGGTATTGTAAATGTATCGGCAAAGGATCTTGGTACAGGAAGAGAGCAGCATATTACAATCACTTCCGGAACATCACTTTCAGATGACGATATCGAAAGAGCTGTAAAGGAAGCAGCAGAATATGAAGCACAGGATAAGAAGCGCAAGGAAGGAATCGAAGCAAGAAACGAAGCTGATGCACTTGCCTTCCAGACAGAAAAGGCACTGAATGAAGTAGGCGATAAGCTTGCAGAGGCAGATAAGGCAGCCGTACAGGCAGACCTGAAGGAACTGAAGGATCTCATTGATGCAACAGATGTAGAGAATATGTCTGACGCAGAGGTAGATAAGATTAAAGCAGGAAAAGATAAACTGATGGAGAGCGCTCAGAATCTGTTTGCAAAGCTGTATGAGCAGAACGGACCTGGAGCAAATGCGGGTACAGGTACGGGAACTCCTGATTTCTCAGACGGTGATGTTGTAGACGGTGACTTCACAGAGGTTTAAGCAGTATGTTTGTGATCGATAAGAAATCGAAGATGAAAGGTTGAGATTATGGCAGAAACAAAAACTGATTACTACGAAGTCCTGGGGATTACCCGGGGTGCCTCTGAAGCCGAAATAAAAAAAGCATACCGTGTCGTTGCAAAAAAATATCATCCGGACATGAATCCGGGTGATGCGGAGGCAGAAAGAAAATTTAAAGAAGCAGCAGAAGCTTATGCTGTACTCATAGACCCGGAAAAGCGTGCAAAATACGACCAGTTCGGCCATGCTGCATTTGACCAGACTGCCGGCGGAGGCGGATTCGGCGGATTCGGATTTGACTTTGCGGATATGGGTGATATCTTTGGTGATATTTTTGGCGATATGTTTGGCGGCGGAAGCCGGCAAAGGGCGTCAAACGGCCCGATTAAAGGCGCCAATATTAAAACAACTATCAGAGTTGCATTTGAAGAGGCCATCTTTGGTACACAGAAGGAATTGGAGCTTCCGCTGAAGGACGAATGCGATGTGTGTAAGGGCACCGGCTCCCAGCCGGGACATCAGCCGGAGGTCTGTGGAAAGTGTGGAGGAAAAGGACAGATTGTTACAACACAGCAGTCCCTGTTCGGCGTTGTAAGAAATGTCCAGACCTGTCCGGAATGCGGCGGTACCGGAAAGATAATCCGGTATAAGTGCAGCAACTGTGCCGGTTCAGGATATGTTAAGAGCAGAAAGAAGATTCAGATAGCGGTTCCGCCCGGAGTGGATAACGGTACAAATATCCGGATTAAAGGAAAAGGGGAACCGGGAATGAACGGAGGCGAAAGGGGAGATCTGCATGTAACGATACTTGTGGATCGTCATCCGACCTTCCAGAGACAGGATTATAATCTGTATTCTTCTGAACCGATTACCTTTACTCAGGCAGCCCTTGGCGGAACAATCAAGATCAATACCATTGAAGGTGAAATAGATTTTTCCATTCCTGCCGGAACACAGACAGATACTAAAATTAAGCTGAAGGGCAAGGGTGTTCCGAATCTGAAGAACCCGACACAGCGCGGCGATCACTATGTCACACTTGTGGTACAGGTACCGGAGAATCTGACAGACGAGCAGAAGCATATTCTGAACCAATATGAGCAGACGACACTGGTAGATGTCAGACCGGCTACGGACTCCGCGGGCACCTTCACATTTGGGGATCATAAAAGAAGAAAGAAAAAATAGGTAGATAGAAATGAAATGGATTAAAATCACAGTGGAAACTACTTGTGAAGCCGTTGATTTGCTAAGCGCCTTCCTCGACGAGGAAGGCGTTTTAGGTGTTCAGATAGAAGATCATGTACCGTTGACGGACGAGGAATTACAGGAAATGTTTGTGGACCTTCTTCCTGATCAGGGGGATCCGGATGACGGGAGTGCGAGGATATCCTGCTTTACCGAGGACGCAGTGCAGGCAGAAGAACTGACAGAAAAGATAAAAGAAGAATTGATACGTCTCTCACAGTTTGTTTCCGTCGGAAGAGGCAGTGTAACAACGGAGGTCGTGGAGGACGAGGACTGGCTTCATAAATGGAAAGCTTTTTTTAAGGCTTTCCGGTTGTATGATAATATTATCATTAAACCTACCTGGGAAGAACTTCCGCAGGACAGGAAGGATGATGATATTGTGATAGAGATAGATCCGGGAATCTCCTTTGGGACGGGTGCCCATGAGACCACCCGTTTATGTATCGGACAGCTAAAGGAATATCTGACTCCGGATGCGTCCGTATTCGACGTGGGATCCGGAAGCGGAATTTTGTCTATCATCAGTTCGCTGCTTGGAGCCGGATTTGTTTTTGGCATGGATATTGATGAAACTGCGGTGCGCACGAGTATAGAAAATGCAGAACTGAACCATATAGAAAGCAGCCGGCTGACATTTGCCTGTGGAAATCTGCTGGCACCTGCCGCATCCGCAGAGACTGAGAAAATAAAAAATGAAATAATAGAAAAAAACAAGGGAAAGCCGTACGACATCGTAGTAGCGAATATTCTGGCGGACGTTATTATTCCCTTGGCGGAGGTAATCTCCCCTTATATCAAAGAAAACGGATACTTTATTACATCCGGTATTATCAGCAGGAAGGAAGAAGAAGTAAAGCATGCACTGTGTACAAACGGATTCCGGATTGTGGAAATTGTTCATATGAATGACTGGGTTTCCATAACAGCACAGGCTGCGGAGAAAAAAACATGTACCGATTCTATGTAGAAGGGACTGATCTCAATCAGTCAGGCAGAAGTGTGGAGCTTCAGGGAGAAGATGTCAACCATATCAGAAACGTTCTCCGGCTGCGGCGCGGAGATTCCATAACGGTCAGCGACGGAAACGGACGGGATTATCACTGCATGATTTCTGATATAACAAGTGAAAAAGTAGTTGCAGATATTCTGGATGTATGTGATAATTTTGCAGAGCTGAAAACAGAAATCACATTGTTTCAGGGATATCCGAAATCGGACAAGCTGGAACTGATTATTCAGAAAACAGTAGAGCTTGGTGTGACAAGGATTGTGCCGGTTTTAACCCAAAGGACGGTCATAAAACCTGTAGAAAAGAAAATAAAGCAAAAAACAGAACGGTATCTTGCTATTGCGAAAGCGGCGGCCAAACAGTCGGGAAGAGGAATTGTTCCGGTGGTTACAGAACCGGTATCCTTTGAGAAGGCGCTTACGATGGCTTCGGCGCTGGAAATGAATCTGATACCCTATGAGGCGGCAGAGGGGATCACATATTCAAAAAAAATGATACAGGCCGTGAAAGGAAAACGATCCCTGGGAATTTTTATCGGACCGGAAGGCGGATTTACCCTTGCGGAGGTGGAGCAGGCAAAAGCCATAGGCGCCTGTGCGATTACTCTGGGACACAGAATATTAAGGACTGAAACTGCCGGTATGGCAGTTCTGTCGATTATCATGTTTGAATTAGAAGAGGATTGAGGGAGCAGAAACAGATGGAAGCATATTTTGACAATGCAGCAACCACACGCGTTGCACCGGAGGTTGCGGAAGTTATCATGCAGACCATGATCAAAGATTACGGGAACCCTTCTTCCCTGCATATAAAAGGGATGGAGGCGGATGCATATGTAAAACATGCTGCGGAAGTCCTGGCAAAGGAGCTGAAGGCAGATGAAAAGGAACTGGTCTTTACCTCCGGCGGTACAGAATCCAATAATCTTGCGGTCATTGGTGCGGCACTTGCCAATCAGAGAAACGGAAAGAAAATTGTTACGTCTGCGATTGAGCACGCATCCGTCTCGGCGGCGGCGGATTATCTGTCGGAGCTGGGATTTCAGGTAGTTACGATAGGAGCAGATAAGCAGGGACATGTAGATCTGGATACCTTGAAACAGGCTGTTGATACAGATACGATTCTGGTTTCTGTTATGTATGTCAATAATGAGCTTGGATCTGTACAGCCTGTTGCAGAGATTGCAAAGCTGATCAAAGAGCAGAATCCGAAGACTCTGTTTCATGTGGATGCAGTTCAGGCCTTTGGAAAGTACAGGATTTATCCGAAGCGTACAGGAATTGACCTGATGTCAATCAGTGCGCATAAGATTCACGGCCCAAAGGGAGTCGGAGCGTTGTTTGTCCGTGACCGTGTCAAAATAAAACCGTTGTTTTACGGCGGAGGACAACAGACGGGTATACGCTCTGGGACAGAAAACGTACCGGGAATTGCAGGACTATCCGTGGCAGCAAAGCTTGCCTGTTCGGATATGGAAGAAAAAATGGCGTATGTAGCGCACTTAAAGGAACAGCTGATCCGGGGACTGACGGCCTTTGAGAATGTAGAAAGTCATTCGGGTGAGGCGCCGCATATCGCAAGTATCACGTTTCACGGCGTGAGAAGTGAAGTGATGCTGCATGCTTTGGAGGAAAGAGGAATCTATGTTTCTGCCGGTTCGGCCTGCTCCTCCCACAAAAAAGCAGTCAGCAGCGTCTTAAAAGCAATCGGCCTGACAGGTGACAGTCTGGAATCCACCCTGCGATTCAGCTTCTCTTATGATAATACAGAAGAACAGGTACAATATGCTGTCGATACAATCGGGGAACTGCTGCCGACGCTTAGAAAATATGTGAGGAAATAAGATAAGATGGAATATAAAGCATTTATGATCAAATATGCCGAAATAGGTACAAAGGGGAAAAACAGATATCTCTTTGAAGACATTCTCTGTAAAAATATTAACCGGAAAATAAAGAAGCTTGGTGATTTCCGTGTGCGTAAGGAGCAGGGGAGAATCTTTATTGACGCACAGTCCGATTATGATTATGAGGATGTCATTTCTGCCTTGCAGAAGATTTTTGGAATTGTCGGAATCTGTCCGGTTATGGTCACAGAAACTACAGATTTTGAATCTATGAGGCACGATGTGATTTCTTATGTAAAGCAGGCGTATGACAGGCATACATTTACTTTTAAGGTTGATACCAGAAGGAATGACAAGACTTTTCCGATGACGTCAATGGAAGTAAATGCAGAGCTGGGTCATGATCTGCTTGTAGCGTTTCCGGAACTTTCCGTGGATGTGCATCAGCCGCAGGAAATCATCCATGTCGAAATCAGAAGACAATTATATATATATTCCATTATCATCCCGGGGCCGGGCGGCCTGCCTGTCGGTACAAACGGAAAAGGAATGGCGCTGCTGTCCGGTGGGATAGACAGTCCGGTTGCAGCATATATGATTGCGAAACGGGGAGTAGAAATGGAAGCGGTTTATTTTCATGCACCTCCGTTTACCAGTGAACGGGCAAAGAAAAAGGTAATAGATCTTGCCGGCCTTGTGGCGGATTATACAGGAACGATAAGGCTGCATGTCGTGAATTTCTCAGACATTCAGATGGCTATTTATGACAATTGCCCGCATGAGGAGCTGACGATCATTATGAAACGCTTTATGATTAGGATTGCCGAAGAACTGGCAAAGAAAAATGACTGTCAGTGTACGGTAACCGGAGAAAGCATCGGTCAGGTTTCCAGTCAGACGGTTTTCAGTCTCTGCGTAATTAACGATGTCAGTACACTTCCTGTTTTCCGGCCTTGTATCGGACTCGACAAACAGGAGATTGTGGATATTGCGGAAAAGATTGGAACCTACGAAACATCCATTTTACCATATGAGGACTGCTGTACGACTTTTGTGGCAAAGCATCCGGTAACCAGACCGGCCCTGTCTGCCATAGAAAAATCAGAAGCAAAGCTTCAGGGAACCATAGAGGAACTGCTGCAAAAAGCACTGGAATCTGTTGAAACAATTTTGTGCAGGAGCAGGGAATAAAGAGGAAAAATAAAAGGAAATCCGCCGTCGGCGGGTTTCCTGTCATGTTTTGATTCAAATTATGTGCTGCGTTCGTCTTGCCGGCTATGTATATTATGCGATGTAAGGCTCAAGAGTCTTCATGATTTCATCCATATTTTCTTCTGCATGTATATGCAGCTCAATCGGATGGGCAATGTCCAGACTGAAGATTCCCATAATAGATTTGGCATCGATGACATAACGACCGGACACAAGGTCAAATTCGGCATCGAATTTTGCAATATCGGCACAGAAGCTTTTTACTTTCTCAATAGAGTTTAAATAAATCATCAATGCTTGCATAAAAAAACCTCCTGAATATAAAATGATGTTCCTATGTAGTTTATATAAATATAATATCTTTCTGAGAAAAAAATGTCAATATGAGGAAAGGAAAAAAGATGCTGAACAATAAAACGGTTGCCGCAATGACGCTTGGATGTAAAGTCAATCAGTATGAGACAGACGGTATGCTGGAGCTGTTAAAGTCTGCCGGTGCAAAGATCGTCGATTTTGATAAAAAAGCGGATATCTATCTGATCAATACCTGTTCGGTTACCAATATAGCCGATAAAAAATCCAGACAAATGATTCATCGTGCAAAAAAGCAGAATCCGGATGCGATTGTAGTAGCGGCGGGGTGTTATGTACAGGCAGAGCGGAAAACGCTGGAACAGGATCCCTCCGTTGACCTGATTGTCAGCAATAACAGGAAAAAAGAGATTGCCGGTCTGCTGGAACAGTATCTGTGCAAAAAAACAGAACTGAATAATTTTGCTGATATAGGAAAAGAACGGGAATTTGAAGGAATCACAATTTCCAAGCCGATTAATCATACCAGAGCATATGTGAAGATACAGGACGGCTGCAATCAGTTCTGCTCCTATTGTATTATACCCTATGTCAGAGGCAGAATCAGGAGCAGGGAACCTGTATCCGTTGAAGAAGAAGTGCGAAGACTGGCGGAGGCCGGCGTCAAAGAGATTGTTCTGACGGGTATCCATGTATCATCCTATGGAAAAGATAAGGAAAATGGGATGGGACTGACAGACTTGATTAACTTAGTCTCAAAAATCGAACCGATTAAGCGAGTCCGGCTCGGCTCTCTGGAACCGGGCATCATTACACCTGCATTTATAGCGGAACTGGCAGAAAATGAGAAAGTTTGCCCCCATTTTCATCTAAGCCTTCAAAGCGGGTGCGATACAGTGTTAAAAAGAATGAACCGGAAATATACTTGCGAGGATTACATGGAAAAATGTGATATGTTAAGAAGGGCGTATGACAGACCTGCAATTACGACAGACGTGATCACAGGCTTTCCGGGAGAAACAGAGGAAGAATTTGAACAGACAGCCGCATTTTTAAAGCAGATGAAGCTGTATGAATTACATGTTTTTAAATATTCGCCAAGAAAGGGAACGGTTGCCGCGGCTATGGACAATCAGGTGCCGCCGGAGATAAAAAGCGAAAGGAGCGACAGACTGCTTGCGCTTTCTGCAAAGTGTAAAGCGGATTATGAAGCTTCTTTTGCAAACGAAGATCTGACTGTTTTGGTTGAGGAACAGGTCAGAGCCGGAGACGCTGTTTATTACAGGGGTTATACGGAGCGGTATATGGATGTAAGGATACCGGGCAGATATATCCCGGACGGAATGGATCCGGTCAACCGGCTGTTTACAGTCTGCTTCAGAAAAAGAAAAGAAACTGGCGAATATGAGGGGATTCCCTATATTCCAAACTTATAGGTTGAATTTTTATTATATTTATATTAAAATAACGTGGATAAGCATTGTTTCCGGAATATGGATGACAAAAAATATGAGGATGTGATTGAACATGGCAAACGAAAGTACACAGCATATCGGACAAATGAAGGATAACACCATAGATGTCACAGATATCATTGGTCGTGTTTACGAAGCTTTGACGGAGAAAGGGTATAATCCTGTCAGCCAGCTGGTAGGTTATATCATGAGCGGAGATCCGACATATATTACCAGTTATAAAGATGCCAGAAGCCTGATCGTAAAAGCGGAACGGGATGAGATTATCGAGGTACTGTTTGAGGATTATATAAAGAACAACCTGAAATAGAGGAACGGGATATATGCGCGTAATTGGATTGGATTATGGTACAAAGACGGTGGGGGTGGCTGTCAGCGATGAACTTGGGTTAACGGCACAGCCTCTTGAGACCATTGTGAGAAAATCGGCGAATAAGCTGAGACAGACGCTGGCAAGAATTGAGGAAATCATTATCGAATACGGAATAGAAACGATTGTTCTTGGTTATCCTAAAAATATGAATAATACACTTGGCGAACGGGCGAAGGAGACAGAGGTATTTCAGGAAGCTTTAGAGAGAAGAACGGGACTTCCTGTTGTATTATGGGACGAACGACTGTCTACAGCAGAAGCGGAAAGAATACTGCAGGCTGGCGGCGTCCGCAGAGAAAACCGCAAACAATACATAGACAAGCTGGCAGCGGCAGTGATTCTGCAGAGTTATCTCGATGCCGGCGCAAGAGGCAGGGTATGACGGGAGATTGTATAACATTTACAACAGATGATGGCGGACAGGTAGATTTTCGTGTGATAGAGCAGACCGTAATAGGCGGGAACAGTTATCTGCTTGTAACAGCCGAATCCGGTGAAGATGCCGGATGCTTTCTGATTTTAAAAGAAAATACGGAGGAAACAGATGCAGGTATGGCGTCGTTTGAGACCGTAGAGGATGAACAGGAATTAAGAGCAGTGGCCGGTGTATTTAACGAGCTGCTGGATGACGTAGATTTGGAGGTATAAAATTGAATAAGCGAAAAGAACCTGCGGTAAAGATTATTCCATTGGGCGGACTGGAACAGATTGGAATGAATATTACCGCGATAGAGTATGAGGACTCTATGATAGTCATTGACTGCGGACTGGCCTTCCCTGAGGATGATATGCTGGGCATCGATCTGGTAATCCCGGATGTAACATATCTCAAGGAAAATGCGGACAAGGTCAAGGGACTGGTGGTGACTCATGGCCATGAGGACCATATTGGCGCCATTCCTTATATCGAAAAAGAAATCAATATGCCGATTTATGCGACAAAGCTGACAATGGGCCTGATTGAAAATAAACTCAAGGAGCATAATCTGCTTGCAACAACAAAACGAAAGGTTGTAAGTTATGGACAAAGTATTAATCTGGGAACCTTCCGGATTGAATTCATAAAAACGAATCATTCCATTGCAGATTCGGCAGCGCTTGCCATCTATACACCGGCCGGCCTGCTGGTTCACACAGGAGATTTTAAAATCGACTACACACCTGTTTTCGGCGGAATGATTGATCTGCAGCGCTTTGCAGAACTTGGAAAAAAAGGGGTTCTGGCGCTGATGGCAGACTCCACCAACGCTGACCGGGAAGGATTCACACAGTCCGAAAAAACGGTAGGACGAACATTTGACAATCTGTTCAATGACAATAAAAATCACAGGATCATTATTGCAACCTTTGCATCGAATGTAGACCGCGTGCAGCAGATTATCAACTCGGCTTACAAATATGGCCGCAAGGTTATCATAGAAGGCCGGAGCATGGTCAATATTATTACAACGGCTTCTGAGCTCGGATATATCAATATACCGGAACATACCCTGATTGATATCAGTGAGATCCGGAATTATCCGGATGAAAAGCTGGTTCTGATCACCACGGGAAGCCAGGGGGAGAATATGGCTGCGCTTTCAAGAATTGCCGCATCCATACACAGCAAGGTGGCGATTCAGCCGGGAGATGTGGTAATCTTCAGTTCCCATCCGATACCGGGAAATGAAAAAGCGGTTTTTAAGGTCATCAATGAACTGGAGATGAAAGGCGCCCATGTTATATTTGAGGATACGCATGTTTCCGGACATGCCTGCAGGGAGGAACTGAAGCTGATTTATGCTTTGACGAAGCCGCAGTACGCCATTCCTGTTCATGGAGAATTCAGACATCTGAAGCGGCATGCCGAGCTTGCTGTTGAGATGGGAGTGCCAAAACAGAATGTGAAAATCATGACGACCGGAGATGTCCTGGAGGTCGGCAGAAACAGGATGGAGGTGGTCGGCAGGGTGCCTGCACAGGGAATCTTTGTGGATGGTCTCGGCGTTGGTGACGTAGGAAATATCGTATTGCGGGACAGA
The DNA here is from genome assembly GCA_947632705.1 of uncultured Coprococcus sp. Classification (GTDB taxonomy): domain Bacteria; phylum Bacillota; class Clostridia; order Lachnospirales; family Lachnospiraceae; genus Coprococcus. The sequence goes on along the minus strand of CANRQE010000002.1, from coordinate 24,641 downwards.
CAGCTTCTGTCACAGAACGGCCTGCTGATCATTGTTGTCACATTAGACAAGTACAGCAGCCGGCTGATTGCAGGTCCGGATATCGTATCAAGAGGGTTCGTCTATGTCAGGGAGTCAGAAACGTTGATGGAAGATTGCAGAATTGTTGTACAGGAGGAATTGGAACGCTGTCTGCGCCGAAATATCAGTGACTGGGGAAAAATTAAAACAGTCATTAAGGATTCTCTCGGGGAATTTCTGTGGAAGCGGACAAAACGGAGTCCGATGATTCTGCCGATTATTACAGAGGTATAAAAATGAAAGATACACTGGAGCTTAGCAGAGAACTGAATCAGACAATCAAGGCGTCTTTGGTATATCAGAATTATCAGGCTGCCAAACAGAAACTGATGGAGTATCCTGAGATGTTTCGGAGACTGCGGGAGTTTCATCGGAGAAACAGAGATATTCAGAATGATGAAAGCATTGACAATCCTTATGATGAGGTGAATAATCTGTTTATAGAATATGATTCCCTGTTGCATGATACGATTGTCAACGAATTTATACGGGCGGAGCAGAAGCTCTGCCTGATGATGCGTACCGTGTATGAGGATATTGCCGACGGGCTGGAAATTGATATGCCGGAATAAGACGGGAAAGATACAGAAGATTTCCGGATGTGCGGTTTTGTTCATTGGATTGAGATGACATGACGGAAAAGGTCAGGATAAGGAGATAGAAATGAAATTTGACGGTGCAAGAAGCATGAAAAGAGTGTTGAGATTTACAGTAGGATTACTGATCAATGTATGTATCCTGTTTTTACTTGTAAAGACTTTCTCTGCGGCATTTGGTTTTGCCTATGACGTGTTTTCAACCGGATGTAAGGATCCGACGGATACAAAAGTCAGGGTGGTGGAGGTCCTGCCGGATTCTTCCATCAAAGACGTGTGTGAAACTCTGGATGAAGCGGGCGTGGTGAAGAATGCCTATGCACTTATGGTCAAAATCCGTATCGGCTCCTATGCCGCAAAGATCAGACCCGGTACATATGAGATTGCGCCAAGTTATACGAATGATGAGATTATAACGGTCATAACCGGCGGTACGCTTGAAGAATAGACAGGAGAATATATGATTACAGATGAAAGAATCGCATCATTCATTCAATCTTTTTATAGGGATGATGCCGCTTGGATCATGGATTTGCGTAAAGAAGCAGAAAAGGATGGAATTCCGATCATCAGACGGGAAACGGGAGAATTTATCAAGCTCCTGCTTATGATCAAACAACCGGAGAGGATACTGGAGATCGGCAGTGCCATTGGCTTTTCTGCTATTTTTATGAGCCGTTTTTTGAAGAATGGTGCGAAAATCACGACGATAGAGAATTATGAACCCCGGATCCTGCGGGCGAGGGAGAATATAAAAAAGACCGGAGCAGAAGAAACAATCACATTACTTGCGGGAGATGCGCTGGAAATTTTGCCAACCCTGAAGGAGTCGTATGATTTTATTTTTATGGATGCTGCGAAAGGACAGTATGGTCAATTTTTCCGGGCGTCAATTCCGCTGCTTTCCGAAAACGGGATTTTACTTTGTGATAACGTCCTTCAGGACGGAGAAGTGTTGGAATCCCGGTTCGCCGTTACCAGAAGAAACCGGACAATCCATGCCAGAATGCGGGATTTTCTGTATGAGATCACACATCATCCGGAGATTGAAACGGCAATATTAAACATTGGTGACGGAGTCAGCCTCAGTATCAAAGGGAGTTATGGTTATGTCAGAGAAAAAAATTAAAAAAGCAGAATTGCTGGTTCCGGCAGGCAGCCCGGAAGTATTAAAGGTGGCGGTCGATTATGGTGCAGACGCTGTATATATCGGGGGAGAAGCATACGGGCTGCGTGCCCTGGCTGATAATTTTACCATTGACGATATCCGCACGGGAGCAGAGTATGCACATGCGCATAATGCCAGGGTGTACGTAACGGCCAATATATTTGCACATAATTATGATTTGGAGGGCATCAGACAGTATTTCACAAAATTGAAAGCAACAGGAGCGGATGCAGTGCTTGTGTCCGATCCCGGCGTTTTTATGCTTGCAAAAGAGTGTATGCCGGATATGGAGCTGCATATCAGCACACAGGCCAACAATACCAATTACCGGACCTTTCTGTTCTGGCATAAGCTTGGGGCGAAACGTGTGGTAACGGCCAGAGAATTGTCTCTGGCGGAAATCCGGGAAATACGGGCGCATATTCCGGAGGACATGGAAATAGAATCCTTTGTACATGGAGCAATGTGCATTTCCTATTCCGGCAGATGCCTGCTCAGCAGTTATTTTACCGGCAGGGATGCCAATCAGGGAGCATGCACGCATCCCTGCAGATGGAAATACAGTATTGTGGAAGAAACCCGGCCCGGAGAATATCTTCCTGTTGAGGAAGACGACCGGGGAACGTATATCTTCAATTCCAAAGATTTGTGTATGATTGAGCATATTCCGGAGTTAGTGGAGGCAGGAATTGACAGCTTTAAGATAGAAGGCAGGATGAAGACGGCGTTATATGTTGCAACGGTTACGAGAACTTATCGGAAAGCGCTCGATGATTATTATGCGTCTGCGAAACAATATGAGGAGAATCTGGATTGCTACCGCACTGAAATTGCAAAGGGCACCTACAGACAATTTACAACAGGATTCTATTTTGGAAAGACAGGCAGTGATTCCCAGATCTATGATCATAACACTTATGTAAAAAACTATAGCTATATAGGAAATGTACAGGCGGTGACGGCGGACGGACTGGTGCAGTTTGAGCAGAAAAACAAGTTTTCGGTAGGAGACGAGCTGGAGGGGATGTGCTTTGACGGAAGCAATACAGTGTGCAGAGTGCTTGCGATTTTTGATGAGAATGGAATCTCTATGCCTTCTGCGCCGCATCCGAAGCAGCGGTTGTCGGTAAAACTGGACCGGAGTGTGCTGCCCGGGATGATATTGCGCAGAAAAGAAAAATAATAAAAAATAATATGATTAAAAAGACTCAGAGGAAGTCTCTAATGCATGCTTCAGTTTAGCCAGGGCTTTTTTCTCAATCCGTGATACATAAGAGCGGGAAATTTTCATAACGGCAGCGACCTGACGCTGTGTCAGCGGAGGGGTCTGGTTCAGTCCATAGCGCATGATGAGAATTTTTTTTTCCCTCTCCGTGACACAGGAATCAAGCTTTGAGGGAAGCAGTTCCAGATGATTGCGTCTGATCATGGCGTCTAAGATGTTGTCGTCGTTACTGCCGACCACATCCATCAGATTGATTTCATTGCCTTCCCGGTCAGTTCCGATCGGCTCATAGATGGAAATCTCCCTGGAGCGTTTTTTTTCCTGACGCAGCATCATGAGCAGCTCATTATCGATGCAGCGGGACGCATAGGTGACCAGACGGCTGCCTTTGGTTTCGTCAAATGTATCAATGGCTTTGATCAGACCGATGGTGCCTATGGAGATCAGATCGTCTTTGTCCCTGTCAGGACTGAAATACTTTTTGGCGATATGGGCAACCAGTCTGAGGTTATATTCGATCAAAATATTTCTGGCAGTCTGATTCCCCTGCTTACATAGTGTGAGAAAATGAGCTTCTTCCTTCTGAGTTAATGGTTTTTGGAATGTTTGCACATCAATCAGGCTCCCTGGATTTGTTATATTTTATGAAGATTCGGTAAAAATAGTGCATATCCCACAGGAAAAAAGTGTAAATATTCGAAAAATCGCAAAAAAATGTTGCGAAATTCTGTTCAAAATGTTTAAAATAATTTATATATGTGCTATAATACGACAATAGGTATTTGTATAATATATTTATAACAGGAGGGAGACAACCAATATGCGGTTAGGAATAGGACGAAAAAAGATAAGGATCGGTGATATTCTGGTTGCCGCCGGAGCAATTACCGAAGAGCAGTTACAGGAGGCACTGGCATATCAGAAGGAAAACGGCGGAAAACTTGGAACAACTTTGGTTGAACTGAATATGATCAGCCAGGAGCTTCTGATCACCCTGCTGACGCAGCAGCTTGGAATTGATTACATAGAGCTGAAGGGTGCAAAGATCGAAGACAAGATCATACATATGATACCGGAACCGATGGTTGCAAAATACCGGGTGATTCCGATTGAACTGGACCCGAATAATCCGAATGTTTTAAAGGTTGCAATGTCTGATCCGATGGATATCAATGCAATTGATGATATCGGACTGGTTACCAATATGCAGATTGAGCCGATGCTTGCAACGGATGACCAGATCAGTGAAGCGATCGGTAAATATTACGGCAGTGCACAGGCCATGGAGGCGGCCGAGATGTTCCGGCAGGAACAGGCCAGCAATCAGGAAGAGGAAGAGGATATCCTCAATGCGGATATCGATAATTCACCGATTGTATTACTGGTAAAACAGATCATTGAGGGCGGTGTCAGACAGAGGGCATCCGATATACATATTGAGGCACTGGAGAACAGTGTCCGCGTCAGGTACCGTATCGACGGCGCTTTAAAGCAGGTTATGTCTTATGACCTGAGCATTCTGGCAGGTATCACATCCCGTATCAAGATCATAGGCGGTATGGATATTGCAGAAAAGAGAAAACCGCAGGACGGCCGTATTACCATCATGGTGGACAGAAGAGAGTTCGATGTCCGTGTATCGATTCTGCCGACTGTATTCGGTGAAAAGACGGTTATGCGACTTACCTCCAAGGAAGGCCTGACCAAGCCAAAGAGCGGTCTGGGTCTGGATCCGGAAGAGATTAAGGTATTTGACGGAATCTTAAGCAATCCGCACGGAATTATTCTGGTTACGGGTCCTACAGGTTCCGGTAAATCCACGACCCTGTATACGTCCCTGAGTGAATTGAATAAAGAAGACGTAAATATTATCACGGTAGAAGATCCGGTCGAGGCCAATATTAACGGCATCAATCAGGTACAGGTAAATAATAAGGCGGATATGACATTTGCAGCAGCTCTTCGTTCCATTCTTCGTCAGGATCCGGACATCATCATGATCGGTGAGATCCGAGACGGTGAGACTGCACAGATTGCCGTACAGGCGGCTATTACAGGTCACCTGGTGGTATCCACGCTGCATACGAACTCTGCGGCATCTACAATCACCCGTCTGGAGGATATGGGGATTGAACCTTACGTTGTAGGAGACGCCGTGGTAGGCGTTATTGCACAGAGACTGGTCAGACGTCTGTGCCCGACCTGCAAGCAGCCCCGTCTGATTCTGGATGAAGAGAGGACGGTTCTCGGCGTTCCGGAGGATGAAGAGGATGTCATCATATATGAACCGGCAGGGTGTCCGCTTTGTAACGATACAGGCTATGCCGGACGAATCGGCGTATATGAGATGATGCCGATTTCCAGAGAATTACAGGCGGTCATTGCAACCGGCGCGACTGCGGACAAAATTGAGAAACAGGCGCTGGCTGAGGGCATGCTGACCCTGAAGATGGGCGCAGCCAAGCATGTTTTAAACGGTATCACTTCCATAGCGGAGATGAAGAAGATCGTTTATACGACCGGTGACGAGTATTAAGAGCTTGACGAATTTGGGGTGTTACACAGAAATTCGTGAGGATAAATTGAAATTATTAATCAAAATGAAAGGACGGACATAAGATATGTTAGACATGAAAGAATTGCTTGCCTTCTCCATTGAGGCAAAGGCGTCGGACGTTCACATTGCGGTAGGAATACCGCCAAAGCTCAGAATTCATGGTAAACTGACGGAAGTTGAGGTTCCGCCACTGACGGCGGCGGATGCAGCCGAAGCAATCGGTTCCACCATGAAGGACAGACATGTACAGATCCTGAAGGACAGGGGAGAAGTCGATTTCTCCTATGATTCACCGGAGACCGGCCGTTTCCGTGTCAATGTGTATATGGACAGGGGAAACATGGCAGCCGCATACAGGCGTGTGGAGACGGTGATTCCAAGACCGGATCAGCTTGGTATTCCAAGAGAGGTCGTAGATCTCTACAAAAGGAAGAGAGGACTGGTACTTGTAACAGGACCAACCGGTTCCGGAAAATCGACAACACTTGCTTCTATTATTAATAAGGCAAACGAGAACCTGACAGACCATATCATTACACTGGAGGATCCGATTGAGTATATCCATCATCACAACAAGGCGATCGTTAACCAAAGAGAGGTCGGCATGGATACCTTAAGCTATGCGAATGCCCTGCGTGCTGCCCTCCGTGAGGATCCGGATATCATTCTGGTAGGAGAGATGCGTGACCTTGAAACAATATCCACGGCAATTACTGCCGCAGAGACAGGACATCTGGTATTTTCTACCCTGCATACAATCGGTGCGGCAAGTACCATCGACAGAATTATAGACATTTTCCCTACCAACCAGCAGCAGCAGGTCAGAATCCAGCTGGCCATGGTACTGGAGGGCGTTATTTCACAATCCCTGCTTCCGATTGCAAGCGGAAACGGACGAGTAGCGGCATTTGAGGTTATGCTGGCGTCGCCGGCCATCCGAAGCCTGATCCGTGAGGCGAAGACACATCAGATTCAGTCCACGATTCAGACCAGCAGACAGCTTGGTATGATTACGATGGATGATGCGTTGTATGAGTTGTTCTCTGCCGGAACGATTACCAGAGAGATGGCGTTGACATATTCTCAGGATCAGCAGTATCTCAGGAAAAAAATTAACGGACAGTAAAGCCTGAAGTATTGTTTTTACAGAAACAAATTGTGCATTATTTACAAAAAAAACATATTTCTTAAGAAAAATGTTGAATATGTCAACGAATTATAGTATTATTTAGCTATATAAACAAAAGTATGTTGTATATTTATGCCCATCTGCATGGGAAAAATGTACAAAGATTACGAGAATATGATTGGGTCGGAGGAATGATAATGGCAGTATTTAATTACAAGGTGATTGACAGAAATGGTAAAAGTAAAAAAGGTACCATTGATGCCGCAAACCGGGACGGGGCTGAGAAGAAGCTGAAGGCTGAAGGCTATTCGGTCATGAGCCTGACGGAGCAGAGCAGTCCGCTTGGCGGAGGCATGTTTAAGAAGAAAGTAAAATCCAGAGATCTGGGTGTCTTCTGTAAACAGTTTTCAGCGGTCTTAAAAGCCGGTGTTACGGTTATCGCAGCACTGGAGCTGATGGGAGACCAGCTTGAGAACAAGACGTTGCGGGCGGCAATCTATAGTGCGAGGAGTTATATTGAAAAGGGTGGGACACTGGCTGATGCCTTGCGTGTAAATCCGGATGTATTCCCACCGATCATGATCAACATGGTGGCGGCAGGCGAGATGTCCGGTAATCTGGAAGTCTGTCTGGACAGACTGGTGGAGCATTTCGATAAAGACAATGCTCTTTCATCCAAGATTAAGGGTGCCATGACCTATCCTATTGTGGTTTTGATCGTTATGATTATCGTTGTTATCGTCGTTATGGTAGCGGTTATTCCAAACTTCGAAAGTATGTTTGCAGAGATGGGAGCCGACCTTCCGCTTCCGACGAAGATAATGATGGCGGCAAGTGATTTTCTGATACATAAATGGTGGCTCTTGATTATTATCATAGTGGCATTAATCTTCGGCATCAAATTTTTCAAGAAGACAGAACCGGGCGCACAGCTTTTTGCCAATATCGGTCTGAAAGCACCGATTTTCGGCAATCTGAATATTAAGTCCGCATGCTCCAGATTTGCCAGAACCATGAGTACCCTGATGGCTTCCGGTATTTCCATGATTGATGCAGTAGAGCAGGTGGCAAGAATGATGGACAACAAGATTATCAGAGAGGGATTGTTAGATGCCAAAACACAGGTAGCAAAGGGTGTGCCGCTCTCCAAACCGTTAAAGGATATGGAGATGCTTCCGCAGATGCTTTCCGCCATGACCAAGATTGGTGAGGAAACAGGTGATATTGAAGAGATGCTCAGCAAGGTTGCAGATTATTATGATGAAGAGGTAGATGCTGCAACCAATGCACTGACGGCCGCCATGGAGCCAATGATTATGGTAATTCTGGCGTTGATTGTCGGTATGATCGTAGCAGCCGTATACGGACCGATTATCAGCATGTACGATGCGATGGATTCCGTATAAAGATTTTATATCCGGTTAATTCCGGCATAACGAGGGTGCCGGTGTTAATATATGTGTAACAAACACAATCATAAAACAACAAATTTTATTTTTAAAAAGGAGAGAATGATTATGAAGAACAACAAAGGTTTCTCATTGGTTGAGTTAATCATCGTTATTGCCATTATGGCAATCCTTGCAGGCGCTCTTGCACCGGCACTGATTAAGTACATTAACAAGTCAAGAAAATCTACAGACGTTTCAAACGCACAGACCGTTGCAACAGCTTTGACGACAGCGCTTGCAACAGAGGCTGGATTTGATAAGAAGCCATCTGTAGGAACATATGACTTAGACTCACTGGCTGCACGTAGTGACGCTTTTGGCTCAGAATTAAAGGATGCATTAAAGAACAAGGTTCCACAGCGTAAGTATAACGGCGGTGGTAAATTCTATGTTCAGATTGAGGATGCTAACGGTAACTTCAAGATTCTTGACGCCAGCGGCGGAAAAGAGCTTTATCCTAATGTAGATTCAAGCTACAAGTAAAACATCCTGACAAGGAGATAACGAGGAAGCTTTGCTTCTTTACAACAGAGTGTTTCAAGAAATCTGAAGAGGACTTACAGTCCCCTTCAGATATCTTGCGATTGAGGCATTTGAACGGCGGTGCGGATAGGATACTGTTCCTCGTACATAACATATTCATGACTGCCGTTCTGTACCTCCTCTGCAGGCTCTGTGGATGCTGATGTAAATCAGCCTGTTTGACTGGAGACTTATGAGGACCAGTAACATTTTTATTTTTTTATCTGGGGCTTATTAGTGTTGTGGCAATACTTCTTTGAAATATTCGTCACGCATAATCGGCTTTTTTGCGGTCAGCGGTTTTTTATTGCTTGTATTCTTTAGTCTTAAGGATAGAGGAATAGGAGGCGGCGACATTAAACTTATGGCGGCAACTGGCTTACTGATAGGCTGGAAACTTAATTTAGCGGCACTTATGACCGGATGTGTGAATGGGTCAGACATGCGCCGGTTATGACAGCAATTAAAAAGGGTGACAGAGTGGACAGCTGGTAAGCTGGTACTCAAGTATTTTGGAAACGCAGGTTTCCTATTAAAAAAAACTACTGATTAGCGAGGGAGGCTATTTAAAATGGCGAGTAATAACAAAGTTTTAACAATCGACATTACGAATGAAAGTATTACGATCATTGAAGTGACAGCTTCTAATAAGAAGCAGTCAACAGTACATAATGCCATTATCTTCGAGACTCCGGAGGATGCATTCGAAGACGGCGTTATCAGAGACAAGGACCGGATTGCAGAGGCAATCAAGACACAGCTTGCTGCAAACGGCATATCCAACAAAAATGCAATCTTTGTACTCAGTTCAACAAAGATTGTAAACAGAGAGGTTATCGTACCTTTCGTAAAAGAAAACAAAATTAAAGGAATTATTAATGCGAACTCATCAGAGTATTTCCCTGTTAATATAGAGGATTACATAGTATCCCATTCTGTATTAGAGACAATTACTGATGAAGAAAATAACAAACAGTTAAGAGTTCTGGCGGTTGCAGCACCATCTAATATGGTTCATGCATACTATGATGTGGCAGCTCTGGCGGGACTGAAGGTAGTTGATCTTGATTTTATTGGAAACAGTATGTTGCAGCTGATCAAGACACAGACCAGCGAAAATATGACAACTATGGTAATCCAGTTAGGTAGTGAGTCAACTGTCCTGAATATTGTTAAGGGAGATATCCTTCTCTTACAGAGAACGATCCCTTATGGAACAAATGTAGTTGTAAATGAAGTGATGGATGCAAAGGGTGTAGATGCTACTACCGCTATGACCCTGCTCCAGAATGAAAGACTGATTACAGTTGATTTTGATGACAATGCCATAACAGGAGCATTCAGATATCTGATCAACAATATTGGTCGTGTGATGGATTTCTTTACTTCCAAGAACCCTGACAAACCGATTGATGATGTATTCCTGACAGGCGACGGTGCCCTGATCAAAGGAATTGACGGCTTGTTCAAGGTTCAGTTAAATGTTTCAACAAGAGTTATGGACAGCTTGTATAACATTAAATTTGACCCAAAGATTGATCTGAAGATTTATAATCCGGTTTATCTTATGGTTCCAATCGGTGCGGCCTTTGCCCCTATGGGCTTTTCGATTGCTGATACAGCAGGCGGCAAGGCTTCAGCCGGAACAAAGGATCTGACACCGATATTTGTAACCATTCTGATTCTGGCTGTGCTTGCCTCCGCCGGAGGAATTATAGCGTCTATTTTGATGAAGAATCAGGCGCAGGATGAATTGGATAAGGTAAACAGCGATATAGAAGCCATTCGGGATATCGAGCAGATTGTAGAAGATTATAATGACGCTGAAAGTGTATATATGGACGCCATGACAATGGTTGCATATACATATAACCTCAACGAAAATGTAAGTCAGTTGATTTCGGAATTAGAGGACAAACAGCCAAAGGGTATCAATATTACTGCTTTTACTTCTGATGCAACAGGCGTTGAACTTTCGGGCTCATCTGAAAATTATGACGATATTGCTGCATTTGCTATTAATCTGAAAGAAATTGAATGTATTGATGATTCATTTGTTGGCAGTATTTCAGAAGCAGTTGATAATGTAACTGGAGAAGTAACATATGATTTCACCGTATCATGTATCTATGTTCTTCCGGCATCAGCAATTGTAGAAGGCACAACAGAAGATGTTGTCGTAGAGTAAAGGAGGATATCAAGTATGGAAGCTATATCAAGAGGACAAAGAAATTTCTTATTATTTGTTTTGGCAGTGGCTATTGTGGCTTTATCGATTATTTATATTATTAAGCCAAATTTTGAAGACAGAACTAAAATTCTGGATGAAAAGGATACACGTCAGACCTATTATGATGATCTGAAAGCAAAGGATAACAACAGACAGCAGTATATTGATGGAACAGAGACTTATAAGCAAGGTTACGAAGCCATTCTTGCAGGTTTTCCATCTGAGATTTATCAGGAAAACATCATTATGTATCTGCAGGGCATCAAGGATGAGTATGAGATTCACTTCCCTGATGTAAATATGGGAGAAAATACTCTGTTCTATACACTCGGAACCGGTGCGACAGGTGATGTATCATTAGGTGATAATGCAGCAGCAACCGGTGACAGTGCGGCAGCCGGTGACAATGCAGCAGCCGGTGACAATACAACAGCAACCGGTGACGGTGCAGCAGCCGGAACCGGTTCCGGTGATGTGTTTAATTGTTATTCTGCAACATTTCCGACAACTTATTCCGGAGACTACGAAGCAATCAAGGACGTGATTGATTATATCGAAGCAAGTGATTTCAGAATGACAGTTGATGCGGTAAGTATCAGCTTCAGCGAAACCACCGGAGAGTATGAAGGTGATTTGATATTCTCAGCCTATGCAGTGAATGGCGGAGACAGAACAACAGATCAGGCTGATGTAAATGTACCGGTTGGTACAGATAATATCTTTGGTAATCCTACGGTCAGCCAGCCTGTCAATTCAAACTCAGAGACAGTTGTAAGATAGTAACCAACGGAGTGATTTTGAACGGAGTGAAAATGAATGGCAAAAAATAATAATAAAGGCTTTAGTATAGTCGAGATCATCATTGCCATTGCAGTGTTTGCAATACTGATTGTTCCACTTACAACACAGTTGATTTCCGCAATTAGTGTAAACAGAGATTCTACAAAGAAACAGTATGCCATTGAAAAAGCGGAAGGAATCATGGAGAATTTTAAGGTGTGTTCATTTCCTGACAGTGTAGGGGATACTGTGACAATAGACGGCTCATATACATTTACAAAGACCGCATCTACGCCACAGACCAAGACACTTTCAAATGGGACGACCGTATCTTATACTGAGGATTCCTATGAATGTAATGATATTACATTAGGTACCTCCTATGAGACTTATGATTGTGAAGTAACGGTTAACAATTTGGCTTATGCCGTTGCGGCTGCCGGATATATCTATGATAGTGAAACAGATGATATAAAGGTTGATGCCGCAGGGGATCCGGTGCAGTCTCCGGCTGCAACGGGAACCATTCGTGCATTGGACAATAAGCAGTTTGCAATTATAACCGGAGCAACGTATACCGGACCAACCGGAGTGGATGGCAATAATCTTGACATGCAGGCATATCAATATTTTAAGGATGTAAAAATTGAGCTCTTAAAGAATTATGATGTGTATTATAGTCAGTATTTATCAGGTGCCGATTATTTTGTTAATGATTCTTTTGACAAATATACGACAATTGAGGTGTCAAAATCAGCAGGAGAATATATTGTCAAATGTATAGTCAGATATGTGGATCATACAAGAAGTATTGTCAGTGGAATTTATACCAATAATGAGTTCTACCCTGATACGATGTATGGAACCAGAAGCGGAATTGTATATCAGCAGTCTTTTGAGAAGCTGCCTCCAATCTATCTGTTATATATGCCGGCAACCTACAACAATATATACTGTCTGGATGATCATATTTCGATTGATACTTCCGGTCTTTCAGATGAAGAAGTAAAGTTTTATCTTTTTGAGTCGGCAGCCGATATCGATACTAATTATGAAGATCTGATTGTAAATTATTTCAATTCTTCTTCTGTAGGATATAATATCAGCGACGCAGAAGATTTGGTTTATAAGAATCCTTCTTATCTGACCACACAGCAGGATGTCAATGTGCATGTTATGCTTGCAGGTGGTGACAGTAGCAATATGAGTGTATATACAAACTTTACACCGGCTGCAGACAGCGATGTACCAATTAAGGGTCTGGCAGAAGATGAGAATGAGGATGTATATCTTTATGACATTCATGTAACGCTTACCAGCAGTGAGGGCATTAATACAGAAATATCAGGAACAAGGGGGAGATAGCAGATGATTAAGAAGATAAAGCGAAAGCTGAAAATGATGAATAATCGTGGCTCCAGTCTTGTCCTTGTCATTGTATCTACCACATTTTTGAGCGTTTTGGTCAGTGCATTACTGATGGGAATGCTGCTTGCATACAGGTTGAAATTTTATAAGTTGAATTCCCTGAACAACTTTTATGCAGTTGAGCAGGCAATGGATGAGATTTATGCAGGCATCGGTGCAACGGTAAATGAGCATCTTTACAATGCCTATACAACAACCGCTGAGCTTGTTGTTACCTATGATACAAATAAACAGCAGTATATGAATCTGGATAATGATCAGGCAAATGATTTATTTAAAAGACTTTTTATACAGGGCATGGTAAGGGATGCGAATTATGATGGAATTGACCGTATTATTATGACATTAGAAGGATATATTACTGATCCGAATGTTTCATTGCTATGTAACAATATGCAGGTTATTTATACGGACAGTGCAGGGCATTCCATTTCTTATGAATGTATTGTAGATGATGACGGGACTGTATCATATAATACTTATCCGGATATTGCATTTAATGAGGATGATATTGTAAGCATTACTTTTAAAAATCTTGGCGTGAAGAGAACGATTACAATTAGTGCGGCAGACAAAGAGGTGATGGCACAGGGAACCTATACCCAGTCCATTACAACGGATCTTGTTTTGGAGCAGCCGGAGTATAATGTTTCGTTTGACATGAGCAGTGCAACCGGAAACAGTCTGTACAATTATGCAATTCTTGCTGATATGGGCCTTCAGGTGGATGAAACCACCAGCGGTACGGATGTAACTGTGAAAGGAAATATTTATACAGCATCCGATTATTATAACAAGGATTATAACAGGCAGACCAATACAAAGGTTACAGATAAGTATAATGACCTGACGACCAGATGGGGTTCTGTGAATGAGAGCGCTTATTCCGGTATCTATGTAGAAGGAGATAATTCTAATCTGACACTGAATTCTGACATTATTATTTGTCCGGGTTCTATTACGGCTTTTGATGGTGCATCTATTGCGATGTCCGGCCGTTCTACTCTTTTATCAGAGGTATGGGCGGACAGTATTGTAATCGGTGGAACCGAGGGTGGAAATATTAAGGCGGCAGCAAATGCATATATCTATGATGATACGGAATTGAATGCCGAAAAATCCAACTTGACATTCTCCAGCGGCCGATATTTCGGATATAGCTATACATCAGATGATGTCAGAAGCATCAATCTCCTGAAAACAGCCGGTAGACTTGCAACGGGTTATTCCTTACGGTCTCATTTCAGTGATAGTGCTGTGATTGTGAATGGTAAAGATTCTACTTTGGATATGAGCAGACTGGATACCCTGTATATTGCAGGTAAGTCTTATATTGAGTTTTCAAAGTTAGCAAATCCACATGTGGAAGAGGACGGACAGCAAATGGATTTTGATTATATTAATGTAGAGGATTACTCCACGGGTCAGTCCCTGGATGTAAAATCCAATCAGCTGATTTTCCTGACGCAATGGGAAGTACTGAATGAAAATACAGATGGTACGGTAAGCCTCAGATTTCCGAGAACATTTGCTGCAGATGCAGTGATTACAGAATTATATGATGACTTTTTAACAACCTTGTCTTCCGGCGAATACATGATCAGTGCGGTTCCGCAGGTGGTATCAGGACATACCTATTACTATCTGTATATTGATTCTGCTGATCCTGATCCGGATGGAGATGGAAGAAGTAAGGCTGAGGAATTTGCAGAAAAATATTATGATCTGTTTGCAGGCGGATATGGAGATGAAATTCTCAGTAAACTTTATAATGTTGCAAATTATGAAGAATTTGAGGTAAATTTATTATTGCCGTCTAATGCTGATGGAAGTGTAGACGACAGCAGGATTAATACAGCAGGTGCATTGACATATCAGAACCGGGATGATTCTTTGTTTTATAGAGCTTCCACGGATACGATTGCGAGAGTAGACGTTGAACTGACAAATGCATCTCATTCCAAAACATTTGCGTTGTTATTGGGTAATGGAAGTGTTTCGGAAAACAATAATGTATTTAATGATTTGATGGCATCTTCTTCTGAACTTGCGATTAATGGCACAGCCAGTTCAGAGCAGCAGATCAGTAACTTTATAACATATATGTATATTAATATGAGAGATCATTTATCTGTATTAAACAAAACGGATGATGCAGATAATGAAATTTCGGCATGGGAGCTTGCAAACTATACTCTTGCAGACGGCAAATATATATATAATCAAATTAACTCAGCAGATGGATCTATAGACAGATATTCCTATAATTACAGTATTACGCCACTGAATCATTATGTAAATTATGACATTATATTCAATGGAGATGCTTCAGAGGGAATTGGTTTTGTGAATATATCAAAAACATATACGGATCCGAATGGAGTGGAATCCTTACTGATTGTTCAGAGAGGCGATGTTCAGATTGCACCTACTGCTGCGGACGGATCTGCGCGAGGTATTATAATCTGCGGTGGTAATGTCACATTCAGAAGTGATGTAACATCCTTTACGGGTATGATCATTACAGGTGCAAAGGTTATATGTGATCATGATATCAGCTTATCTGCAGATGCCAATTATATAGCAAATCTGTTGGCTGCCTGTGCAGGAAGTGCAGATACGGATATCAATCTGATAACCAGAAAGATTTTACTTCAATATGAAGGTGAAGCAGTAGGCGCAGGAGCGTCTGTAACAAGTGCTTCTATATCAGATATTTCTTATCAGGATATTCTTCTCTTTGAAAACTGGAAGAAGAATGTGGAATAGGGGGGATTTGATGAAGAAGCTGAGAGAAAATAATCAAGGTTATACACTGGTAGAAATGATTATCTGTATTGCTGTCATCGCTATTTTATCTGGTATGGCGGTACTTACAATATCTTCTATCAGAACAGCAAAAGCAACGGCGGCCAGAGAGTCTTTCGACCAGGAAATAGCGGCGCTACAGATGAGAACAAAATCTCAGGATCGGAACAATGCAATTCAGATTGTGAAAGCAGACGATAATTATAACGTATATTATGGAACATATACGTCATCCGGTGGCTTTGTTGCAAATAATCCATCCGACCCTGATGCGGTTTTGGACAGAGTCGAAATTCATCGTACATATTCCCCTGAGGGAGTCAATGATGAAGTAGTTAACGATATGGTATTTCAATTTAATAAGTCTGACAATTATGTGATTACAGGTTATGGTATATATGACTTCTATAAACCTGGTTCCAGTCATCCGATTGGCAGTGTGACAATTAACAGAAATACCGGCAGTCATTACTTTGGAAGTTAGGAGGGGATGAATGGTGAAGAATACAAACAATAAAGGTTTCACATTCGTTGAATTATTGATTTACATGGGTATCCTAAGTATATTCATGGTTGCAGTAATTACATTGATTTCCTCCACAGTTGCTTCCAATCAGAGAATGAATGCAAGGAAAAGGCTGCAGACGCAGGCAACAGAGACCTATGATGTGATTTCTGATATGCTGATGGGCGCAACCGATGTCAGAGTTTCAGGTAAAGCCTATGTGCAGACCACAGCGGCAGGTGTTACGACATATACCCAGCAGAACGGTAATTTTATAGTAGCGCCTTATGATTCGGCAAATCCGGATAAATATTCCAAAGATTCCGACGGGAAGCTGATAAACACAAGCAGTGGAACGAATTATTCAGTTTTCTTCCGTACAGCGCCGGCAAGCGGAGGCGTATCGCCTGGAGGAACGAATAGAGGTCTGCGTTGTTACGATATTGCAGATGTGAAAGCGTTTACCGAAGCAAGCGGGGGGATACCTTCTTCTGATCCGGAGACAATGATGGATGTCAATTATTTATATATAAAATATGCATCTGGTCTCGATGCTTCCGGGAATACAATTTATACGGGATGTACATTGGAATTTGATTCCACGGCGCATGAGCTTCTGATTTACAGATATCGTTCGGATGTACCGGCATATGATTCATTTGCTATGAATTCATTTATTGAGAATGATTCCGGAGTGGATGATATTTTATGTAAAAACGTTGCAAACTTCCAGCTGCAGGTCAATCCTGAAACAGGATCCGTGGCAATTATTCTTGAACTTGAAGATACAAAGACTTCTGCTACCTATGAGATGCAGGGAGTTGTAAGTCTGAGAAATTCATTTGTGCTGAAACGGCACGCATGGTAAGGAGGGAAAGAATCGTGTTTAGAAACAGAAAAGTGATTTTACCATCTGTAGCTATCGTGTTTACATTAATAGTATGTTCCATACTTGTTAATTTTGCGTTAGCAAATTCAGGAACTCCTGCAGGCGGAAATAATGCCAATTCTATTGCCACAACAGCTCTTACGGGTTATACCAATATTGACCTTGCAGTTATGGCTTCGAATGATGCGGGCAAGAAAGCAACAGGTGAGGATAAATACCGGATTCTTCAGATTCTTCCGGAGAGTATGTCTTCTTATGCACAGGCTGATCAGGCCATGACAGCCAAGGTAACAGCAGACGGATATTCAGGAACAATCAATAAAGAAGCAAATTACAAAGATACATCCAGTTTATGGAAGTATGTATATGACGGTGAATTTTTCCGGTATGCGGTATTTAACGGATATAAGACAATCTCTGCCAATATGGCGGAAGGTGCTGTCCAGTTGACGACGGCAACTGTCGGTGAGTTGAATTCGATGAATGATGCTGCGCAGGAGATTCTTGCAAGCGCTGACTTTATCTATATAGCAGCGTTTAAAGCAGGAGACTATGGCGCAGGCGGTACGGATCTGAGTGAAGACCTGTATAGCTGGTTGGATGCTTTTGCAACTGTAGACAGACATCCTGTGGTAATTGACTGGTATGCATTGTGTACAGATGATCCGGGTAGCATAACAGGTAATAATGATACTTACAGAATGGGTACGCTTGCTTATAAGCTGATGACAACCCAGTTGATTTCCAGATATAATAACGTTCTGATCACGAAGCCGGATTTCTTTGCAGATTTGTTTAATGAAGCGAAGGAAAATATGGAAGTTCCTCCTATGACTTCTACTACCAAAACGATTTCTGACTTCATTTTGACTGCTGAACGAGGAGCCAATGAAGGAGGTCGTAATTATATTGGAAATAACAGATATTACAAGTGGTATACAGACGTTCATTCATTTGAGCAGTTTACATCGAATGATGTTGGTACTTATTATGATTCCTCTTATGCTCAGATTGAAACATCTACAAAGGATACATGGTCAGATACTTTTGATAATGCGAAAGTTTTGATTATATCTGAAGATGCAGAAAACAGTGATATGTTTAATTTGTTTAAAGATATGAATGATTCCTTGGGCGGAGCATATAATTATGATAAACGTAGTGGAATCTGGCAGGCGGAAGCAGCTGCAAGAAACAGTGAATTTACATCTAAATTATATGCTAATGCTAATTCATCTGCTTATATTCCAAGTGGTGCTGATCTTTTCCTGTTAGATGGACATGGAGAGACTGTACTGAATGCCTTATCAGCATCCGGTACAGGCGCAACCTTTGCAGATATTGACCTTGCGAACTCTTATTATAGGGATATTCAAACCATGACCCTTAGCGGAACTGTTACATCTGCTGTTGAATTACCTGACCTTGAAATTCTTCTTATGGTGCAGGATGCAAATGGCACATACCACTATGTTGGTAGTAGTGATAATATGATAACGGCAACGGTCATGGATGTTACAGATTATAGTCAGGAGGAGCCGGTTGTATATAGCTATGAGTATAGCTTTGAGAAATTGAATGCAGATGCAGGATATACATATCTGCCTATTTTGAATAATGCTACAAGTAGTATTCAACCGGGCAATGCCGGCAGCAACGGATATGATTTTGATATCGTAGATGCTGAAGAGAATCGAAAGGAAGGTTATGATTATGATGCTGTAAACACACATACTGAAGTTATAGCGGAGGAACTTCGTGCTATCTCAGATGGAAGTGATCCTCTTTATCTTTCTAGTCCAGCTGATAGACTTGGTCCTACTCAGAATTATTATGTAAGCTTACAGGAGGATACGGATGTAGAAGCTTATGTAGAGTATTTGCATGATGCTTATCAGGCAGATATTACAACCAGTAATGCAACGCCTCATGCAATTAACTTATCAGATTATGATTTCATATTCATTGATAAGGGGACTTATTCCGAAGAAATCGGAGATGCAGCTTATCAGGCACTTTGTGCAGCTGCGGAAGCAAATATTTACTTTATTGTAAGCAGTGAAGCCGGTGACGGCATCGGATCCGGTACAGGCGAAGGCGGAAGCAGTGAGAAACCGCCAATTATTGTCAACAGTCCGTCTGCAAAAGCACTTGCGGATATTATTAATGCAGGCGTATATCGTGACGGTGCTGATAATAAGTACCGGGTGCTGGAGATTCAGCCGAATTATCCGATTGATACGGAGCTTGCGGCCTCCTTGCCAAGTGGTGGTCAGAAATGGGAGAAACATAGCGATGGATCTGCTGTAACAGGCGACTACTACACCATACCGTCTGATGTGGTCGAGGGCAGAGCCAAGGAAGAACTGCCGACAGAGAAAACAGAATATTATGATTTTGATCTGACCAAGGCAAAAATTGCCTATGCAATTGACGGAGTAGAGTATAGTGATATTGAACTGACTCAGGTATCTACGGAAGCCTTGATCGGTATGGCAGATAATATTTCAGCTACTTATGATCTGGTCTATATTGGCGGAGACTATAGCGCTTTGGACAGAACCGTGGATGAAATCTATACATCAGATATATTTGCATATATTGGTCCTGATGCTGCCCAGATGGCAAAAGGTCTTCCGACCTTTATCATGTATTATCACACAGGCGCATTACGTGAGCTGGGTGAGCGTGGCGCTTATAAAATGACAAGAGCAACCGATGGTAATATCTATCCTGATCGTGACGGCTCTAATATGCTGGCAACGCCTTATGTCGGAACGAAGGCATATAAGACCACATATCTGGTAGAAAATGGCAACGATTTGACAAAGACCAAATATGACGAATTACTTGCCTATGTTAGTGCCGGCAGGCCGATTATGATTAGCAACGAGCTGACAGCTGTCTATGATAAAATGACGGATACAGCTTCCGGTACTGCTTTATCAGAGACCCAGCTGTTACAGGGATATTGGTATAACGATGGCAGTCTTGAACGGGGAAATATTTATCTTGATCCATCTTCCAGAATGTATGATCTTCTGGAGGCGATTAAAACCAGAGCAACCGGAGCTAGTGGGTCCAATGTAATCTGGGGCTTTGATGCATCTGATACCCAGATGGTTGAGAATGCAGATGGAGATTATGGGGATACCCTTTATACTTATAATACAGGTGCCAATCAAAGTATGCTGGATGCAGATGCGCAAGGGCAGGGCTGGTATAATGATGAAGATACAATTAAAAACTATGCAGTTGTATTCTCAGATGACACCAGTGTTGAACTAAATGATCTGGTAACAGGCTCTAATCAGAGAACCAGATTAACCATACTGAGTAAGCCTGTAAAATATATGCAGGGAATAGAAGCAACTTATCTTAGGACACCGAATCTTTCCTTTACATTTACTGTGGAAGGTTCTTTGGCAAATTACAATTATGCGTTGTATGTAGATAAGGATAAGAATACGGTATTTGATGAGGAAAATGACTACTACATGAGTGGTGTTATTAAATCAGGTGAAGAAAAAACCGTAAACATGACATTGGATCCTGATTTCTTTGGTGCCGCTTCCTGGTATCTGGAGATTACCAACGGAGATGATGTTGTGGTTGCTTCCCAGACGGGTATCAGTAAGATTATCAATCTTACAGACGGTACCAGTCAGATCAATGTATTGCAGATACAGACCATGTCAGAAGGACAGGATGCGACATCCTGGACGGCAACGGATACGCTATACTTTGATATTCAATCTCAGACAGCCCACAAGATTTTGAGATATAATACTTACGCAAACCAGACCCAGTTGGATACGATTTCTGCACAGCAGTATAAGGTACTTGGCAGACATGAAAACCGGTTTGGTATTGTAGAGTATGATATGGATATCCATAATGACGATTATCTGTCTAATCTGGCGGATGCCATTACAGATGATTATGATGTAAATCTGGATATGGTTGTCGCTTCTGAGGATAGGGCAAAATTTACAACCGGTGATAACGTCTCGGATACCTATGACTGTCTTGATACATGGGTAAAGGAAGCAGAAACCTTAGCTGGTGGGGGACAGGTAGAGGGCCATACACAGGCAGAGTATAAGAATATGGTAAATACTGCCTTGACTGACTATTCTGCTAAGATGGCTGCGGTTGATGCACCAAAAGCAGCGCTTGATGCATATCTGCAGGGTGCCATCCAGAAACTGCAGGGAACCTATACAGGAACAACGGATTATGGAAACAGAGGAGAATGGCAGAAATTCTTCGGAGGATTTCAAAACAGTATTCCGGCTTCTGAATTGATTGAGTTATTTGAATATATGCAGGAAACCGGCGAATATTATATGATATTCTGGCCAATGTATAGTACAAATACTGACATTAAGTTTGCAGACGGACAGATTTCAACTACCATGTTTGGTCGGGAATTTGTTGATTTGTACGAAGCATATAGAGATGCAAAGGATGCTGAGCTTGATGCAAGAGATACTTATCAGAAATATCTCAGAAGATCCTATGGTAAGGATTTCATGAAAAAGATGTATTCTATTCTGATCCTTGGCCCTTCGGATTCCTTTGGTGGATTTAAGGTTGATATGCAGCCGAAGACCTGTGAGTATATTCTGGATTATGTCGGACGTGGCGGAGATTTGTTCTTCTTCCATGATACGATGACACCGTTTAGTACAGCAGGTGCCGTACATTTGACAGAAAGTCTGATGGATATTGTTGGTATGAACCGGTTCCATGTTGACTTTACTGATGAGGCTAACACTTATCAAGTAACTAGTACAGGATATGTAACTGGATTTACGAATCCTACTCCGGCTAGACTAATTGAAGGTGAACTTGAGGAAGAGGGATATATTTATACGTTAAGTCCTAATAATGGTCAGACTGCAAGTATTCCTGATCAAGTTGTATGGGGTACCTTAACAGAGCCAGGATATGTTTATGTTCAGGGACCGAATAATGGTAATATTGCATCTACTCCAGCAGGTTATTATAAAGGTACTTTACAAGAAGATGGTTGGGTCTATGCAACCATGACATACGAATATGCTGGAGATTTGCATAACTGGAATGGTGTTCCAATTAATGGTTGGGAATATTATGGTGATTACGATTATACTAATGAGAGTAATCAGACTTCCCATGGTGCTCTCTATAGGAAATGGGCAACGGCAGGAACAACAGGATATTATTTATATCAGGATGCAAAGACATATGAGAAATTACAGGTTGTAGTTAAAGATGGCAATTATACAGCAAATTGGTATATGGATAAGTATTTGGCAGAAGCTGGAACAGAGGGATACATTTTCCAAGAAGGTAAAGACTTTACGCAGATGCCGGTTTACCGAAATAATAGTACAGAGAATTTGTATGTAGAGCGGTCAGATGAGAAGATGCCGGCGGGAACTAAAGGCTTGATTTATCAAGAGGCAGATCCGGGTGGAAATCCTATCTATGGTACTGATTCTTATACAGATGTACAATATAAGTCAACAGATACCGATAAGTATTATATGACTCCTTATGCGTTTAATACATCAGCAGGTGAAGGCTTGATTAACAGCATTCATAAGAATATTAACGAGTCATATTCCAGCTATAATAAGATTAATCAAAATACAGGTATGTATGTCAGTGCTTTGTCCATGACCAGTCTGTACTATGACAAGAACGGCGGCGGTGGCGCTACCCATACATTGCCATATATTTATGCACAGTCAGATTTCCAGACTGCTACATCATGGTCTGCTGCGGCAAATATGGATCAGTCGGTTGTTTCTCAGACTGTAAAAGCAAAGCAGTTAAATGAGGGCCTTGTAACGCTGTATCCGTTTGGTATCGGTGATTCCCTGAATATCTCAGGTACACACCAGCAGGCGTATGCGTTGGATCTGGAAAAAGAAAATGTAACGGTATGGTATACTTTGGCAGGTTCAAACAATACGAATGATCCGAAGAAACGTTCTTCCTTATATGCTGCTACGCCATATGATGCGATGGAGAATTACTTCATCTATACGACATCCTATAAGACAGGAACGATTACCTATTGTGGTGCCGGTCACTGTTCTGTAACCGGTCAGACGACAAAGAACAACGATGAGAGAAAGCTTTTCATCAATGTCATTGTAAACAGCGCGGAGGCAGTTACGCCGAAGCCAAGCCTTAAGGTATATGAACCGGATACGGATTTCGAAACAGAGCTTGAAAAGGATGAGGAAGTAGGCGCTACTACAGGCAAGACCCTGTATAAGACCAAGGTCGACAGCAAGACAGATACACCGAACTTTGACTTCAAAGTGAATATTCCTGAAGATGTTGAGGTTTCCATGATCAACATTTACTATGATCTGGACTACGATGAGGATTTCCTGAACACCAGACCATCCTACAACAGTGGAACAGACCACATGGTTAAGACGTATACAACGCAGGATGAACTGAAAGATATAGGAAAGACATTCCAGTCTATGGTTCGTGATGCCAATACGAATAATCAGCTCCAGCTGAGAGATGAGTACTTCACACCATACGGTGGAAATTATACCTATATTGTACTGGAAGTTTACTATACAGGAAGTACAAAACCGGTATATGTAATGATCAAGATTACAGTATCTGATCCATTATTTGAGCTGACACAGGCAGATACAAATATCTCAAACAGTGTAGATGCGATTGCTGAAGAGAAGTTTGTATTAGTGTAGCTTCAAATAGTTTTACACAACATAAATAAGTGTAGTTTTATGAAACTGCCGCTTTTCGTTTAAAATTATCGAAAGGCGGCAGTTTTTTATATATTAAAAAAGCCAAATTCCTCAAATTAGCGCAGATTCCTCAGATTTGCGCATGAAAAGGTCTTCCTTTTGTAAAAAGATGTAGTATACTAAAACCATCTTATTGCAATTCTGATTTGATCTAATTTTCATTTTGGCAGTCGCCAGAGCATTTCAGACAGATTTGATTGACAGATTTTTTACAAAGGAGGATTTTTATTATGACTCAGACACACAACATGGAGTCTCTTCCGTCAGGGAAGCTGGAATTTCCTATGACAAACGATTATATGTTCCGCGCAGTTATGCAGACAAACAATAAAGCGCTAACGGGTCTGTTATATGCCCTGCTTGATCTGCCGGAGGGAAGCATCCGTTCGGTAATTGTCTTAAATCCTATCATATTGGGGGAAAGTATCGATGACAAAACCTGCATTTTGGATCTGAAAGTCAGTTTGAACAGCCGGGCAATCATCAATATTGAGATGCAGGTAAA
>CANRQE010000001.1 GCA_947632705.1 uncultured Coprococcus sp. | reverse complement strand
GTTATAATCGGCGGTGCGGTCATAACAGAAAGCTATGCAAAGGAAATCGGAGCAGACGGATATTCCAAGGATGCAGCTGAGGCGGTTCTTCTGGTGAAGCGGTTATTGGGGATGGAATAAGAAGGAAGTTATATAATACGTTTGAAATGAAGGGCACAGATGGTTTATCAATTCAAAATGGCATGAATAGATATATGGATATCCATAACATTCATTTAGATGTACAATGGGGTATGTCTAAGCGTAAGATATTGCCTAGAATAGAAGAGATGTTGCAAAACGATATTCCGGTAATGTTATCCGGTGATGCTACAGAAAAAATACGTCTGTTAATTTATATAGATGAAATGAAAAGGCACAAAATTTATGAGCAAGTTGTTTCTTTTCAATCCATTATGTTACGGTTACAGGTCTGTCTATAGATGATATAGGATATAAAATCTGGTTAGAAGTATCCTTGTGGGGAAGAAAGTATTTTATAGATTACAATGAATATATCAGTTTTATGACTGAAAACAGCAACCTATCGTTACGAATATTTTATATATCAGACATTCAGAAAGGTAAAATAATCTAAAATGAGAAAAAAAGGCAATGTTATATTTGTTATATGTATGCTTACAATCTATATTGTTATAAAATATGGACTGATTGCGTCAGTTGCTGTAAGGACATATCAGAATTATTTTACAAAGATATATCGTATGGTTTATACAGTCAAAGATAGCTATTCTCCATATATGGAATTAATGGGGGCATGGATGAAAGAGGATGAGCCCAATACAATATGTATCCGGTTTAGAATGGATGAACATTACGAAGATGTCATTGATAAGCTGGATATGCTGAATGAAAAGCTTGTGGATCTATTCCTTCGTGATCCTGACAGCCCGTATCAGCAGTATAATCTTGAAATAGACTTTTATAGTACATGGGGAGAATTTCTAAATATATATACCTGTGATAATGGAAATACAACTCGTCTTTGGATTGACATCTACGGTATTTCGCAAAAAGATATTGTTCAATATTTTCCGGAAACCATGGAATTAAAGTGTACTGCCCCATACTATGATAATATTGAGGAATTACAGGGATTTTATGATCTGAGGGTTTTGGATTTGGATCAAAAAATGACGAAAGAGGATATGGATTATATCCGATCCATTTACCCGAACTGCTATATTGTTCCTACTTATGTGGGGGATGATTACATTATACATTCTTATGATATGGAAGAATGATATTTTTGTGATGTGGTGGTAATATAGATTTTTTATAACAGATATTCGGACAAATTACATATTCATAGTTCCGATTTGGAGCAAAAATGTCAAGCTTAAAATCAAGGTGTATGAATAAATTTGTACTAAAGCTAAATTTTTATGTATTTTCCAAAAAAATGGAAAGTGAATGAAACAGTTCAGATGTCAGATATATGATAGATGCTTATGATAATGGAGAAGAATTATTGGCAAGTGTGGATTGTGATGATGCAGTCTTTCTTTGTTATACCTGAGTATACAAAGGGCAGTAGGTAAGGATTCCGGGAGCAACTTATCTTTTATTTCTAAATCGAAGGATTCATACTTTTAATGATGAAAAAAATATATATTGGAGGATTTGCTTATAACTCCAATCTTTTGTTACTCTGACATATCAAACCAAGTGTGCGTAAGTGATGCTGATGTGGATACCAACAGTGCGGCATATAAATCCATAAAGAATAATGAATTTTTTCTGATGTCTCAAAAGTCTATTGAAGAGATGGAGACGTTGAAGCAGGCACTGCTGGAACAGTATCATTACTAGTTCTTCTTCAGAATATAGACGGATTTTCTTAAAAATTTCTTAAAGATTTCTCCCATTGTATCTTAAACATGAATCGGTATATAAAAGAAAGTGAATAACTATACAAAAACTAATACGGCATAGGATATGACTGCTTAATATTTTAGAGGAGGTCAACCAAATGGGAAAGCTCATACCCGATCAGAGTGCCGCAAAAAAAGGGAGGATAAGATGAAGAAAAAATTAATTGTTATAATTGTAATTTTGATCATAGCAGGTATCTTAATGATTGCCGGCTGGAAATGGGGAAAAGGTAAAACAGACTGGTTTGATTCTTTTGGAGAATTTGGACCCCTCAATTTAATGGAACAGGATGAAACTCTGACAAGCAATGACATGAGCTCTACCTATTATCTGAATTCTGTTCAGGATTTTCGGATTGAGGGACAGTTCACGATCAGAAAAGGTGAAGTGAAACTCATTGTCAGCATGAATGGTCAGTTTTTATTTGAGCAGGATCTGAATAGTGAAGTAAGCCGGTTTGAAAGTGAAATATATACTGACCAGAAAGGCGCGCTTCAGATTGATATGATAATTTCAGATGATGTAGATGGAAGCTACGAAACAACAATATATACAAGGGAAACAAAATACAGAAAATTCTTGAATTTATTCTGAACAAGCGCTGCCACCAATATGATAAAGATATGATATAATCAAAGGTAACTGAGCCGAAATCTCTAAAGAAATTAATAAAATAAATGTTCTATTCGGTAAGAGAAAGTTTTATAGAAAATATGCAGTTTAGATGTTTATATGGATTATTATACTTATAGTCAGTATGTGAGAATCATGTAATGGAAAAACTGCATTATTTCTTAAGGAGGTTCATATGGTTGCTAAAAAGAAAGTGATAGCTGTAATGCTTGTAGGAATGTTAATGGTATCTGGATGCGGAAGAAAAGAAGTAGATTATAATCTGGATCAGAAACAGGGGGATACTGGAGATAATGCAGGAACAGCAGATGGAGCATTAGCAGACAGACTGGGTATTCCGAAATCCTATAGCGGAGACATTCGTGTCGGAAATTCCGGATTAGTTAGTATTGCCATTGAAGATAATGACATTGAGGTGCCGTCAACAGATTCTATGCGGATAGAGTATCTGGAAGCAAACACGATGGATGCGGAATATAAGCAAAAGATCGCACAGACCGTCTTTGGGCGTTCTGACGGGATTTATCAGTATGATTATGAACAGAATATTCGCTCCAAGCATGATATTGAGCAGGAAATGGAGATAAAACAATGGTGTATTGATTATATGAAGAATGCCGGGGAGACAGAATTTCTTGACGAATATGAAGAAGATTTAATCAAACTGCAGCAGGATTATGAGAATGCACCAGAAGAGCATGAAACTCCCGGAGACTGGTCTGCTTCAAAATATATAGGAGATATGGGAGATATCCAGTTTATGCTGGAATTTTCACCATATAATGAGGCTTTATATTTCGCATATCATATCAGCTATAACATGGCTCCGATTCTGTACCGGCCGTATCGAGGTGCGATGCAGGCATTTTATTCTTCCGGTGATGATATCGAAGCTGAAGAAGGAGAAAACCAATGCAGTTGGAATCGAGAAGAGGCTCTTGAGATGGCCCGGGATTTCTTGAATGACTGTGGTATCAAGGATGTTGCCGTAGAATGGGAAAGAAATCTGAAATGGCAGTATTTTGCTTCGGGGTCATCTGAGGATATTACAAATGAAATAGACGGATATTCTTTCCGATTTGTACGCTCAATAGATGGGAATGCGGTTTATCATGAAGATACATATGAAGTTGATACTCTGACACAGGGAGCAGAATTTTATGAAATATATGATGTGTGGATTGATGACAACGGTGTTCTGGATGCCTTCTGCTATGATATGTTCCGTCCAACGGGACAGACAGAGGAGAATGTAAGTCTGTTGAGTTGGAAGGAGATCCTGGAGATTGCAGATATTACAATCCCTGAATATTACACAGAGCATAAAACGAATTATGATACGGTTACCTTTAATGATGTGAAGCTTACTTATTTTCTGGTAAATGGCAAGGATGAAAACAGCTATCAGTATATACCCGTATGGGTGTTCGAAGAGAAAAATGAAAACGGTGCTCCTATTCAACTGATCATGATGGATGCGGTGACGGGAGAGCAGATTGATATCAATGAAAGAAAATTTGAAGATATTGAGTTTACAAAGGTATATCATTATAGATAATATAGTTTATGAGAAATAGGACTTATTATATGATCTAATAATGGCATATCTGCTTATCTCTTTGGTCCATATGGAGATACAGAATAAGAAGTATCATTGACCTGCCGGAGCAGGCAGAGGAAATGGGACTTTATCATGAATGGGATTGAGATCCGTATCAAGATTGTTTGGAAGAATTTGTGATTTCAAATTGACAACAAAGTTGAATGTCACTATAATAATCTTTGGACTATTCTGTTGAAAGGTGGTACTGAAGAAATGGACAACATAGTTTTGTCACTTCTGGTTGATAATACAGCAGGTGTTCTGAGCAGAGTTTCAGGTCTGTTCAGCCGGAGAGGATACAATATTGACAGTGTGACTGTCGGCGTTACGGAGAATCCTGCATATTCCAGAATGACTGTAGCAGCCAGCGGAGATAACGCAAGTCTGAGCCAGATAAAAAAACAGTTAAGTAAATTAGAAGATGTAGTAGATATTGTAGAATTAAAGCCGGGGAAATCTGTTTCTCGTGAGCTGGTGCTCGTGAAGGTAAGATCCAGTAATGAAACCAGACAGGATATTATATCAATTGCGAATATTTTCAGGGCGAACATCGTTGATGTATCAAAGGATTCCCTGATTATTGAGCTGACAGGTGCAACCACCAAATGTGAAGCGTTCCTGAATCTCTTAGACGGCTTTGAAATTATTGAATTGGTCAGAACCGGTCTGACAGGTCTGATCCGGGGATAGTATTACATGCTTTTAATTACCTTACGGTAATTAAGATATACTTATTAGTTTATTTATGGTTTAGGAGGATAACATAATGGCAGAAGCAAAAATTTATTATCAGGAGGATTGCAACTTATCTGTATTAGACGGTAAGACAATCGCAGTAATCGGTTATGGAAGTCAGGGACATGCACATGCTCTGAATGCAAAGGAATCAGGCTGTAATGTAATCATCGGCCTTTACGAAGGAAGCAAGTCATGGGCAAAGGCTGAAGCACAGGGCTTTCAGGTATACACAGCTGCAGAGGCTGCTAAAAAAGCCGATATTATTATGATTTTGATTAATGACGAATTACAGGCAGATATGTATAAGAAAGATATCGAGCCGAATCTGGAGCCTGGCAATATGCTGATGTTTGCACATGGTTTCAATATTCATTTCGGTACGATTACCCCGCCAAAGGATATAGATGTAACGATGGTTGCGCCAAAGGGTCCGGGACATACTGTTCGTTCTGAATATCAGGCAGGTAAGGGTGTTCCTTGTCTGGTTGCTGTTCATCAGGATGCAACAGGGCAGGCTCTGGATAAAGCGCTTGCTTATGCTTTGGCAATCGGCGGTGCCCGTGCAGGTGTTCTTGAAACTACCTTCAGAACTGAGACCGAGACAGATCTCTTCGGCGAGCAGGCTGTTCTTTGCGGTGGCGTATGTGCACTGATGCAGGCAGGTTTCGAGACATTGGTTGAGGCAGGCTATGATCCGAGAAATGCTTATTTTGAGTGTATTCATGAGATGAAGCTGATTGTTGACCTGATTTATCAGTCAGGCTTTGCCGGAATGAGATATTCTATTTCCAATACGGCAGAATATGGGGATTATGTGACAGGACCAAAGATCATTACAGAAGATACTAAGAAGGCCATGAAGAAGATTCTTTCTGATATTCAGGATGGTACATTTGCAAAAGAATTCTTACTGGATATGTCTCCTGCAGGACGTCAGGTTCACTTCAAGGCAATGAGAAAGCGTGCTGCTGAGCATCCTTCAGAGAAGATTGGCGAGGAAGTTCGTAAGCTTTACAGCTGGAATGGTGAAGATAAGCTGATTAACAACTAATCACAGGATTCTATATAAAACTAATTTCATAAAAAGAACTAAGACAGCTTAGAGGGCGGAAATGCTTTTTATGCTGTCTTTCTTTATAAAAGCAGGGGCATGATGTCAAAAAAACATTCAGATATAGGAGGAGCAGGATGAATAGCAGGGATTTTATAATACGGTCCAATATGACCCAATTTAATTATACGGATTGGATTACATACTTTGAAAAAAATGATAAAAACAGATTGCAGGTTGATTTTTCCGGGGATAAACCACTCTCAGAAGCATTGAAAAAGCTTATTTTTCCTTCTGTTCAGGCTTTTCAAAAAGGGGAAGGTTCAGACGGAACGTTTTTAATGAATACTGTAAAAGACTATGTAAGAGCAGGCGGTCCTGCAGAATATCAGAAAGCTATGCAGTTATTTATCAAAGAGGAAAACTGGCATTCCGCCTATCTGAAAATGTATATGGATCATTATGGAATAAAAACAGCAAATCGGTCCGTGTTAGATACAATATTTAGAAAGCTGCGGCATTTGGGCGGCTTAAAATGTGAAGTTACAATACTGATAACCGGTGAACTGATTGCTTTGACATACTATGACGCTCTTTCAAAATGTACAGATTCAAAGGCACTGAAACAGATATGCAAACAAATGCTGGACGATGAACTGCCTCATATTATATTTCAGTCCTATACGCTGAGCCGCTTGCAACCCGGTTTCATGGATATACTGCTCAGAATTTTTATTATGAATGTTACTTTATTTTTTGTCTGGTGTGCATACCATAATGTATATCAGACAGGCGGCTATTGTTTTTCCCGTTTTATAAAAGAAAACAATCGATATCTGCGCCAATCTGTCTGCCTTTCCGAAAAAATGGCTCGTAAGCATGCGGTATAAAACAGTTTGTATTTATATTATGAAATGTGGTAAGATATCTATTGAGATTGAGAGGGATTAAAATGTATAATCAGTTAACCGAAAAAGATATCCAGAAAATGGAAAAAGAGATAGAATACCGTAAAGTCGTTGTCAGAAAAGAAAAGCTGGAAGCAGTCAAAGAAGCAAGAGCACAGGGTGATCTGAGCGAAAACTTTGAATATTATGCCGCAAAAAAAGAAAAAAACGAAAATGAGAAACGAATCCGCTACCTGGACCGTATGGTACGGACAGCGCATGTGATTTCCGACGATTCGGCAGAGGATGAGGTCGGAATCAATAATACCGTTACGGTTTTATATGAGGAAGATCAGGAAGTTGAAACCTACCGGATCGTAACCACCGTCAGGGGAGATGTATTAAACGGCATGATCAGCAACATTTCACCAATGGGAAAGGCGCTGCTTGGACACAAGGTCGGCGACCGTGTCCTTGTCACGCCTGAAAAGGGAGAAGATTATTATGTTGTGATCCAGTCTATTGAAAATACCGAAGACGACGGAACGGATATCATTCGTTAATAAAGCAGGTGGGCAGCTTATGAACTGTTTGGAAGCACAATCAAAAATTATGGCGTTTATTGAAAACAAACTCCCGGATGATGAATTAAAGGAGTTTATTAAGCATGTCAAAACCTGTGATAACTGTGCGGAAGAACTGGAAATCTATTACACGCTTGTTGTCGGTATGAAACAGCTGGATAATCAGGATAATCTGTCTACGAATTTTAAGCAGGAACTGAACAGAAAGCTGGATGCTGAAATGAGCCGTATGACTGCGGTAAAAAGAATTGCCACATCCACCATTCTGATTGGTCTTGTTGCGGTTATCATAGGCCTCTCATGGGTATACAACGGCGTGCTGGATAAGGTATACCGGTATGAGCAGAATGCAAAGCGGAATGCACAGACAGAATTTTTCTTTTTTGATACCTTTTATGAGGATCTGTTTAAAGTAAGGGAATACAGCGTATCCAATCTGGAACAATATCTGTTTCAGGATACAAATGAGCCTGCAGTTCCGGCCAATCTGGTTTTTATGGATAAAGTTAAAGATTATAACCGTACGCATACCAAATTCAGTGAAGTACTGGCAACATTTGAAACAGAGGTGGAAGATGAAGAAAATATTGATCATTGACGGACACAGTATCTTAAACAGGGCTTATTACGGACTGCCTGACCTGACAAATTATGAAGGAAAACATACCAATGCGGTATTGGGTTTTTTAAATATTATTTTTAAGATCATGGAGGAAGAACAGCCGGATCATATGTGTGTGGCATTTGATGTCAACCAGCCTACGTTCCGCCATCTGCAATATGCCGAATATAAAGGAACTAGAAAGCCGATGCCGGAGGAATTGCGAGAGCAGGTTCCTTTGATGAAAGAAGTCCTTGCCGCCATGCACATACTGACGGTTGAAAAGGGCGGCTATGAAGCAGATGATATTATAGGTACGCTATCCAGGACTGCACAAAAGGAAGACTATCAGGTAGTAATCATCTCGGGAGACAGGGATTTGCTGCAGCTTGCAACCGACCGGATTCTTGTCCGTATACCCAAGACCAAAGCAACCGGCACTACCATTGAAAATTACTATGCATCTGATGTAGAAGCGGAATATGGAGTTACTCCCACCCAGTTTATTGATGTAAAGGGTCTGATGGGCGATACCTCTGATAATATACCGGGCGTACCGGGAATCGGAAAGGTAACTGCCGCCAAAATCATTGCGGAATATGGTTCTATTGAAAACGCGATTGCACATCTAGACCGGATCAAACCGGAAAAAGCGCGGAAGAATCTGGAAGACTATCAGGAACAGGCTCTGTTATCCAAGGAACTGGCAACAATCAAGCTGGATTGTGAACTGAATGTTTCCTTTGAGGATGCAGGAATTGCTGATATGTTTAATGACGAAGCTTACAGACTGTTTAAAAAGCTGGAATTTAAAAGTCTGCTGCATAAATTTGACATGACGGAAGAGAAGAAGGAGCTGAAGCCGGATATCATTCTGGTTGAGGACGACAAAAGCCTGAACCGGATTTTTGAGCAGATGGCACAGGCAGAAGCTGTCGGTCTCTATGTAATCAGAAACCAGGATTATTTTTTCGGTGCGGCACTGACCGTTTCTCCGGAGCAGGTATATGTGGTCAGAGATGGAGGATTAATAGACGAAAAGGGAATCGGAAACCGCCTGCATACTCTGGCAGACCGGGGCGTCCGGATCTGTATGCTGGATCTGAAACATACTCTGGGAACGGTATATTTTGGAGAAGCTTATGAAAATGTTCTGGATATCGGAGTGGCCGCTTATCTGCTGAACCCACTGATGGATTCCTATGATTATGATGATCTGGCGAAAGATTATCTGGAGATTGCGCTTCCGTCCGAAAAAGAGCTGCTGGCGAAAGAAGAGCTGAATATTTTTACATTTGTAAATCAAAATTTTCTTGAAGTATTTGCATATAAGGCGCTTGTTCCGCTTCTTGCAGCACCGGTTATCCTGCGCGCTCTGAAAGAGCAGGGAATGCACGATCTATATTACCGGATAGAATTACCGACGGTATATACCTTATTTGATATGGAAAAAAGAGGGATCAGGGTAGATAAGGAAGCACTGTCCTCTTATAGCGAACGTCTTCTGGTCCGGATTGAGGAGCTGCAAAAACAGATTACAGAATATGCGGGAAAAGAGTTCAATATCAATTCTCCAAAGCAGCTGGGGCAGATTCTGTTTGAAGACATGGGACTTTCCGGCGGTAAAAAAACAAAGACAGGCTATTCTACCAGTGTAGATGTACTGGAAAAAATTAAAAATACACATCCGATCATTCCTGATATTTTAGAATACCGGCAGTTAACAAAGCTGAATTCTACTTATGCCGAAGGACTGACCGCTTATATCAGCGAAGATGGCCGTATCCATGGAAAATTCAATCAGACGATTACTGCTACGGGAAGAATCAGTTCCACAGATCCGAATCTGCAGAATATTCCGATGCGGATGGAGCTTGGACGATTGATCCGGAAGGCATTTATTCCGCAGGAAGGGTTTTTGTTTATTGATGCGGATTATTCCCAGATTGAACTTCGGGTACTGGCGCATTTGTCAGATGATAAAACAATGCAGAAAGCATTTTCCGACCATGTAGATATCCATGCCACAACAGCCTCGGAGGTATTTGACGTTCCGATGGAAGAGGTTACCTCTTTACAGAGAAGAAACGCAAAAGCAGTGAATTTCGGAATTGTATACGGAATCAGTGCATTTGGCCTCAGTGAGGATTTGGGAATTTCAAGAAAGGAAGCGTCGGAATATATAGAGAAGTATTTTCGTACCTACCCGAATATCAAACGGTATCTTGACCTTCAGGTAGAGACAGCAAAAAAAGAGGGCAGTGTCAGAACAATGTTCGGAAGGATCCGTCCGGTACCGGAGCTTGCCTCTTCTAATTTTATGCAAAGAAGCTTCGGAGAACGGGTTGCAATGAATTCACCGATTCAGGGAACAGCTGCAGATATTATTAAGATCGCCATGATCCGTGTAAATATGGAATTAAAAAAGAGAAATATGAAATCCCGCCTGATTCTGCAGATTCATGATGAATTGCTGGTAGAAACGGCAAGAGAGGAAGCAGAGGAGGTAGCCGCAATCCTGAAGGAACAAATGATGGGAGCCGCCGAACTTTCTGTACCGCTTGAGATCGGCATTGCACAGGGAGAGAACTGGTATGAAGCAAAATAAAGATACTATGTTCATATTAGGTATTACCGGCGGTATCGGTTCCGGAAAAACCACTGTATTAAATATATTAAAAGAGGATTATCAGGCATTTATTATTGAAGCGGATGCCCTTGCCCATGATCTGATGCAGCCGGAGAAAGAGGCTTATCAACAGATCGTGAAGTGTTTCGGAACAGAGATCTTAAATGAGGACCGGACAATCGACAGAACGGCGTTGGGACAGCTTGTTTTTACAGACAGAAAAAAACTGGCACAATTAAACGGTATCGTCCATCCGGCTGTAAAAAAGGACATCTTAAGACAGATACAGGAACAAACAGAACTGGGCTGCAGACTGCTTGTAATTGAGGCGGCTTTGCTGTTAGAAGACGGATATCAGGATATCTGCAGTGAGATATGGTATGTCCGGACTGAGACGGAGATTCGGATCCAAAGACTCTGTCAATACAGGAATTTTACCAGAGAACGGGCGCTGAATGTCATACATTCCCAGATGAATGATAC
The DNA here is from genome assembly GCA_947632705.1 of uncultured Coprococcus sp. Lineage (GTDB taxonomy): Bacteria > Bacillota > Clostridia > Lachnospirales > Lachnospiraceae > Coprococcus. The sequence goes on along the minus strand of CANRQE010000001.1, from coordinate 111,661 downwards.
ATATTATCAGGAAAGATGTCAGTTTACGCTGGATAATTCGGGGAATCAGGAAGATCTGAGAAGGCAGATCTGTCAGAAATTAAACAGATAAACACACATTTTTTTGTCTTTTCTATTGAGATTCGGCGCTTAATAGGGTAAACTATTCTTAGTGTGTTATCATGAAAGGTATAAAAACTGGAAAGGGGACTACAAACAATGAAATTTATTGAAAAGATAAAGGCCAGAGCAAGAGAAAATAAGAAGACAATCGTGCTTCCGGAAACCGGCGACATGCGGACGATTGAGGCAGCAAGCAAGGTTTTGACAGAGGGAATTGCCAATATCATTCTTGTTGGTAATAAGGAGGAAATTCTTGCAAAAGCAGGAGATCTTGATTTAAAGGATGCAACCTTTGTAAACCCTAAAACGTATGAAAAGTTTGATACATATGTGGAAAATCTTGTTGAGCTGAGACGGAAGAAGGGCATGACACCTGAAAAGGCCAGAGATCTTCTGATGAATAACGGCTTATATTTCGGATGTATGATGGTCCGTTCCGGAGATGCGGACGGTATGGTGGCCGGTGCAATCAATGCCTCTGCAGATGTACTGCGGGCGGCATTGCAGATTTTAAAGACAGCACCGGGAACAAGAATTGTTTCAGCATTTTTCCTTGTTGTGGTTCCTGACTGCGACATGGGAGCAAACGGAGCATTTGTATTTTCCGATGCAGGTCTGAATCAGTCTCCGACGGCACCGGAGCTTGCAGACATTGCAGAGCAGTCAGCGAAATCCTTTGAGCTTCTGGTTCAGGAGGAACCGGTTGTTGCCATGCTTTCCCATTCAACAAAGGGCAGCGCATCCCATCCGGACGTCGATAAGGTAGTAGAGGCTACCCAGATCGTAAAGGCGGAATATCCTGATCTGAAGGTAGATGGAGAATTACAGTCCGATGCGGCACTGGTACCTGAGGTTGCCGCTTCCAAAGCGCCGGGCAGCGAGGTTGCCGGACATGCCAATGTATTGGTATTTCCGGATCTGGATGCCGCAAATATCGGTTATAAGCTGGTACAGAGACTTGCAAAGGCGGATGCTTACGGACCGGTAACACAGGGTATCTCCAAACCGGTCAATGACTTGTCACGCGGTTGCTGCGCAGATGATATTGTCGGCGTTGTTGCCATTACAGCCATTCAGGCACAGGCACAGGAAGACGGAATTTTAGCGGCAAGACCGAAAGATAACAGATAACCATATTATATTGAATGATGCAGAAAGAAAAAAACATGTTATAGAAATGATCAAATAAGAAGGGGTACAGATACATGAAAATACTGGTAATAAATTGTGGAAGCTCGTCATTGAAGTATCAGCTGATTGATTCTGAAACGGAACAGGTCATGGCAAAAGGATTGTGCGAAAGAATCACAATAGACGGATGTCTGACCCATACTACTACAGGAAAAGAAAAATACAGCAGAAATGTACCGATGCCTGACCATAATGCGGCAGTCAAATATGTTCTTGAGGCTTTGGTGGATTCTGAGACAGGAGCACTGGCCTCCCTGAGTGAGATTGATGCAGTGGGACACCGGATTGTCCATGGAGGGGAAAAATTTGCAACATCCTCTGTTTTAACAGAAGACGTCATTGCAGCAATAGAAGAGTGCAATGATCTGGCACCACTCCATAACCCTGCTAACCTGATTGGCATCCGTGCATGCATGAAGCTGATGCCGGATGTTCCTATGGTGGCAGTGTTTGATACAGCCTTTCATCAAACCATGCCGGATAAGGCTTATATTTACGGACTGCCATACCGCTATTATTCCGATTACAAGATCAGAAAATATGGTTTTCACGGAACCAGTCACAGCTTTGTATCAAAAAGAACGGCCGAACTCCTTGGTAAAGATATCAGGGATACCAAAATAATTGTATGCCATCTCGGAAACGGTTCCAGTATTACGGCAGTGGACGGAGGAAAATCCGTTGATACGACCATGGGGCTGACTCCTTTGGCGGGACTTCCGATGGGTACCCGTTCCGGAGATATCGATCCTGCCATCATCGAGTTTGTGGCAGCAAAAGAAAATATGACAGCAGAACAGGTAACGACTGTTTTAAATAAAGAATCCGGAGTATTTGGACTGTCCGGTGTATCCAGCGATTTCAGAGACCTGAATAAGGGGATTGCCGAAGGAAATGACAGATGCAGGCTTGCTATGGAGGTGTTCTGCTATAGTGTTAAGAAATATATCGGTTCCTACGCTGCCGTCATGGGCGGTCTGGACGCAGTTGCATTTACTGCCGGGGTCGGAGAAAATGATCCGCTTGTAAGGAAGCTTGCAACAGAGGGATTGGAATTTTTGGGTATTAAGATTGATGAAAAGGCCAATCAGGTACGGGGTGAAGAAATCTGTATCTCCACGCCGGATTCCAAAGTGGCAGTCTGGGTAGTGCCGACCAACGAAGAACTTGCAATTGCAAGGGAAACAGCGGCGCTGGTATGATTTGATTTTTTTGTTGACAAAGATATCCTGAATATGTATAATAATCCATGTGCGATTTTTAGGAGATATTATGTTAATTGATTTATCTGATGTTTTATCAAAGGAAGGTATGGTACAGGACTTTGAAGTGAATTCCGATTTAAAGGAATTTACATTCGGAGGAAACGTATATACGGTTGATACTGTAAAGGACTTTGTCCTCCATGCAAAAAATGCAGGCAAGAGAAAGGCCGCAATTTCAGGAGAATGTGAAATAGTCTTATCCATGCAGTGTGACCGATGCCTTGATGAGGTAAAAAAGAATTTCAATGTGCAGATAGATGAAGTCATCGATATGGCTGTATTTGAAACTGATAAGATGGATGAAATTAACGAACTTAATTATCTGGAAGACTGTATAGTCAATATGGACACGCTGTTAGAAAAGGAACTGATGACAATGATTCCGGTTCAGGTCCTTTGCAAAGAAGACTGCAAAGGATTATGCAGGGTTTGCGGAACGAACCTGAACCATGCAACCTGTGATTGTGATGATTTTGTTCCTGATCCGAGATTATCAGTTTTTGCGAACATCTTGAAAGATTGAGGAGGTGTGAAGAATGTCAATTTGTCCAAAGAATAAAAGTTCAAAAGCAAGAAGAGATAAGCGCAGAGCAAATTGGAAAATGACTGCTCCTGCATTGGTAAAGTGCAGCAAGTGCGGTGAATTAATGGTTCCACACAGAGTATGTAAGAATTGCGGTTCATACAACAAAAAAGAGATTATCTCTGTTGCTGAGTAATGCAGGAATCTGCCAGAGACAGATTCACTTGATTACTATGGTATACAACAAAAGTAAAAGGGAGACGCTTCATTAGAAGGATATGTCTCCCTTTTGTTTTTGTAAGAGTGAGAAATACAATAGATAACCGGATACGATTTTATCAGATATAAGACAGGATATGTCCGGTAAATTCCAAAGGTTTTAATGATTGACTTTAATATTGGTAAAATATATAATAAATTGTATGTTTTAATGGACAAGCTATGTGCAAATGGTGCCGGAAGACGTTCTATTTATATGAAAGCAGGATAGAAACGCCATATGGCCATTCAGAAAAAAAATATGAGGTAAATAAGATGGGTGAAGTAACAAAAATTGTAGTAGATGCTATGGGTGGAGATTATGCTCCCGAATGGATTATCAAAGGTGCGGTTGAAGCAGTCAATGAAGGTGCAAATGCGCAGATCATCTTAGCCGGAAAGGAAGATGTTATTCAAAAGGAGCTTTCAAAATATACATATGATGCGGACAAGATCAAAATAGCCGCAGCAACAGAGGAAATTACCTGTCATGACGCACCGGTGCAGGCTGTCCGCACCAAAAAGGATTCTTCCCTAGTAGTCGGTATGAATATGGTAAAGGCAGGAGAAGCAGATGCAATCATATCAGCCGGAAGCTCCGGAGCAATCCTTGCCGGAGGCCAGCTGATTGTCGGCCGTTCCAAAGGCGTCAAGCGTCCGCCGCTGGCACCGCTTCTTCCAACAAATAAAGGCTATTCCCTCCTGATAGACTGCGGAGCAAACGTGGACGCCAGGCCGGAACATCTGGTACAGTTTGCCAGAATGGGCTCTATTTATATGGAAAATATTGAAAAAGTTGAAAAACCGAGAGTTGCAATCGTCAATATCGGGGATGAAGAAGAAAAAGGAAACGCTCTTGTAAAAGAGACTTACCCATTATTAAAAGAATGTAAGGATATCAATTTTATCGGAAGCATTGAAGCAAGAGAGATTCCAAACGGCGCTGCAGACGTTATAGTCTGCGAAGCCTTTGTAGGAAATGTAATACTGAAGCTCTATGAAGGACTTGCAAAAATGCTGCTTTCCGAAATCAAGCAGACGATTATGTCCTCTTTTAAAACCAAAATAGGAGGGCTGCTCATTAAAAGCTCCCTGAATGGTTTAAAGGAACGCTTTAATGCCAAAAATAAAGGTGGAGCGCCTCTGCTCGGACTAAAGGGATTAGTTGTAAAAATACATGGCAATTCCCATAACGAAGAGGTAAAAAGCGCCATTTTCCAATGCATTACCTTTAAGGAGAACGAAGTTAATAAAAAAATTGCTGATCAATTAGGAAGTGAAACGGGAACGTCAAATGAATAAACCAGATTTTCATATGCTTGAGGAAACCATCGGATATCAGTTCCGGGATATCAACCGTCTGATTACCGCATTTACCCATACCTCATACACAAATGAAAGAAAAATTAATAAAATCGAATCCTATGAACGTTCGGAATTCCTCGGGGATGCCATACTGGAATTTCTTGTCAGCGAATACTTATATGAGCATTACAAAAATTATAAAGAAGGGGAACTCACAAAGCTCCGGGCTAGTCTGGTCTGTGAATTTACATTGTCACAGATTTCCAAAAATCTGGGTTTTGGCAGCTATGTCCTTTTAAGCAAAGGGGAAGACCAGACAGGCGGCAGGGAACGGAGTTCTATCATGTGTGATCTGTTTGAAGCCCTGCTGGGTGCCATTTATCTGGATGGGGGCATAGAACCGGGAAGAACATTTGTCCATCGATTTTTACTGGATGATATCGAAACAAAGGTGCTGTTTTATGATGCAAAATCCACTCTGCAGGAAATGATGCAGAAGGAAGGGCGGCAGCTGACCTATGTTCAGACAGGTGAAAAAGGTCCCGACCATAATAAACTGTATACCTCTGAGGTTTGTATTGACGGCGCAGCAATAGCCTCCGGAGACGGAGCATCAAGAAAAGCCTCCGAACAGACAGCGGCATATAATGCCCTTTTACTATTAAAGAAGAAGCAGGTTTAAAGTATGTATCTGAAAAGTATAGAAGTAAACGGATTTAAATCCTTTGCAAATAAAATTATTTTTAAATTTGACCATGGAATCACCTGTATTGTCGGTCCTAACGGTTCCGGGAAAAGCAATGTCGCCGATGCAGTCAGATGGGTATTGGGCGAACAAAGTGCGAAAAGTCTGCGCGGAGCCAGAATGGAGGATGTCATTTTCTCCGGTACACAGCTTAGAAAGCCGCAGGGCTCCGCTTATGTTGCGATTACGCTTGATAACAGCGATCACAGTCTGCCGATTGATTATAATGAAGTAACGATTGCACGAAGAGTTTACCGTTCCGGGGAAAGTGAATACCTGATTAATGGTACGGTCAGCCGGTTAAAGGACGTTCACTCCCTGTTTTTTGATACGGGTATCGGAAAGGAAGGCTATTCCATTATCGGACAGGGTCAGATTGAACGGATTCTAAGCGGAAAACCGGAGGAACGGAGAGAGCTGTTTGATGAAGCGGCTGGAATTGTGAAATTTAAAAAGAATAAAGATGCGGCAGAGAAATCTTTAGAAGCAGAGCGGGACAATCTGAACCGTGTCAACGATATCCTTTCCGAGCTGGAAAAACAGGTCGGTCCGTTACAGGCACAATCTGAAACGGCAAGAAAATATCTGGCTTTTAAGGATGAACTGAAAAAACTGGATGTCAACGCCTTTCTCCTTGAGATGGAGCAGCTGCGGCGGGTCATGGAAAAGGATGTTAAAAATCAACAGATCTTAAATGACGATATTGAAGAAAATAAGCAGATTTACGACCAGACCAGAGAAGAATATGAACAGATTGAAAAGAGTATTGAAACATTTAATCAGACCATTGATACCCTGAAAAACAAGATTCATGAATACGGTCTGGCAAAAGAGCGTTCTGAAGGTGAAATCAATGTCATGAACCAGCAGATTCTTGCGCTGGAAACGAATGATACCCATACACAGGAACAGTCAGAGCGTATTAAAAAACAGATTTCTGACAATGACAAAGAGCTACAGGATTATTATGAGAAGCAGACAACTCTGAAAACAGAGCAGGACGCTGTAACAAAGGCTCTGGATGAGGCAAAGGAAAAAAGTGAAAGAGCAAATGCACAAATTCAGAGTTATCAGGATGAAATAGAAGAATGTAAGACCAATATTATTGAATCCATCAATGAAAGCGGTTCCTTAAAGGCGAAGGTCGGAAGATACGATGCCATGCTGGAAAACATCAATCTCAGAAAAACCCAGCTGAATCAAAGATTCCTTCAATTTAAAAGTGATGACAGCAATGACAGGAAGGAGTATGATGCATTGAATTCCGAACTTGCTTTATCAGAGCAGACAATTACAGATCTGTCTGCTGAATTAAAGGAAGCTGAACAAAAGCTTGCGGATAACCAGACAAAAAATAAGGCTAACCGTGAACTGATTCACAACACCAATGAGGCGTTGTCCGCCATCCGCTCCAAAATAGAAGCGCTTCGTAATATTACGGAGCGTTATGACGGTTACGGCAACAGTATCAGGCGCGTCATGGAACAAAAAGAGCAGGAACCGGGTATCATTGGCGTTGTTGCGGATATCTTATCCGTCAATAAAAAATATGAGATTGCCGTTGAAACTGCATTAGGCGGAAGTATACAGAATATTGTAACAGAAGATGATGCTACGGCAAAAAAAATGATACAATATCTAAAAAGCAGAAAGCTTGGACGTGCCACCTTCCTGCCGTTGAATACGATTACGGACCGGGGACAGATAAACCGGGATGTCCTAAAGGAAAAGGGCGTCATTGGCCTTGCATCTGACCTGATTACCGCTGATTCGAAATATGATGCATTGGTGAAAAACCTGCTTGGAAGGATTGTTGTGCTGGATCACATTGACAATGCATTGGCCGTTGCAGGAAAATATCACCAGACGCTGCGCCTGGTGACAGTTGAAGGCGAACTGATTAATCCGGGCGGAGCCATAACAGGCGGTGCTTTCCGTAATGCCAGCAATCTTTTGGGAAGAAAACGGGAACTGGATGAATTAAAGCAGGAAATGAAGCAGTTAAATACAACCGCCCTGGATGCCGGTAAACTGGACGAAGAATTAAAAACGGAACGGGAATATCTGCGGGAACAGATTGACCGGTTGAATGCGGCGCTGCAGGAATCATATCTGCAAAAAAATACATTGACCTTAAATATTGAACAGGTATCGGCAAAGCTGTCAGAAACTGCCGGAGTATTTGCTTCCATCCAGAAAGAAATGAATGAGCTGAATCATCAGATTCAGGACATCAACCGGAATAAAGAGCATCTGGCGGACAGCACCCAGCAGCATGAAAATGCAAAGAAAATCTGTGAAGACCGGATTACCGATCTGGAACAGGCGCTGGAAGAAGAAAAAGAAAACTATACCAAGACCGGTGAACAGGTGTCTGCCCTGTTGATTGATTTCAATACAATCAAACAGAAATATGACTTTTTGTCAGAAAATATCAGAAGAATAAGGCAGGAAAAGGAAAATCTGAATACCGAACTTGACAGATATACATCGCAGATGACCAAATCCAATCAGGAAATGGCCTCCCTGCGCCTGAAGATTGATGAAATCAGGAAGCATATTGAGCTTACTGTTCAAAATATGGAAACGGCAGATACCGAGCTTTCCGAGATGACCGAAAAGAGGGAAGCGTTAAATGCCGGCCATAAAGAATTTTTCGCCAAAAGAGAGGAATTGAATGAAAAGATCACAGGACTTGAAAGAGCACTATTTAAGTTAAATGCTTCTATAGAAAAGAATACAGAAAAATCAGACAGTCTTTCCAACTATATGTGGGAGGAATATGAGCTTACCTTTAACAACAGCCAGCCGTTAAAAGATGAAGCACTGACAGACCTTTCTGCATTAAAAAAAGAAATTGCGGCTCTCAGAGGGAAGATCAAGGCACTTGGAGATGTCAATGTCAATGCCATAGAGGATTACAAAGAGGTATCCAAACGGTATGAGTTCCTAAAAACACAGCATGATGATATTGTTGCGGCAGAGAATAATCTTCTGGGTGTCATTGCAGAGCTGGAACAGGCAATGCAGCAGCAATTTGCCGACAAGTTTAAAGAAATACAGTATATGTTTGATAAGGTTTTCAAAGAATTATTCGGTGGTGGTATGGGTGCGTTGGAGCTGGTTGACGACAGCAATCTGCTGGAGACCGGTATCCGCATTATTGCACAGCCGCCGGGAAAGAAGCTGCAGAACATGATGCAGTTATCCGGCGGAGAAAAATCCCTGACTGCCATAGCCTTATTATTTGCAATACAGAGTCTGAAACCGTCCCCGTTTTGTCTTCTGGATGAGATTGAAGCGGCGTTAGATGATTCAAATGTAAAACGGTTTGCCAGATATCTGCACAGACTGACAAAGGAAACCCAGTTTATTGTTATCTCGCACCGGAAAGGTACCATGGAAGCGGCAGATATCCTCTATGGCATTACGATGCAGGAAAAGGGTGTTTCCACATTGGTTTCCGTCAATCTGATTGAAAATGACCTTGATGCCTGAACAGGCAAAAAAGACATAAAAACAGGAGGCAGTACATATGTCAGAAGAAAAAAAAGGGTTTTTTAAAAAATTAAAAGAGGGACTCAGTAAAACCAGAAATAACATTGTTAACAGCTTTTCCTCTGTCTTTGGTGCATCCCATATTGACGACGATTTCTATGAGGAACTGGAAGAGACCTTTATTATGGCAGATATGGGGTATGAGACAACAGAAAAAGTCATTGAAAATCTGAAAGCGCGTGTAAAAGAGGCAAAGATCAAGGAACCGGCCGCCTGCAAAGAACTGATCGTCAATATTATCAGAGATCAGATGATGGTGGATGAAAGCGCCTATGATTTTGAGCAACAGACATCGGTGGTGCTTGTCATCGGCGTCAATGGCGTCGGTAAGACCACTACCATTGGTAAGATGGCCGCACAATATAAAAAGGCCGGAAAAAAAGTTCTGATTGCTGCGGCAGATACCTTCCGTGCAGCTGCTATCGATCAGCTGAAGACATGGGCTGACAGGGCTCAGGTGGATCTGATTTCTCATAAGGAAGGCGCTGATCCTTCCGCAGTGGTATATGATGCGGTTTCTGCTGCCAAGGCACGGAATACGGACATTCTTCTGATTGATACGGCAGGCCGTCTGCACAACAAAAAGAATCTGATGGATGAGCTTGCAAAAATGAGACGGATTATATCCAGAGATTATCCGGAGGCTAATGTGGAAGCGCTGATTGTACTCGACGGTACAACGGGCCAGAATGCGTTAGAACAGGCAAGACAATTCAGCAATGTTACGGAAATCGACGGGATTGTAATTACAAAGCTTGACGGTACGGCAAAAGGTGGTATTGCCATTGCAATCCAGGCAGAGCTGAATGTTCCGGTTAAATTTATCGGAATCGGGGAAAAAATTGACGATTTACAAAGATTTAACCCATCTGCATATGTGGATGCATTATTTGCAGATTTTGATGAAGACAGATCGGAACTGGATATCCTGATAGAAGAGTAAAGAAGAAAAACAATCCATATAAAGGAGCTATGATAATTATGTCAGAGGAATTAACACTTGAAAAATTTGAAGAAGCATATGAGATCATCAGTAAGGTTGTACTTTCCACAAAGCTGATTGAAAGTGAATATTTCAGCAATCAGACAGGAAACAAGGTATTCTTCAAGCCGGAAAACCTTCAGCTGACCGGAGCCTATAAAATCAGAGGCGCCTATTACAAGATCAGCACGTTAAGTGATGAAGAACGGAAAAAGGGACTGATTACAGCTTCTGCCGGAAACCATGCACAGGGCGTCGCTTATGCAGCAAAGGTGTATGGTGTAAAAGCAACCATTGTCATGCCTTCCTCCACCCCGTTAATCAAGGTAAACCGGACCAAATCCTATGGTGCAGAGGTCATTCTGTATGGTGATATCTATGATGAATCCTGCGCCTATGCATTGGAGCTTGCAGCAGATAAAGGATATACCTTTATTCACCCGTTTGACGATCTGGATGTTGCAACCGGACAGGGTTCCGTCGCAATGGAAATTATAAAAGAATTACCGTTTGTAGATTATATTCTTGTTCCGATTGGCGGAGGCGGCCTTGCAACCGGAGTTTCCACGCTTGCCAAAATGATGAATCCGAATATTAAGGTGATTGGCGTAGAGCCGGCCGGTGCAAACTGCATGCAGGTTTCTTTGAAAAATAAAAAGGTCACGACCCTCCCTATGGTGGAAACGATTGCGGACGGCACGGCCGTAAAGACTCCGGGGACAAAGATTTTCCCTTATATTCAGAAAAATCTGGATGGTATCATCACCGTGGAGGACAACGAACTGATTGTTGCATTCCTGGATATGCTGGAAAATCACAAAATGCTGGTTGAAAACTCCGGTCTTTTGACGGTTGCTGCGTTAAAACATCTGAATGTCAAGGGTGCAAAAGTTGTCAGTATTTTAAGCGGAGGCAATATGGATATGATTACCTTTGCTTCTATTGTACAGCACGGTCTGATTGCCAGAAGCAGAATTTTTACTGTTTCAACCCTGTTACCGGACAAACCGGGCGCTTTGATGCATATTTCTGAGATTATTGCGGAATTACAGGGAAATATTATTAAACTGGAACATAATCAGTTTGTATCCATTAACAGAAATTCTGCCGTAGAGCTTGTAATCACAATGGAGGCATTTGGTCCTGAACACAAACAACTGATCATGAATGCACTTGCAGAAAACGGCTACAGGCCGAAAGAAAAGATGACAAAGGGTATCTATAATTAACATGCTTCGAATTCTGATCAATGAAGAAACAACCATATATTGTAAGAAAGGCGATAACCTGTTTTGGGTGTTATGCAGCCATGGATATCTGTTTCCCGGAAACTGCGGCGGAACCGGAAGATGCAGGGCATGCAGCGTTTTCATCAAAAACACGGGAAAAACCGTAAAAAGCTGTCAATATACCGTATCAGAAGACATGGAAATCCATATTGATTCTTCGTTGAACGCAAATGCCGCCTCTATATTGACGGACTACCAGATTCATAAACCGGATGCCGCAAAAGGAACCGGCTACGGCTTTGCCATAGATCTTGGAACCACCACCATAGCGGCAGAGCTTGTAAACCTGGCCGACGGCAAAACCATGGATACAAAAAGCACCATAAATTCTCAGACAGTATATGGCGCCGATGTGATATCCAGAATACGGACGGGTGCCAGTCCGGAAGGTCTCCTCAAACTCCGTGCGATGGTACGGAAAAATTTTGCTTCTCTGTTTCTGGATCTGTTATCCCTGCATCCGGAGATTGGCGGGCGGATAGAAGCCTGTACGATTGCCGGTAATACAGCCATGACTGCAATCGCAGCCGGTCTGACGACGGAAAATCTGGGTTCCTATCCATTTACGATTAAGAATCCGGATACAATCCGGATTTGCTTCTCTGATTTTTTTGCAGGCGACAGTGAAATGCTAAAAAAACAGGAACTGTTTATGGAAAACCTGCTCTTACTTCCGAATATCAGCGCTTTTATCGGTTCGGATATTGCCGCAGGAGCGGCGGCTTTGCATTTAAACAGAGATGAAAACTATCGGCTGCTGATCGATCTGGGAACAAACGGAGAGCTTTTCTTATGTAACAAGGACAGGGGCTTTGCGGCGAGTACTGCCTGCGGTCCGGCCTTTGAGGGCTGCTTTAGGAGCAGAAGGATTCATGGCAGCAATGTATTTGATATGCTGGCTCTGCTTCGGAAACGAAAGCTGTGTAATGCCGAAGGCGTTCTGGCAGATCCTTATTTTGCATCCGGAATATCCATGGGACCTGACATCCGGATTGATATGGAACTGATCCGAAGCTTTCAGCTCGCCAAATCAGCCATTTGTTCCGGTATTTTGATGTTATTGAAGCAGGCCGGATTATCAGAAGCGGATGTTACGGAGGTATATGTCTCCGGAGCATTCGGGTTTCATCTGAATATTGCAAATGCAGTCTGTCTGGGACTGATACCGGAAAGCTTCAAAAGTAAAGTTACAATTTCCGGAAATACGGCTCTTGCAGGCGCCCATCTGGCTCTGACGGTTCCGGATTTTTTAGAAGCTATACAGAAATTAAAACAAATGACAACGACAATTCAGCTGGGAGATACGGAAGGCTATGAGGAACTGTTTATCAGAAATCTGAATTTCCCGGAAAAACGATAGAAATGGAACAATTATGAACATACTCAGTATTGCCAGCGGAAGCAGCGGGAACTGTTATTATGTGGGGAATGACCATACACACCTGCTCGTGGATGCCGGAATCAGCGGAAAAAGAATAGAAGCCTCCTTAAACGGACTGGGAATTAAAACCGACGAGTTAAACGGTATACTGATCACACATGAACACAGCGACCACATCAAAGGACTGGGGGTTCTTGCAAGGAAATACAGTATACCGGTCTATACTACTGCAGCATGTGCAAAAGAGCTGCAGAAGCTGTCCTCCATCGGAGAGATTGACGACAGCTTATTTGTAAAAATCCGGCCTGATACGGCTTTTACAGTCGGCGATATAACGGTAGAGCCTTCTTCCGTATGGCATGATGCCGCTGACCCTGTATGCTACAGCCTGCAGGACGGAGACAAAAAAATTTCCATTGCAACCGACCTCGGAAATTTTGACGATTATATAGTAGACAAACTGCGGAATTCGGATATTATGGTGATTGAGGCAAATCATGATGTCAGAATGCTGGAAGCGGGAACTTATCCTTATTATCTGAAACGACGGATTCTTGGAAACAAAGGACATTTGTCCAATGAGCGGGCCGGGCAGCTGATTAAAAGTCTTTTAAACGACCATATCAAAGCCATAATCTTAGGACATTTAAGTAAGGAAAACAATTTTGAAGAACTGGCATATGAAACTGTCAGTTTGGAAATTCATGATAATGTATATACCTCGGATGTCAGGGAATTCGGACTGACAGTTGCAAAACGGGATCAGCCCGGAATTCTCATATCCACATAGATTTCTGCCGGAATGCAGATACTGACTGCAAAACCAGTCATGACAGTCATAATATACTTATATAACACAACGGAGGATCAAAATGAAAAAAAGGATTATAACAGTTGTAGGAAAAGACAGTGTAGGAATTATTGCAAAGGTATGCGTATATCTTGCAGGAAACGATATTAACATATTGGATATTGCCCAGACAATTGTAGGCGGGTATTTTAATATGATGATGATTGTGGATACGGCTGCTTCTCCAAAATCTACCGAACTGATTGCATCCGAACTGAAACAGATCGGAGAAGAAATCGGTGTTCAGATTCAGGTTCAGCACGAACGGATTTTTGAAATGATGCACAGAATATAAGCAGGATTTCCCGAAGAAATCAGAAAAGAGGTAGTTTCATGATAAGTATAGATGAAGTATTAGAGACAAATGCCATGATCAGCAAAATGAATCTGGATGTCCGTACCATTACAATGGGAATCAGTCTGCTTGACTGTATCGGCTCAGACGTTGAAGATACCGGCAGAAAAATATATGATAAGATAACCGGATATGCAAAGGATCTGGTCCATACCGGCAACGATATTTCCAAAAAATACGGTATTCCGATTGTAAATAAACGGATATCCGTTACTCCGATTGCTTTGATTGGCGGTTCCGTCTGCCACAGTACGGACGATTTTGTAACGCTTGCACAGACTCTGGATGCCGCTGCAAACGCAGTAGGCGTTAATTTTATCGGCGGCTATTCCGCACTGGTAAGCAAGGGGATGACAAAAGCAGATGAACTGCTGATCCGTTCCATTCCGGAAGCCCTTGCCACCACAGGGAAGGTCTGCAGTTCTGTCAATGTCGGTTCCACCAAAACCGGTATCAATATGGATGCCGTAAAGCTGATTGGAGAAATGATTCTTCAAACGGCAGAGCTGACAAAGGAACAGGATTCTATCGGCTGCTGCAAATTTGTTGTATTCTGTAATGCACCGGATGATAATCCGTTTATGGCCGGTGCTTTTCATGGCGTGACGGAAGCTGACTGCATCATCAATGTCGGCGTCAGCGGCCCCGGCGTTGTAAAACAGGCACTGGAAAATGTCCGGGGAGCGAACTTTGAAGTATTATGTGAAACCATCAAAAAGACGGCGTTTAAGGTTACCAGAGTCGGTCAGCTGGTCGCAAAAGAGGCGTCTGAACGGCTGCATGTGCCATTTGGTATCGTAGATTTGTCTCTTGCACCTACTCCGGCCGTGGGAGACAGTGTTGCGGAAATTCTGGAAGAAATCGGACTGGAGTATGCCGGTGCGCCGGGCACAACGGCGGCTCTGGCTATGCTCAATGATCAGGTCAAAAAAGGCGGAGTTATGGCATCCTCTTATGTGGGCGGCTTAAGCGGCGCTTTTATTCCTGTCAGTGAAGATCAGCGAATGATTGATGCGGTATCTGCAGGTGCACTGACCCTGGAAAAGCTGGAGGCAATGACCTGTGTCTGCTCAGTAGGGCTGGATATGATTGCCATTCCGGGTGATACTAAGGCAACTACAATATCCGGTATCATTGCGGATGAAATGGCGCTTGGCATGATCAATCAGAAAACAACAGCGGTCAGATTGATTCCGGTTATTGGAAAAGGAGTCGGAGATCGTGCGGAATTCGGAGGATTACTGGGATATGCACCGATCATTCCGGTCAACCGGTTCTCCTGCGACAATTTTATCAACCGTGGCGGAAGAATTCCGGCGCCGATACACAGCTTTAAAAATTAATGACCGGATTTTAATATAAAAAATAAGGATTAGAATATGAGAAAGCTTGCTCTGTCAGATCAGATTCTGATGCAGATTGAAAAGCCCGCCAGATATATCGGCGGGGAATATAATAGTGTCATAAAGGATAAGTCAAAGGTAGATGTCCGTTTTTGTATGTGTTTTCCGGACGTTTATGAGATTGGCATGTCGCATCTTGGTATCCAGATTCTTTACGATATGTTTAACCAAAGAGAAGATACCTGGTGTGAAAGGGTGTATTCCCCATGGCCGGATCTTGACAAAATCATGCGGGAAAAGCGGATTCCACTGTTTGCATTAGAATCACAGGAACCGCTAAAAGGCTTTGATTTTCTCGGAATTACCATCCAGTATGAAATGTGCTATACCAATATTTTACAGGTACTGGATCTGGCACAGATTCCAGTGAGAAGCAGGGACAGAAAAAAAGGAGATCCCATCATTATCGGAGGAGGCCCTTGTACCTATAATCCGGAGCCTTTGGCAGATTTCTTCGATATTTTTTACATCGGTGAAGGAGAAACCGTATATGGCGATCTGATCGAGTTATATAAACAGTATAAGCATTCTGATATGACCAAGAGACAATTTTTGATTTCAGCATCACAGATACCGGGATTATATGTTCCCGAATTGTATGATGTCTGCTATAACGAGGACGGCACCATTCATGATTTCGGACCAAAATACATGGAGGTACCGGAAAAAATCGTCAAACAGGTGGTAATGGAACTGTCCGATGTGTGTTATCCGGACAAGCCCGTTGTACCGTTTATAAAAGTGACACAGGACAGGGCGGTTCTTGAAATCATGCGCGGATGCATCAGAGGCTGCCGGTTCTGTCAGGCCGGTATGATTTACAGGCCGACAAGGTCTAAAAATGTGGAAATTCTGCAGCACTACGCAGAAAGTATGCTGACAAATACCGGCCAGGAAGAAGTTACATTCAGTTCTCTCAGCTCCAGCGACTATACAAGTCTGCCTGAACTGACCGACTGTCTGCTTGAAAAAATGGAGCATCAGCACGTCAATATTTCCCTTCCGTCCCTGCGGATTGATGCATTTTCCTTAAATGTCATGCAGAAAATTCAGGATATCAAAAAAAGCTCCCTGACATTTGCACCGGAAGCAGGAACACAGCGGCTGCGGGATGTAATCAACAAGGGACTGACAAAGGAAGATATCTTTCAGGGAGCTTTGGAAGCCTTTCAGGGCGGCTGGAATAAGGTCAAATTGTATTTTATGATGGGACTTCCAACGGAAACCTATGAGGATATTGCCGGAATTGCCGATATATCCGAAGAAATCAGCGAGCTTTATTTCGCAAATATTCCAAAAGAGGACAGGGATGGCAGAGTGACGGTAACTGCATCCGCATCCTATTTTGTTCCAAAGCCCTTTACGCCGTTCCAATGGGCGTCTATGATCACGCCGGAAGAATTTACGAAACGCGCCTATTATGTCAAAGACCGGTTCCGCCAGAAAAAGAATCATAAAAGTCTGAAATTTTCTTATCATGAAGCGGATATTACCATTTTGG
Source organism: uncultured Coprococcus sp. (assembly GCA_947632705.1). GTDB lineage: Bacteria > Bacillota > Clostridia > Lachnospirales > Lachnospiraceae > Coprococcus. The sequence goes on along the minus strand of CANRQE010000001.1, from coordinate 94,953 downwards.
AAGGACTGCTTGCCAGAGGAGACCGTCGGTTATGCGACGTCATCTATGACGTCTATCAGGCCGGTCAGATTTTTGATGCATGGAATGAATATTTCAAAAAAGAAATCTGGGAAGAAGCCCTGAAGAAACACCGGATTGAGATAGGATTTTATACCTACCGGACCCGGAAAACAGACGAAATCCTGCCTTGGGATTTTATAGATATCGGCGTCAGCAGAGAATTTCTGGTAAAAGAGTGGGAACGGGCACAAAAAGGAATCGTAACCCCGAACTGCCGTCAGAAATGTTCCGGCTGCGGAGCAGCAAAATTCGGAGGAGGTGTATGCTTTGAAGCTTAGAATCAAATATTCCAAGCTGGGAAACCTCCGTTTTATCGGCCATCTGGATGTTATGCGTTATTTTCAGAAGGAAATCCGGAGGGCCGGTTTAAAAATTTCCTATACCAAAGGCTTTTCTCCGCATCAGATTATTTCTTTCGCAGCGCCGCTTGCTATGGGAATTACGTCCGACGGGGAATATTTTGACGGAGAATTTGATGAGGTAACTACATCCGGGCAGATGATTGATGCACTCAACGCCGTATCGGTTGAAGACATCCGTGTGACAGAATGCGTCATGCTGCCGGAGCACGCCAAAAATTCCATGTCTTCCGTGGAAGCATCCGATTACAGGATTACTTTTTCAGATGACACGGAAGAAACAAACCTTCTGCTGGCGTCAGTTTCCGACTTTTTACAACAGGACAGCATTGTTATAATGAAAAAAACCAAAAAGAAGGAAAGAGAAGAGAACATCAGACCCGGTATCATCAAAATGGAGGTACAGGACGCCTCCATCTACATGCTGCTTGCAACCGGCAGCAGTTATAATCTGAAGCCGGAACTGGTAATGGAGGCCTTATGCAGACATGCAGGAGTTTCCTATGATTTCTTTTCCATGCATATACACAGACTCGAAACATATCTGAAAGAAGAGGGAAGGCTTCTGCCGTTATATATGGCGGGGACCAGATTTTAACATGATGAATCAGTTAATTTTGGCAAAGTATCAGAACCAAATACTGGAAGCATGGCAGGAAGCCGGTAAAATTATGGAATTATCCATTCTGGATTCTGTCAGCATATTAGATAACATCTATATTGGAAAGATTTCCAATATCATCCGGGATATCAATGCCTGTTTTATTGATTATGGCGCTGAAAGACCTGCCTATTACAGCTTAATAGAAAACCGGCATATTCTGTTGAACAGGACGCCGGACGGCACCTTAAAACCCGGCGATGAACTGTTAATCCAGATTACCAAAGAAGCGATGAAAGCCAAAAATCCGGTTGCTTCTTCTGAATTATCCCTGCGGGGAGAATATGTGGTAGTCAATGTCAGCGGAAAAGTCGGCATCTCCACAAAGATTAAATCTGCGGAAGAAAAGAAACGCCTCAGGCAGCTGGCGGAAAGTGCGCTTCCTGACGAAATGGGATGCATTGTCAGAACGAGTGCGGCAGACTGTCCGGAGGAAGCAATCATAAATGAAATCAGCTATCTGGCTGAAAAGCTCAGTCAGATTCTGAAAATTGCAAAAAACAGGACATGTTTTTCCTGTTTATATAAAAGCCATGCAAAATATCTGGACTCCTTTATCGTAAAATATAATCACGGACCGATGGAAATCATTTCAGACTGCCCGGATGTGATACAGGACTTCGAAGCGTATTTTCAGGAAAAAAATATTACAGACGTTGCAGTCAGACTCTATACGGATTCTATGTGCAGTCTGATGGCATTGTATAATCTGAACAAGGAATTGGAGCATGCTCTGAAGGAACGGGTGTGGCTGAAATCCGGTGCCTATCTGATCATTGAACAGACGGAAGCAATGGTAGTCATTGACGTAAATACCGGTAAATCAATCACAAACCAGAATACAGAGGAGCATCTGCTGAAAATCAATTCGGAAGCGGCAATTGAAATATGCAGGCAGCTGCGCATCAGGAATCTTTCAGGCATTATCATGATAGATTTTATCAATATGCGGTCAGAAGCATCCGTCAGGCAGCTGCAGGACATTCTGGTCCGGGAACTGATGCGGGATTCCGTTCCGGCAAAATTTGTCGATATCACAAAGCTTGGACTGGTAGAGCTTACCAGAAAAAAAATACGCCGTTCGTTAAAAGAACAGACAGGAGGTTCCATATGATTGAAAAGGCAGAAGAGGAATGCAGCAGTCTGATTTCCGAAGCAATGGAAAATATGGATGAAATATTGGATGCGGGAGCTTCATCGGATACCGGTTTGCGAATCACAGAGGAATTGTCCCGGCAAAAACAGAATTTGGAGAACGGTTACTCCGATACAGAACAAGCCGATATCTCCAATCCGGATAAAACGGCCGGATCGGAGATCAGAGAGCGTATGGTTTTGGAATATGTCCGAAAATGGATGCTGCAGCTTCCGGCAGAATATTCTGCTTTATTTTTTGATGCAATGAACGCTGTCTGGGGATATGAAGAGGTTCTATGCGCCATGGCAGAAGGCTTCTGGTATGAAAGGGGTATGGTTTCCGAAAAGGTATCCGATATTTCTTTTTTTCAAACGCCGGTTAAAAAGAAAAACCAAAAAATGACCATTGCCGCATATTACCGTAATATTAAAAACGGCGGAGCCCAGCGTGTCGTTGCAAACCTGTGTAATATATGGGCTTCCTTAAAGGATGAAAACGGAGACCCGCGCTACAATGTAATACTGATTACCAACGAAGAACCGGACGATCAGACGGACATTCCGGAATTTCCGCTGAATCCTTCTGTCACAAGAGTCTGTCTGCCCGACAGGGAGCTTTATATCAAAAGGAAATACCGCACTATATATGACATATGGTACAAAATAATTGACACCTATCAGATTGACGTTATCATTGACAGTCTCTGGATTGCGCCTTATACATTATGGGATCTGCTATGCATCAAGGGACACCCAAGGAGGCCGGCATTTCTTATGCATTGCCACTCCTTTACATGCCTGCCGTATAAATTCATCGGTTCAGATGCCAAAAGCCTGCTTTATGAATATCAGCTCAGTGACGGGGTAGTGGTATTATCTGAATGTGATAAAACGCTGGTCAGCCGCTTTACCGGACACTGCAGACAAATCATCAATCCGATGACCTTTGCCGCTGACCATTCAGATTTTGATAGAAGAGAGCCCCATTCCATCGTCTGGACCGCACGGATATCAGAAGAAAAACAACCATTAGACCTGATATACATGACAGACAGGGTAGTAAAGGAGATTCCTGATGTAAAGCTCTATATTGTCGGAGACGGCAGCGATAAGCTGCTTGCGCAAATGCAGGATATGATCGCCAACCGAGGGCTTGAACACAATATAATACTGACCGGCTTTTCAGACAATGTGGCAGAATACTATAAAAAGACGTCCATCATGGTGGTAACCTCGGAATTTGAGGGTTATCCACTTGTAATCGGAGAAGCTATGGCATATGGACTGCCTGTCATCAGTTATGATCTGCCATGGGTTTCCTTTATTGCAGACGGACGGGGAATCCTGACTGTAGAGCAGAACCGTCCGGATCTGATGGCCACGGAGGTCATCCGCCTTCTGTCCGATTCTTCCTTACGCGAGCAGCTTTCCAGGGATGCATATGCACATATTGAAGATCTGTCTGCGATTGATATCGGAAAAGAATGGTCTGACCTGATTACGGATGTTTTGGAACATCAGGACGCCCTGCCGGTCAAACAGGACGCACTTTCCATTCTGATGAAATATTCAACCCGCTTTCAGGACGCCGCAAAGACAGAACTGAAAAGCAATATGAATCTTATGCGGCAAAAGCTGCAGAATTCTTACAGGGAAAAAAGCCGGCTGAATGAAAAACTACAACAGACCTATAGTGAAAAAAGCAAGCTGAACCAAAAGCTTCAGCAGACTTATGCTGAAAAGAGTGAGATCAACAGGAAGCTTCAGCAGACCTACGCCGAAAAGAGCGAGATCAACAGGAAGCTTCAGCAGACCTATGCTGAAAAGAGTGAAATCACCCGGAAAAAAGAGGAGCAGGAAAAACGCATTCAACAGCTCGAGAAGGAACTGCAGCAGACCAAACAGCAGTATGATGATCTGGTTTCCTCCAGAACCTATCAGACAGCCCTGAAGGTTAAAAAAATAATCCATCCATTTCAGGATAAAAAAAGTTGACAAATCCTGTTTGAAATGGTAAATTATATGAGTATGCCGCACAGTGAGGTAAAAGCGTGTATTTTTACACCACCACAGCTGGCGAGTTTGATTAAGGAGGTAGACCTATGTACGCAATTATAGCAACAGGCGGTAAGCAGTACAAGGTAGCTGAAGGAGACGTAATCAAAGTTGAAAAGCTGGCAGCCGAAACAGGAAGCGAAGTGACTTTTGATGACGTTATCTTAGTAAGTACTGATTCAGACGTTAAGTGTGGAGATGCGGTTGCAAATGCAACAGTTACAGCATCCGTAGTTGGTGAAGGAAAGTCTAAAAAGGTAGTTGTATACAAGTACAAGAGAAAGACCGGATATCACAAGAAGAATGGTCACAGACAGGCATTCACTAAGGTTGAGATTAAGTCGATCAACGCTTAATCTGTGAAATGTATGTATGATAGACGTAGTAATTTTTAAAAACAGTCAATTAGATATCATGGGATTTCAGATTACCGGACATGCTGAATATGCGGATCCCGGAGACGACATTGTCTGCAGTGCTGTTTCATCGCTTGCGATTACAGTCTGTAACTCGATTGAGACCATCTGCAGGGAGGCGTTTCATATTGATTCCAATCAGAAAAACGGAAATATCAAACTGTATTTTGATGAGAAACCGGGACATGATGCGAATCTGATTCTCCGGGTATTTGAAATCGGAATTTCAGGTATATGTGAATCCTATGGCGATTATATTTGTTTAACCTTTAAGGAGGTGTCATTGACATGATGAGAATGGAGCTTCAGTTTTTTGCCCATAAAAAAGGTGTTGGTTCTACTAAGAACGGCAGAGATTCAGAATCCAAGAGATTAGGTGCCAAAAGAGCTGACGGGCAGTTTGTAAAAGCCGGAAATATTCTGTACAGACAGCGTGGTACAAAGATTCATCCGGGTCTGAATGTAGGCAGAGGCGGAGATGATACATTATTTGCTACTGCTGACGGTATTGTCCGTTTTGAAAGAAAAGGCAGAGATAAAAAGCAGGTTTCTATTTACCCTGTTGTAAATAAGGAATCCTGAGATTGATTGTGAACAGCTGATTCATGGCCGGAGTAATTGATATTCCGGCCTTTTTTCTAATTTTATTTGATTGATGACGGAGGTAACTGTATGTTTGCCGATAGAGCCAGAATATATATACGAGCAGGTAAGGGCGGAGACGGACATGTATCCTTCCGCCGTGAAAAATATGTCCCGGACGGCGGTCCCGACGGCGGAGACGGCGGCAAAGGCGGTGACATTGTCTTTGTCGTTGACGAAGGATTGAATACCCTGGCTGATTACAGACATATCACGAAATACAGGGCCAAGGACGGAGAACCAGGAAAAAAGCGCAACTGCCATGGTGCTGACGGAGCTGATATCCTTTTAAAGGTACCTCCCGGAACCGTAATCAGGGATTCCGAAACAGGCAAGGTAATCCTGGACATGGCAGACAGAAAAGACCCCGTTGTCCTGCTTTCGGGCGGCAGAGGCGGAAAAGGAAACAGACAATATGTCACTCCGACCATGCAGGCGCCAAAATATGCACAGCCGGGACAGCCGGCAAAGGAACTAACGGTCGATCTTGAATTAAAATGCATTGCAGATGTAGGACTGGTCGGATTTCCGAGTGTCGGAAAATCCACCTTTTTATCCAGAGTCACAAATGCCAGACCTAAAATTGCGGCATATCACTTTACGACCCTGAACCCAAATCTGGGCGTTGTGGATCTGGGAGATCATAACAGCTTTGTCATTGCAGATATTCCCGGAATCATAGAAGGTGCATCGCAAGGCGTCGGTCTGGGACTGGACTTCTTACGGCATATTGAACGGACAAAGGTAATTATCCATATTGTAGATGCCGCATCCGTTGACGGAAGAGACCCGATCAACGATATCCAGATTATCAATGAGGAATTAAAAAAATATAACAAGGACATTGAACATCGTCCTACGGTGATTGCCGCAAATAAGATTGATGTACTGGATGACATTGCGTATGAAACGGTAATGGAGCTGTTAAAGGAAGAATTTGAAAATGACAACGTAAAAGTATTTCCGATTTCTGCCGTTACCGGAAAAGGAATCGATGCGCTTTTATGGTATGTCAACAGTCTGGTCAGACAGGCTCCAAAGGATATGATCGTGTTTGAACCGGAAATTGATCTCTCTTTCCGGGATCAGCCTGAGCTTCCGTTCGATGTCAGAAAATCTGAAGAAGAAGAGGGCGTTTATATCATAGAAGGTCCAAGAATCGAAAGAATGCTCGGATATACCAATCTGGAATCAGAAAAAGGATTTGACTTCTTCCAGAAATTTTTAAAAGAAAACGGTATCCTAGACCGTCTGGAGGCGCTCGGCATTGCTGAGGGAGATACTGTCAGAATGTACGGTCTGGAATTTGATTATTATAAATAAAGGAGACAGGCTATGAACAGTAAACAAAGAGCTTATTTGAAAAGTCTGGCCATGAACACAGATACGATTTTAAATATCGGAAAAGCTTCCCTGACCCCTGAATTGACTGCTTCCGTAGATGAGGCATTAGAAGCCAGAGAGCTGGTCAAACTATCCGTATTAAAGAACTGCCAAGATGATCCGAGGAAAATTGCAGCAATGCTTGCAGAACGGACAAGATCACAGGTGGTTCAGGTTATCGGAAAAAAAATCGTATTATACAGGGAATCCAAAGACCATAAGCGAATTGAACTGCCAAAGAAGTAACATAAAATAAAAGAGCATATCATCGGAATCCGTGATTCGGACCGGGAAAAGAGAAAAAGGACGATGAACGAAGAAAACAGGGAATTAACAGGCGCAATCGGAATTTTAGGCGGTACGTTCAATCCATTTCATAACGGACATCTGGCACTGGCACAGAGTGCGTTTACACAATTTCATCTGAAACAGGTACTGGTTATGCCGAATCATCTGCCGGGATATAAGGATACCTCCGATCTGATTCCGGATAACCACCGCGCCGACATGATAAAGCTGGCCCTTTCCGGCCGGAAGGATATTGTTTTTTCAGATTATGAGCTGCATAAAGAAGGACTGACCTATACGGCAGATACCCTTACAGCCCTGCACAGGCAGCATCCGCTTGTCACATGGTATTTTATTATGGGCGGCGACTCTATCCTGTATTTTGACCAATGGAAAGAGCCTGACCGGATTCTTGCGCTTGCAAAGCTGATCATTGCCGTCAGAGACGCTGCGGATATCCAGGCTGTATCCCGTAAAGCAGAGGAATTACGGCTAAAGTATGGAAACGGCTGCTTTTGTCTGCTGGACTTTGATCCGGTTGCAATATCCTCCAGTGATATTCGAAAACGAATCCGGGAAAATCTCCCTACAGATGACCTGATTTCCCCGGAGGTAGAAGCTTATATTCATAAACACCATCTATATCATTGAATCGAGGTAACACTATGGACAGACTGGAAATCAGAGAGAAAATTGAAAAAAAACTGACCAATAAAAGATTTGAACATTCCCTCGGAGTGGAATATGTAGCCGGATGTCTGGCTATGGTACATGGCGCCGATGTTAAAAAGGCAATGCTTGCCGGTCTGCTCCATGACTGCGCCAAATGTATCAGCAGTGAGGAAAAGCTGGAAAAATGCCGGAAATATAATCTGCCGGTAAGCAGATTTGAGGAAAAAAATCCGGAGCTCTTACATGCCAAATTAGGCGCCTACTATGCACAGACAAAATATGGAATTTCGGATAGTGATATTTTAAGCGCCATCACATGGCATACCACAGGGAAGCCGAATATGTCCCTATTGGAAAAAATCATCTTTGTAGCTGATTATATTGAACCGAACCGGAAGCCACTTCCGGAGATTGAAGAAATCAGAAAGGAAGCATTTACCAGTCTGGACACAGCGGTCATCCATATCCTAAAAAATACACTGTCTTATCTGGAAGAAAGTTCCAGCGATACAGATGAAACTTCCATTAAGACTTATCAATACTATGTAAAGAGGAGAAAAAAATGAGTCGTTCCAAAGAAATGGTCAAAACAGCATATCATGCACTGGAAGACAAAAAAGCGTTTGATATTAAAATTCTTGACATCCGTTCCGTTTCCAGTATCGCCGACTATTTTGTAATTGCAGACGGAACAAGCAGAAATCAGGTGCAGGCCATGTGCAACAATGTTGAAGAATACATGGAAAAATCCGGCTTTCAGATGAAAAGCGCAGAAGGATATTCAGAAGGTGGATGGATTTTATTGGATTATTATGATATAATCATTCATATATTCTCCGATGAAGCACGAAGATTTTATAATATAGAGCGGATCTGGAGCGATGGAGCAGTAGTGTCAATTCAGGATTTATAAAATATTGGAGTTTGTATGGAAAACCAAACCTTTTTAAATGATAATTATATTAAGATCAATCATATATCTTCAAAATGTATGAGAATTTTTACAATTCTGATCGTCGTAATGTGGGGACTTGCATATTTTACGAACGGATGCGACAGACTGGCATTGTCTGTAACCATGTTTGTATGCTGCCTGTTTTCCCTGCTTCCGACATTTATCATTGATATAATGAAATATAACAAAAGTCTGAGTATCAAATTTGTAATCATTGCGATTGCCGTTCTGATCTGTACCCTGATGAGCGCCATTTTATCCCATATGGCACTGGTGGTATGGATATTCCCTATGCTGATTGCATCTCTTTATTACAACAAAACCGTTGTACTTTATACTTCCCTGATTTCAACAATCGGCGTCATTCTTGCGAATTTTATCAATGAATCCTTTCAGGAGCTGACGATTGCACCCATTTTTTCTGATTTTACGGAAAATATTCTGTTTACGGTTTCCCCATGCATCTTATCAATCTTTATTTTGTCCTTCGTGGCATATTTTATCGTTTCCAGAAATTCCGATATGATGAATAACGTAATGGCAAAGGTAGAAGAAATGAATCTGAACCAGAAGGAGCTGATTTATACCTTTGCCGAATTATCAGAAAGCAAATCCAAATCCACAGGAGAACATATCAAGCGTGTTTCTGAATATATGAGGGTACTGGGCAAAGCTTCCGGCTTTGATGATGAATATACGGATAAACTGGCAACTGCCGCTATGATGCATGACATCGGAAAATTGATGATCAGTGAAGAAATTCTGGATAAGCCGTCAAGACTGACGGATGAGGAATTTGCAATTATGAAAAGCCATGTATTATATGGAGATGCATTGCTTGAAAACTGCCCGGGTGAAATTATGCAGATTGCCCGAACAATTGCAAGGGAACATCACGAGCGCTGGGATGGTTCCGGGTATCTCGGCATGAAGGGAGAGGAGATTGCCTATATCAGCCGTTTAATGGCAGTATGTGATGTGTTTGATGCCCTGACCTCCACACGCTACTATAAAAAAAGCTGGACAGTGGAAGAGACCTACAACGAAATCGTTTCCCTAAGCGGAAAGCATTTTGACCCCGCGGTCATAGAGCTCTTCAAGGAAAACTTCGACCAGTTTAAACAAATAGCAGAAAAACAAACAAAACCCGTTACATAGATAAAACTCGTTACATAAATAAAATCTGTTGCATAAATAAAATCAGTTACATAAAATAAAACTCGTTACATAAATAAAATCAGTTACATAAATAAAATCTATTGCATAAATAAAATCTATTGCATAAATAAAATCTATTGCATAAATAAAATCTATTGCATAAATAAAATCCATTACAAAAAATAAAACCCGCAGAAAGCGGGTTTTATTTTTACTGCCTTATAGACAGATATCCGTTACGCATGCTCCTTATGTTGTAATCCGGCGTATAAAACAGCATATATTGTATGTTTATGAATAAATTCAGAAGGAACGGAAGAGACCGATTACTTTTCCAAGAATCTGACAATCATCAACGATGATCGGATCCATAGTGTCATTTTCCGGCTGCAGTCTGATGTAATTGCTTTCCTTATAATAAGTCTTAACGGTTGCAGAATCTTCCACAAGAGCCACAACAATCTCACCGTTTTGTGCGGACGGACGCTGCTCTACGATTACAAGATCCCCGTCATAAATTCCTACGTTGATCATACTTTCTCCCTTTACACGAAGCATAAAGGTCTGATAATTGGTATTATGCAGATATTCGGGCGGAACAGGAAAGTAGTCCTCCACATTCTCCGTGGCAAGGATCGGCGTTCCTGCAGCAACCGTACCCACAATCGGAACATTGATAAACTCACGTCTTGTCAATGCAAATTCATCATCCAGAATCTCAATGGCACGAGGCTTGGTCGGATCTCTTCTGATATAGCCTTTCTCCTCTAAAGATGCAAGATGGGAGTGGACTGAAGATGTAGACTTCAGATTCACGGCCTGACAGATCTCTCTTACAGACGGCGGATAGCCCTTTGCCAGAAGCTGTTCCCTGATATATTCCAGAATCTCTGTTTGTTTTGATGTAATCTTACCGGTACCCATAATAAAAACCTCCATATACGTTTATAAAAATGAGGAAAAATATGTCTGATTTATGTTCATTATAGCACATATGTTCTGAATTTGCAAACAAATGTTCTGGATTTTTTAATTTTCATTTTTATGGTTTCATTTGTCCATCGCAGACGGAATGTGGGATTTTTTTTGTACACGAAATATGAAATACTGGTATCATAATAAAGCCGGAACAAACAATTTATTCATGCTTTATGGAAAATCCTATGAAAAACAGACAGATTATCGAACATTTGTACGAAAAAGTGTTGACAAAAGAACAACCGTTCGATATAATGTCAGTAAAGCAAACAAATGTTCAGGAGGGAATAGATATGAGAAAGTTAGTTTCATGGATCAGTTCGAAAAAAACACTTATTATTATCAGTATTATATTGATTTCAGTTATGTATTTATGTATTACCAAAAAGGATACACCGGATTCAAAAGCATCCAATGCCAGCCAGAAATATTATACCTGTATTACCGTGGAGAACGGTGACACCTTGTGGGAGATTGCCGAAACATACAAAACAGAAGAGTATGGAAGCACCAACGAATATATTGCAGAAGTAATGTCAATCAATAATCTGAAGTCAGACAATATACAGGCCGGAACCAATCTGCTGATTCCTTATTATGAAGTAAAGTCCTATCAGTAGAACCGGCAGATTTAGGACTGTAGGCATAGGGAAGTTTTCAAGAAACCATTGTAAGGCTGATACAGAAAGCTAAATAATTACCGAAAGGACAGTTTACAATGATTGATGAGATTTACAACTATCGCCAGAGCAATATGCCTGCTGTGGAGTTTTCTACGGAGTGGAGTAAGCTCTGCATACCCTTTGAGGAGTCGCTGACCGAGGAACAGCTTATTACATTCCACAATCTCCTCGACATTCAGAGTGCAACCTCGGCTGATGAAGCAAGAACAGCTTATAAGGCAAGATTCAAAGACGGAGCAACCATTATGAAAGAGGTTATGTCATAAAGGTCTTTGCTGACAATATTTTAGAATGGTCTTATTCCTGTGATACAGGGATAAGACCATTTTCTTTTCTGTAGAATAACTTTTCAATAAGGTGTAGTTTAGTATTTGGTCTACACTTACCATTCTATTAGTTCAAAATTCAGACTTTTTCAGAGACATTCATCAGAGGAACGATTAGACATTTTTGTATTCTCTGCACGTAAAACTATGGTTTCATTTGTGAGATTTTACAAAAGTGATAAATTCATCACTTTTCTCTTGACAACAAGTCTTAAAAGTGATGTAATTGTAACATAGAGAGATAAATAAATCACATTAAGGAGCGATTGTTATGAAAAAGGAAACCGAAATAAAGTCACTCAGATTATATCACGCATTATTTGCTGCATTGTCGCTGTTCACCATGCTGATCATCATATTTATGGACAATTGGGGCGACTGGTTCCACTTTTTGCCGATATTAGTGGTGCTATGCTTTGACGGCAAGTTTGAGAAAAATGATGAACTTGCCAGACAACATCTCGCCAAAGCGAATACTGCTGTCATGTGGACGCTGATTGCTGCATTCGTCATGTTATATATGCGTGGACGCTTTCACCCCATACCTGCTCCTCGATATCTTATTATCATCTGCGCAGCTCTTTTTTTGCGAAGCGTGCTGTTTCTTATTTTTGACAGAGCACTGGAAATTGAGGAGAAGGTTGAATAATGGCTAAACTGAAAACGAAGATCAAAGAGCATCGAGCACGGCTGAACATGAAGCAGGATGAGCTTGCAGAGCTTGTGGGCGTCCGCCGTGAGACTATTATCCGTCTCGAAAAAGGACAGTATAATCCGTCGTTGAAGCTTGCTATGGATATTGCCGCAGTATTTAATACAACCGTCGAAGAGCTGTTTGAGTTTTATGAATAAAGAATGGTTATTCTCTAATTTCCGTTTTGATGTTGCGGTTTCAAGCGTGACAACGGAAACAGGGAAATTTGGCAGAAAGACTGCATAATTGCTATATTATGCGGTCTGATTTAAGAGATAAAAAACTTCTTTATTGCTATGGTCGTTTACAATCCGGTATAAAGTCTTGGATTTTCAATTTTCTCAGGCCATCCGGGAAGATTTCCATATTCCAGAGCAGAGAATATCCTGTTTTTACATCCGGGATTTTCCTGTTCCAGTTTCTGAAGGAGCTGTTTGGCATATTCCCGTTTGGTCTGACCATCGGCAGGACATGGGCTCTTGATGACCGGTAACTGCATTTCGTTTTTGAAACAGACAATTTCTCCTTCCGATACATACATGAAAGGACGAATAACGGTCAGCTTGGTCCGGTCGAGATAGGTCTTTGGAGAAAAGGAATGAAACCTGCCTTCATAGATAAGTGACATCAGTAACGTCTCTATAAAGTCGTCCCTGTGATGCGCATATGCAACTTTATTGCAGCCAAGTGCGAGGATCCGGTCATTTAACGCACCTTTTCGCATTTTTGCACATAGGGAGCATGGGTTGCTTTCTTTACGGATATGAAAGACCACATCATATATCTCTGTTTTTACAATATGATAATCTACATTCAGTTTTCTGCATAATTCCGAGATAGCAGCAGTATTGAAATTTTCAAAGCCAAGGTCTACCGTTATACCGGTCAAAGTGAATTTTTTGGGATAAAAACGTCTTAATTCCGCCAAGGCATACAGTAATGCCAAACTGTCTTTACCGCCGGAAATGCCGACGGCAATTTTATCACCTTCCTGAATCATCTGATATGAATCAATCGCTTTTCGTGTATAACTCAATAATTTTTGCAGCTTCATAAAATTTCACCTGTTTATATATAATTTTATATATCAAAGAAATTGAAAATAATTTCATTGTAATATGCAGACAATTACAAAATCCATCGTTTAAAAAAGAATGATGGACACATTCAGATTGCCTTCATTATTCTAGTATAGCGCCTGTAAAATGTCAAATAAAAATAGGATATCTGCAGGTCAGGCGGGATCAGAAGATAAGCGTACCTCTATTTTTCGATATCAAACTATTCGCAAAACTCAGGTTTTACGCAAAAATATATTGAATAAAAGCGGATAATATGCTATGATACATTTAATTACCAATATTTGCATTTTTCAGGAGGTTTTCATTCTATGTCTGAATCATACAGTCAACAGGTTAATAATCAAAATGTAATCTATTTACGGGAAATTATTTCAACCTTGCCCGGCTATGTCAAAATTTTTTTCAGAGGCATTGAACAAACAACTGCTTCCAGAACCCGTATCGGCTACGCCAGGGATATCAAATTTTTCTTTGAGTTTTTATGTTCGGAAAATCCTATGTTGAAAGGAAAACAACCAATTGATATTACTCTGGATGATCTGTCCAAAATCCATGCTGAAGACATCGAGGAATATCTGGAATATGCAAAATATTATAAAAAAGGCGACCGTATATTTACGAACGGCGAACGTGCCTTAAAACGCAAATTATCGGCTTTACGGGTATTTTATGGTTATTTATATAAGAATGACCGTGTTTCCTCTAATCCGGCGGAAAAGGTTGACATGCCGAAAATTCATGGCAAAACAATTGTTCGAATGGATTCAAACGAGGTCGCAGAATTTCTGGATGCAGTCGAATTTGGCAATTATTTAACTGAAAAGCAGCAAAAATACCACAAAAAAACAAAAACCCGGGATTTGGCCCTTTTAACGCTTATGCTGGGTACCGGAATCCGTGTATCGGAATGTGTCGGTATCGATCTGCATGATGTGGATTTCAATAACGGGCGAATCAAGGTAACCAGAAAAGGCGGTTATGAATCCTATATCTATTTCGGAGACGAGGTACAGGAAGCATTATCGGCATATTATGAGGAACGTAAGAAGCTGGTACCGTTAGACGGACATGAAAATGCCCTGTTCCTCTCCTCCCAGATGAAGCGGATCTCTGTCCGGACTGTTGAAAACCTGGTAAAAAAATATTCTACGACCGTTATTCCTATGAAGCATATTACGCCGCATAAACTCCGAAGCACCTATGGCACAGAATTATACAGAGAAACCGGTGATATCTATCTGGTGGCGGATGTTCTTGGGCACAGCGACGTGAATACCACCAAAAAACATTATGCCGATATGGATGAGGAACGCCGCCGGTATGCAAGAAATAAAGTACAGCTGCGGGAAAAGCCAAACAAACCTGCGTCTGACGACATACAATCCCTGTGACAAATTCTTTTGACAATAAATTTCATGAAAATCTTTTGATAATAAATTTCATAAAAATCTTTTTATAATGAATTCATAAAAATTTCATGAAAATCTTTTCACAACGAATTTCATAAAATTTTCATGAAAATCTTTTCACAACGAATTTCATAAAAATTTCATGGAAAATTGAAAATCCCCGGAAGCTTTCATACTGCTCCGGGGATTTTCAATTTTCTTTTTCTATTTACAATTTTTAATTTCCTGTTTCATTTATATTCTGACTCATTTATGATTCCATAATCCTCTTACCGACCAGTCTTCTGTTTTTGGGATTCTTTTTTTATATTTTAGTTTACATAATAATATTATTGTAATCTAATAGAAGAGCTGCTGGTATAAACAGGGTTAAACGCATTGCGCTTTTAATATTTGGTTACAATATCATATAAGATATCCGTAGATTTTTCTATCCCGTAAAGACTTGTATTGATGCAGAGATCATATCCTTTCATCTCGCCCCATCTTTTTGATGTGTAATAGTTGTAATAAGATGCTCTGGATTTATCTCCCTTTTTAATCATATCCTTTGCTTTGGATTCTGTAGTCTCAAACCGCTCTGCTATCCTCTTTACCCGGTCCTCCATATTTGCATAGATAAATACATTGATTGTATTCGACAGATCCTTCAATGCATAATCTGCACACCGTCCGACAAATACGCAGGAACCGTGTTTCTCAGCCAGAGACTTGATTGTATCAAAGGCAGCCAGAAAAACCTTATGGTTCAGCGGCAGCTCGCCGGTCATCCCAAATCCCATGGAATACGGATCCATTACCAGAGAATACAAAAAGCTGTTTGTCGGCCGCTCATCAAAACTGTCAAAGATTTCTTCACAGATGCCGCTTTCCTTTGCCGCCTCTTTTAAAAGTTCTTTATCATAAAAAGGAATATCCAGCTTTTCTGCAAGCGTTTTTCCGATTGCTTTACCACCGCTGCCAAATTGTCTTCCGATTGTTATAATTTTGTTGCAGGCCATACCCCATACCTCCTATTCATATGAAAACAAACATACCCTTACTTCCATCTCTGTCATATGCCGCATTCACACTTTATACGACAGATCCATGACACAAAAATCTATATTCATATTATATCATTCAAATACAATAATGTAAATCATGGATTCCGCCTATGCCTTTTTATTGTTCCAGTTTTGTAATCAGATTTTTAAAATAAGCGGGTAAATCCGCATGAAATTCTACATAGTTTCCCGTAGTGGGATGTATAAATCCCAAAACCCCGGCATGCAGCGTTTGCCCCTGTAAGGAAAAAGGCTGTTTTTTGGGTCCATACACCGTATCTCCCAGAATCGGATGATGAATGGATGCCATATGAACGCGGATCTGATGGGTTCTTCCGGTCTCCAGCTCACATTCCACCATAGTATACCGGTTATGGAAACGCTTTCGTACCTGATAATGAGTAACCGCATTTCTTCCGTTTTTATAATTGATTGCCATTTTTTTTCGATCCTGTGGATGCCGTCCGATCGGTTCGGATATCGTACCATGATCTTCCAGGATATTATCGAAAACAATGGCTTCATATTTTCTGGTAATGGAGTGGACACTGAGCTGTTCAGAAATGGCTTTATGCGCATGGTCATTTTTGCATACCACAAGCAGGCCGGTGGTGTCCATATCAATTCGATGAACGATTCCCGGACGTAAAACCCCGTTTATGGTTGAAAGAGACTCCTTACAATGATACATCAGGCCATTGACCAGCGTACCGGAATAATGTCCCGGTGAAGGATGTACCACCATACCTTTTGGCTTATTGACAACGACGATATCCGCATCTTCATAGACAATATCCAGAGGTATATTTTCGGGCAGAATTTCTATATTGACGGGATCAGGAATCCGTATATCCAATATATCCCCGCTTTCTACCTTATAGCTTGGCTTAACTTGCTTCTGATTAGCCAGTACATAGCCGTCTTCAAACAATTTTTGCAAAAAAGAGCGGGATATCTCTTCAAAATATCCTGCCAGCACTTTATCTATTCTTTGACCTGTCCATGTTTCGTCCGCTTCAATATTATAATGCTCCATCATCTATTCCTTTTTCTTTTTTAAACAGCGCAAGCAGCTCATCTTCGTCATATTTAAACAGAATCAGCAATACCAGCAAAATCACGCTGCAGGTTACATAGATATCCGCCACATTAAAGACCGGAAAATGAATCAGACAGAAATCAAACATATCAATCACATATCCCAGACGGAAACGGTCAATAATATTTCCTAATGCTCCTGCAATCAGAAATACAAGCAATATCCGTAATAGCCTGTATTGGTCTGAGCGTGCCAGCTTTATATATACATATGCCAGCATAACAACCACAAGGCCGGTTATAATCAGAAGAAAGACCCGTTTTCCATAAAAGCTTCCCCAGGCAGCGCCCATGTTCCGCACATAAGTAAGGGAAAAAACACCCGGAATCAGGGATATGGACTCTCCCACTACCAGCTTTGCATCGGTTATATATTTTACGAACTGATCGACTGCAGTCAGAACCAGAATTCCGAATACAGCAAATGCAATTTTTTTCTTCATGTGCACTCCTTATTATGCTGCGTTAAGATAGCCTGTACTCCCGGATAAAAGCCTGTCGCATATCCTGAAACGTAATGTCCATATCAATATAGGCGTTCCCGATCTCTTTCAGCAATATAAATTTAATTCTGTCTCCGACCATTTTTTTATCATTTTTTGTATAGGTAAGAATTGCTTCCACATCCAGATCATATGTCCGGATATCCGGAAAACGAAATGCATGAAACAACGCTCTGATGGCAGACAACTGATCCTGACTCAGATGTCCCTTCTGACAGGAGATATCCGCAGCCAGAATACAGCCAAGACCCACGCAGGCCCCATGGCTTAAGCCCAGCTCCAGATATTTTTCTATTGCATGGCCCAGAGTATGTCCGAAATTCAGCAGGGCCCGCTTCCCTTTTTCAGTAGGATCTTCTTCCACCACGATCCGTTTAATATTGCAGCTTGTCTTTATCATCCGGCATAAGACTTCTCTGTCCTTTTTCAGAATCAGTTCCTGATTTTCCCTAAGCCATTCAAAATATTCCCGATCCCGGATCAGTCCATGCTTAATTACTTCTCCCATGCCGGAGGTAAACTGTTCGTCCGGAAGTGTATCCAGCGTTGCCACATTGATATAGACAAGCTTTGGCATATGAAAAGCTCCGACCATGTTTTTATAGGAATCAAAATCTACGCCCGTCTTTCCTCCGATACTGCTGTCCACCTGAGCCAGCAGACTGGTAGGAATCTGCACAAAATCAATTCCCCGAAGAAAAGTTGCGGCTGCAAATCCTGTGATGTCACCGGTTACGCCTCCGCCAAGTGCAATCAGCAGATCCTGCCTGTCGAATTTCGCAAGAATCAGCCTTTCATATATCATCTTTACCGTATCAAGATTTTTACTGTTTTCTCCCGCTTCAAATACAATAGAGATACATTCTTTGCAATGATCCTTCAGCTGTGCATAAACAGCATCCAGATACAAAGGCGCAACATTTGTTTCCGTAATAATACATACCCTTCTATCAGCAATTCCCTGTCCGGCTAACAGCACAGGCAGGGAATTAAAATCATCTGCAAAGGAAATATCATATATGGGCTCATGATTCATATGAACAGTCAGATTATCCAACATCCCGCTATCTCCTTTTATGAATTAAATTTAAATGGATCTACAAAGGAAGCTCCGCCAAGATTCTTCGTATATACGGAGGAATCACTGGTAATGCTTCCGCCACCGCCTCCCAGTGTGGAATCTGCCATGGAACCGCCGCTGCCGCCGCCAAGCGTGGACTCCTCACGTCCCTGCGGATCACCGGAAAAAGCGGCAAAGGATTGACTCTCTGACGATTTCTTGGAAGAATGGGAAGCGACATTATCACTGCCTTCCTTCAGAACATCCTCGAAATTCAGTCCCAATTCCTCATTGATCGGATTCGTTGCAAGGAAATTCAGATGCGAATCCAGCAGATTTTTAAAAGCACAGACATAATCACGGTACTGCTGTTTTAACACATCAATATTATCCTGTGTCTGCTCCAGCTCGACCCGGGCCTCGTGCACAATATTATTTGCTTTGATCTTTGCATCCGTCTCTATGATCTTTGCCTTGTCATTTGCATTTTTTGCAGATTCCTCAGCATTTTTTTCTGCAAGCATCAGGGATTTCTGAAGCTTGGATTCTGTTGTACGATAATGAACCAGACTATCGGTCAGTGTTTTTACCTGATTGGTAAGCTCAGCATTGGATTTATAAAGTTCATTATAACTCAATGAAACCATATCAAAGAAAGTGTCAACATCCTTTTTGGTATATCCCATACCATGCTGGAATTTCTTTTGCTGTAAATCAACAGGTGTAAGCATATGTAACCCTCCTATGCAAAAATATTAAAATCTTCCAAGCTGCGGCGACAGGGATGCATCATTCAGTAATTCATCCCGCAAATCCCCTGACACGTAAATCTCGCTCGGTGCAGCAATAAATATATTGCCTGATATGGCCTGCAGAGAACCGTCCAGGGCATAACATGCGCCTGCTATAAAGTCAATGATCCTCTGAGCGGTAGATACCTCTATCCCTTCCATATTGATCACAATTGCCTGTCCGCTCCTTAAATGGTCAATGATCATCTGTGCATCATCGAATTCATCCGGTTTAATGACAAATACCTGATTAGAGCCATACTGCGGACGGGAATTATTAATGGAAACCAGTTTGCTGTTTCCGCTGCTGTTATATGTACTGCCTGTTTTGTTCTGTTTCACAGGCTTTTGCTTTCTCTGTGCAGTCTGACCTGCCTGCGATGCAGATGCATATGCCGGTTTGCTGTTTAACTGGGATGGTTTGGTGTCGAAGTCTTCATCATCTTCATCGTCATCATCTTCATCAAATAAATCATCCTCAAATTCATCATTTGAGTCATTTAATTTGAAATAGTCTAAAAAACTCTTTTTACTACTACCCTTTGCCATGATGTTCTCCTTTAAGATAAATTATAGTTTCTCGCACCAAAAATTCCGGTTCCAACTCTGACCATCGTCGCACCTTCCTCAATGGCAACTTCATAATCGTTTGTCATACCCATCGATAAGACATTCATATTAACATTATCAATGTTTTTAGATTTTATGTCAAGTAATAAATCTTTTAATTTGCGGAAATAGCCCCGATTATCCTCCGGATTGTCTGCAAACGGAGCAATTGTCATCAATCCGCAGATCCTGACATGCGGCAAATCTTTGATCTGATTAACCAGATTTTCCGTTTCTTCCACGGAAACGCCGAATTTTGTTTCTTCTCCTGCTACATTGACCTCAATTAAAATCTTCACAACAACATTTTTCTTGGCGGCTTCCTTCTCAATGGCTTTTGCCAGATGGAAGGAATCAACCGAATGAATCATACAGACTTTATCAACAATATATTTCACTTTATTGGTCTGCAGATGTCCGATCAGATGCCAGTTCACAGGAACAGAAGCATGTTCATATTTGTCAGTAAGCTCCTGCACTTTGTTTTCTCCAAAATCATGCGCATCGGTTTCTCTGATCAGCGTTTCTACATCTGACAGCGGTTTGGTCTTGCTGACCGCAATCAGGGTAATTTCTGATACATCCCTTCCGGCTCTTTTACAGGCGGCCTCAATATTCCGTTTTACCTGTTCATAATTTTCCTTTAACAAGCTATCATCCCCTAATAAATGATCTGATTTTCTGTTACAGTCGTTCCGTCCAGAACAATCCTGTCATAAGCAGAAATCCCGTAAGACGTATTCGGCTCTATAATAGAATAATCATCTCCGCTGATCATGATCTGAACCTGTCTGAATATGGCGGTTCCCTGCGTGACACAATAGACGCCTTTCAGATTATAACGTCCCGCCGTTGCAACCGAAAAATTCTTTCCCGTATCATTTTGTACCAGAACTGCATCTTCATCCACCCCTGTCGGATTGACATAACAGAATTGATCATCCGTGAAAAAGATCGTCGGCGCAATCTGTACTACGGATGTTTCACCGGTTTCGGTAAGCACCAGCTGATTAAAATATATCTCTGAATCAGAACCGCTTCCGCCTGTCAGGAAAGATTTTGGAATCATATAAACCTCTTTTTCCACAATCGCAGAATTCGGTATTTTTAATCCCTTTGTATCCGAAAACACAAATGTGATGTCCAGATACCGTTCGGAAACATATTCCGCCATATAACGGTCCATGGATATAATGATAAAACGGGAGTCCCCTTTTTCCTGTGTTTCATAATCTTCTGAAATAACTTTACCGGAATCATTGATCATAAAACGGACCCTGTCGGATTCCGTAATCTTGTCATATTCCTCTTTTGTAAGTTCGACGGCAATCTTCCAGCTGTCGCTATCGACCAGCTTATAAACCGCAGAGCCTGCGGTCACAATATCTCCTGTTTTCAGGGTTTCTCTGTTATAAGCCGTTTTATCAAAAGCATCCGATGACAGATTATTGATATCATAATTTTCAAATCCATCCTTATAATAGGTTACAATACCGCTGTTTGAGGCCTTGGAGGCAGTAAACGTACTGTCGAATGAAGAATTCTCAGTTAACTGTTCTAACGCCAGTTCCTCATACAGTTCCAATACCTTATTATCCAGACTGTACTTGAATTCATATACCTCCGAAAAATCTGACGCTGAAAAACCTGCCATAAATATCTCAATCTGATTACTGATATCATTATAATCCTTTTCGGTCAGAAGATTCTCCTGCTTGTTCTGCAGATCATATATTGCGTCATACATGGAGCCTGTTTCATCTATCGAATAGACACTGGAACCTTTGGCAACCTTTTCGCCATCCCTGATATAATAGCAGACATATCCGGATTTGGAACAATAATCAAAAACCTCCTGTCTGAGCGCCAGTCCGGTCTTTGTAAAGTCGGAATCATAACTGCTTTCCTCCACCTGAAAAATACTCAGTTCCCGGTCATGAAAGGATATCAGAATACGTACCAGCATATATATAAAAATAAATCCAAAAATAATAAACCCAAAGCTGATTTTTATCGGCTGCGGCTGTTTCTTTTTCCGTTTAATCGTAGCCATATCATTGTCTCCCTCTTTTACACGGGTATTCCCCGGGACATGTTATAAAGCAGCAATAATATTATCCTTATATGCTTCCGGAACCTCTGAAGTATCTGTTGCGAAGCAGATTACAATGTCTATATGAAACTTTTCTGAGATTATACTGATACTGTCCAAAGCTTTCTGGGTATCCTTTCCTTCCGTAAAGGTAACGGAACTGAAATTATCAATATATATCTTTTCGATATCATGATCCTGGGATATGATTCCCAATAGAAAGCCGGCAAACATTTCCGGATTGTTGACCCCATAGTTTGTGCAGTTGATCATGCGTACTCTGTTGCTGAGCTCATACATATGTTTGTTATTGTTATCCAGGAAAACAATGGAGCCTGCTACTACCTTAACATCATTGTTGACCTTGTCAATCAAAACCTTGGTTTTACCTTTTCCTTTGCCGCCTGTAATAATCTGAACCATATGCATCCTCCTGTTTTCTGTTTATTCTGCCATTCCGATCAGTGTTGTCATCTTACTGTACAACATTTTTCGGTCCTCGGCCTTCGCTACCACGGCAATATATTTTTTACCGGAAGCATTATTTATAAACTCCATGATCAGACAGTGCCCCGCTGCAGTGGTGGTTCCGGATTTCCACGAACCAACGGAATAACCTTCCGGCAAATTATATTCCCCTGACAGAAATCCGTTTGTAGCCTGTATGGTCACTGTCGTCAATGTGCCTTCCGGGTCTGTATATGTAAAGTCATAAGACGTCGTGGAGTCTATCATATAAGCCATATCATGCTTTGTAAACTCAGAAAAAATCAGATACAGGTCATAGGCCGTTGTATAATGATCCTCCGAGTGCAGTCCGTGAGGATTGACATAATGGGTATTGGCGGCACCAAGTTCATATGCCTTCTCATTCATCATATCAACAAATGCACTCTCACTTCCTGCGATCTGTTCTGCCAGAATCACTGCACAGTCATTGTAAGAGGCAACCAGAAGTCCATAAATCAGATCTTTGATGGAAACCTTACAGCCTCCGACCAGATCACTGGCTGCGACATTCCATTCATCAAATGTAACCGTATGATCCAGAGTGACCATATCGTCCAGGGAAAGCGTTCCGTTTTCCAGACTTTCAAAAACGATGATTCCCGTCATAATCTTTGTCATACTGGCCGGATAAATCCTTGCATGCACATTATGCGCCACAAGGGCCGTTTTATCCGTATCATTGACAAGCATGGCAGAGCTTGTCTCCAAAAAAGCGGTATCATTGACAGCCTCATCCGCCCCGATCACGGCATAGTTCACAGACAGTCCGCAATTGCTGTATAAGGGAAGATCGGACGTCACGCCAAGCTTTAACTGTCCGTCTGTATTATAATTTCTTTTCCCACAGCCGGATAAGGTTAACAGTAAAACCATCATCACCGACAGTGCCATACATATCTGTTTCTTCATCATAACTCCATTTATTTGTAGAATTCTCTCCAGTCCAGATCTCCTCTTTCCAACGCCTTGATCAGCAGTTCTGCCGTTGCAAGATTCGTAGCAAGAGGAATATTATGTGTATCACACAATGTGAAAATATTATTGATATCCGGTTCATGTACCTTCGGATGCAAAGGATCACGGAGAAAGATCACCATATCCAGATCGTTGTTTTCAATCTGGGAACCAAGCTGCTGCTCTCCGCCCAGATGCCCGGCTATATATTTATGAACGGACAGATTGGTCACTTCCTCAATCAATCGTCCGGTAGTACCCGTCGCATATAATTGGTGTTTGCTTAAGATTCCTCTATATGCAATACAAAAATTCTGCATCAGTTTTTTCTTGGCATCATGTGCAATTAGTCCTATATTCATACTGTCCTCCTAGATTTTTGTCTTTTGCAGATTGATATTTAAAACGACACCTATTCCCGCACATATACTGACAAGCGAACTCAGTCCTGAACTGATAAACGGCAGCGGGATTCCCGTATTTGGTAAAATTGCTGTTGCCACACCGATATTGATAAAAGACTGAAGCGCAATCAGGGATGCAACCCCTGTTGCAATATACATTCCTTTCCTGTCACTGGCACGTCTGGCAACCCTTATACATTGTAACACTATCAGGGCTAAAATTGCAATAATAATCACGCTTCCGACAAAACCTAATTCCTCTCCTACAGCGGAGAAAATAAAGTCCGTCTGCTGCTCGGAAACCAGCTTTGTATCCTTTACGGTCGCGACATCCGAACTGTTAATTCCTTTTCCTGTCAGCTGCCCCGAACCGATTGCCATAACAGAGTTATCCTGCTGATCGGTCGAGCTTCCATATTCACTTCCGTAAAGCTTACCTAAAATACGGTTGATCTGGTAATCCAATAAAAACTGCGGCAGATTCTCCTGCTGAATATACCAGAGAAAGCCGCCGAGACAAGGCACCAGAAGCAGCAGGGCAATCCCTATGATCTTCAACGAAAGGCCTGCGGCAAAAATAACAATAAATAAGATAAAAAACAGACAAAGGCTTGTAGACAGATCCGGTTCAACACAGATCAATCCGATAGGGACAGCCAGAAAAACAGCCAGCTTGAACAGGGTTTTTACCGTATTCAGGCTTTCTATATGTTTTTCCAGAAAGACTGCCGTACAGATAATCAGAATTATCTTGGAAAATTCTGAAGGCTGAATAGTCAGGGAGCTGGAGATTACAAACCATCTGTCGGCACCATGGGAATCTGAACCTGCACCGATCAGCAGTATCAATACAAGCAAAATAATGTTGATCACATAGAGTACCATATAATACTTGCAGATAAAGCGATAATCGATCAGTGAGACAATGATCATGCCGATCAGACATGCACATACGCCGATTACCTGCTTCGTAAAACCGGAAGGTTCGACACTTGTTATAATTATGGTTCCCATTACCATGGCTGCAATCACCAGCACCACCAGTTTGAAATTGTAATTAATGAGTCTGTATTTCTTCTCTTCCATATGTATGATCCTGTTCCTCAGGTTTATTCTTTTGTCTTTCTATGCCGGCTACCGGTATCTTTGCCAGAATTACCGAGTCTGCCAGCTGTATATGTATCCCGTTTTTTTCGATATTAATATATTTGGATACACACTGGGATATATCCGTTTCAATATTTGTGATCAGGTCCGGTGAACATCCGATTCTGTCTGCCACAAGTATGCCTTTCAGTCGTTCTCTGGCATAGACACCGGAACTGTTTATAATTGTATCATTCATACAAAAGTCTCCCATCCTTTTCCATTTAATCTGCATTTCTAAGCTCATCAGGCATGCTTTTTCTTGAATATACCGGCAAACGGATTCCGTTTTACAGGCTGGTAAAAATCGTTTACAGGTATACTGTCGCCCAGGATTCTTTTGCAGATATTGATATAGGCCTGTCCCGGTGCGGAAGCCGTACCTGCCAGCGGCTCGCCCTTATTCGTGGATATAACGATCTGTTCATCATCCGGTATTACTCCGAGAAGATTGACTGCCAGTATATCCACAACATCATCCACGGACATCATTTCTCCTCTTCTTACCATATCAAATCTGACTCTGTTGACGATCAGATCTATGTCGGATATTCCGTTTGATTCCAAAAGACCGATTACCCTGTCTGCATCCCGGATGGCGGAAACCTCCGGCGTTGTTACGACGATTGCCCTGTCTGCCGCCGCAATTGCATTTTTAAATCCCTGTTCAATACCTGCCGGAGAGTCGATAATGATGTAATCAAACTCTGATTTTAACTCATCCACCAGCTTAATGATCTGTTCCGGAGAAACAGAGGATTTGTCCCTTGTCTGTGCACATGGCATCAAAAACAGATCCGAATTATATCGGTCCTTAATCAATGCCTGCTTATAACGGCAGTTTCCTTCGATAACATCAACAAGATTATAAACGATCCTGTTTTCAAGTCCCAGCACAACATCCAGATTTCGTAATCCGATATCCGTATCGATCATGACAACCCGTTTTTTCAGGCCTGCAAGACCCGTGCCCAAATTCGCAGAAGTGGTAGTTTTACCGACTCCGCCTTTTCCTGACGTAACCACAATTACTTCGCTCATAAAATAACCTCCAGAAATATACTATGTTGGAAACTTGATGTATCTCCGGTCTCAGAAATACATTTTATCATGGAAGGAAGTATGTGATAAGCTTTCGAAAATCAATTGGCCGTTTTCACAATAAGCCATCACGGCATCTTTTGTATGAAATTTTTTCTGGTTTCGTATAGAAAAATCTTTTCTTACGTTTCCAATTTGTATATGAACCGGCTGCATATTCTGCGCCAGTACAAACCTGTTTGTATCGTGGCTTTTGCCTGCAATTGCTGTTCCGTACAGACTGCCGATAATAATAATATTCCCGCCGGATATAATTTTTGCTCCCTGCCAGACATCTCCGAGTACAATGATACTTCTTTTCACTTCCAGAATCTGTCCGGATTTCAGCTGTCCCTCATAAAAAAGATTACGGTCGTCTGCCGGCGCCGCTTTTTTATCAGTAAGCAGTCTGACATTATGCGGAGGTATCATCAGTTCCCGTTTGGGAAGGGATTCCGCCGGATGTTCCATTTTTCTCAAAAAACGAATATCGATACCCGGAATGTGATTGATCACATGAAAGAGATGTGCCGTTTCCTCTTCCGTCAACTTTCTTCCCTGAAAAGACACATATACGCTGCCCGTTTTCTTAAAATAAGACACTGCATTTATAAATTTCTGCCGGACACAGGCAGTTAACTCTTCAAAGGGTATCCGGTTATTTAACATTACAATGATTCCATGGCCGTTGGCCTTAATAATTACGTCGGTATCCATATCATTTACTCCTGATCAGGTATATTCCTTTTTTCACTTCAGAATAAAGTGATATATCCGTCGTATCTTATATCTTTAATCGGAAAGTTCGTTATCTCCCGTTATCTGCGCATCGGAAAGCTTGTCAGGATCAAACATATAGGCGTATATATATCCTGCCAGTTCTTCTGCATTACCGGAGGAATATCCGTTCGGAATCATACAGGTCACACTGACCTCCGGTGACTCATACGGCGCATAGGAAACAAATAATGCGTGGTTGGGTCTTGTTTTGTCCTCCTGCGCAGTTCCGGTTTTTCCTGCCACATGCACATCAATCTGATTAATCAGAGAGTTCCGGCTCGTATGCACGGAAACCACCTGCCGCATTCCCTGTCTGACAGCATTCCAGTCTGTCGCCGGAATATCAATCGTATGATAAACCGAATGCGGATTTTCATATACAACATTTCCGCTGATATCCTGAATACGGGAAACCAGACTCAGATTATAGCATGTCCCGCCGTTTGCAATTGTTGTCACATATCTGGACAACTGGGTAGCCGTATAGTTATGGGTTCCCTGCCCGATTGCCGAACGGATTGCGTCACTGGAGGAAATCCTCGGTTCACTCTCCGGCAGTTCAATTCCGGAAACGGTATCTAACCCGAACATGGATGCATATTTGGTCAGCGCCTCCACGCCGGCATTGTCGCTGTAGTCTTCTTCCGTTCCTCCTGCCAGTCTGTAACCAACCTCATAGAAGAAATAGTTACAGGATTCCTGAATGGCCTGGGTAACATTGAGCAGGCCATGGGCACCTGCAGGATAAATCCAGCAATTTGCAGGGGTTTCCGTTTTATCAAATACTCCCACATCCTTAATCATGGTAGAAGGCTCAATTACATGTTCTTCAAGACCTGCAATTGCAGAAACCATCTTAAATGTGGAACCCGGTGCAGTTCTTTGCATGGTAGCCCGGTTATACATCGGTATCGTTTTATCATTCAGAATTTCATTATAATAGTCAGAATCTATTACATTGGTAAGGCGATTATTATCATAGCTTGGATAACTGACCATTGCCTTTATCTCACCTGTATGAATATCCGTTATCACGACAGAACCGGAGCACGGATCTAAAGCCAGCATGGCCGGTGTAATCTCCAGATTTTTAATCTTATTATATATAAACGTATAACTGTTGATCGTACCGTTTAAATATGCCTCATAGTCCGGATCCGCCGCTGCGTCTAACACTCCCTGGTCATATAACAGGTGAATGACCTGAGAACCACTAATTTCTCCAGATAATATCATATATCTGATAATAAGTTTGTCGAAATCAGTATCATTTTCAAATTCTTTTAAAATATATGCTGTAAGAACTTCATATATTTCGTCGGTATCATAATAGCTGCTTTCTGCCGAAATATCCGTTATGTCAATCGCTCCCTGGCTGATTGCATATTTCAGGAATTCATACAGCGAAATTTCATTTTTAATATATGCCGCATAGACCTCATCTGTCTGGGACAAAATCTCCGTATGATAAATATCACGCTCGCTCAGCATTTCACATATAAATTCCATATATTCCTGATATTCTTCTGACAGGTTATATAACGGAGTATGGCTTACATTTAAAATATCATCGAGACGTGACATTGTATCAGCTTTTGCACTTGTAAAGGCATTGTAAACGGTCTGCTCCAGTTCTGTAGCATCCGTATCCGTCATTGTATCCAGTTTTATGATATGATTTTCAAACAGTGCAGCATAGACATCTGTGATCGGAATATCCTCATAATCAGAGGATTCCATGACATTAACAAGATGCGTCAGCAAGATATTGGCAATCTCCTGTTCTAAGGCGTTATAACAAAAGATCTGCAGGTCACTGTCAATGGACAAATAAAGATCGTTTCCGGCAACTGTATCTGTAGATTCTACAATTTCAAGGACCTTTCCCATATTATCCACATACATCTGCTGGATACCGTCTGTTCCTCTGAGTTCATTCTCAAAGACCTGTTCAAGCCCCATCTTTCCGATCATATCATTTGCATCATACTTTTTATCTTCCGGTAAATCCTGATTATAATTCTCCATTTCCTCATTTGAGATATTTCCGATATATCCGATAATATGAGAAAAATACATGGCGTCATTATAAACACGATGAGATTCAATCGAGACATTCATTCCCGGCAGCTCATCCGCATTTTCCATAATGGCCGCATAGCTTTCCACACTGACATCATTCGCGATGGAAACCGTCATATACTGCTGATAACGGTTAAGCCAGATTTCGTAGCGGACGGACAGAATCTTTAAAGCATACGCATCGGAATATTCTTCTGATATGTGAAAGAAATCCGGGCCTCTCATAAAATTAAAAACATCCTCTGCCGTTGCATTTTTCTGTTTGTCTGTCAGGGCATCCACAGAGCTTGCAGAATAGACATTCATCAAAAAAAGGTTCTTAGAAGTACCTTCTACCGTATATTCCATGCCGCCGGAAGCTGTCTGTCTGATCGGCAGTGCAACAGACAGATCATCCCCGTTCTGCTCCAAAATCAGAATGGTTTTATAAACAATTTCATTTCTCAGTTCATTGACTGTAATTCCCTTTTGTGCGGCAAGCGCCGTTAAATCCGTATCACTGGCATAAGAAACATTATAGGAGGACTCATTATATGCCAGAAGCTTCCCGTTACAGTCATATATATTCCCTCTGGAGGCCTCAACGGACACGGTCTTTAAGGATTTATAGGTAAAATTCTCCTGATATTTGGCGCCATTGCGGATCTGCAGATCAAACAGACGGTAGACAAGGATTCCAAAAAGTGCGAGGAAAAACAGATTGACAAAAAAAAGTCTGTGTTTCACATGCTCTAATATATATTCCTTTAAAACTGCAAGCAGTTCTTTTATCATTTCTATTCACTTCCTTTTTCCCATCGCTTCAGGGTCCGGTTGATCAATACCAGCAGCTTAAAAATAAACAGCGTCAGCAAAGCCGTATAGATCATATCCGGAATCATGATCTGCCGCATATAGTTTCCCAGTTCGATTCTGTTTCTCATCATAAAAAAGATGACATAGGTAGCAAAATTCAGCACAAAATCATCCAGCAGGATTATGATGATCGGAAGCAGCACATCCTCAACCAGATACAATCTGTGGAAAAAACCGTTGCAGTAGCCGATCAGCATATAAATCAGCATATAAAAGCCTATGGTATAACCGAAATATACATCATATAAAAAACCGCAGAAAAATCCCACGAGCATTCCTTCCCTTCTGCCCCGCATCAGACCAAAGGACACAGTCAGGATTAAAAGCAGATTCGGCGTTACATCTGCTATTTCAATAAAAGGAAATAATGCCGTCTGCAGTACAAAGCATATAATAATCAATATTCCTAATGTAATGACTCTCTTCAAAATATTTTACCTTTTTTATTCTGTAATTGTTTTCTTTTCCTGTGTAATGACCAGTACTTCCTGAATATTGGAAAAATCGGCCGCCGGTGTAATATACGCTGTCTTTGTCAGATTATTGGAATCATATTCCATCCGCGATACATACCCGACCAGAAGCCCGGACAGATATTTGTTGGAAACATATGAGGTTACTACCTCGTCTCCTTCTTCTATATCTGCGTCCTTGTCAATATTTTCGGCAATCAGATATCCGTCCGTATAATTTGTAAGACTGCCTGAAACATTGCAGATTGCTTCTGAGGGCAGCACCATCGCATTCACATTGGAGGTGTCATCAATGATGGCCCTGACTTTGGCATAATCTTCACCGGTTTCCGTTATAATACCGCACAAACCGTTACCGTATAACACATTCAAACCGTTTTGCAGCCCGTCCTTGGTTCCTTTGTCAATATAAAAAACATCGAACCAGTTACCGGTATCTTTTGCGATCACTCTTGCAGCCGTCTTAGGATAATCCGAATACTGTGCATCCAGCTCATACAGATTCCGGAGGCGCTCCAATTCATAAGAATCCAGCTGATAATTGGTAATCTGCGTCTGATACAGCTCCAGCTGTTCCCGCAGCGCCTCATTTTCCGCCTCCAGTGTCTCATAGTTTTCCAGTGCTTCCGCTTTATTTTCAAACCACCTTCCGACACCGTTTACACCCTTTTGCATCGGTTCTATAAATGAATTCGTAAGATTTCTGACCGACAGAAACATTCCTTCAAAAAACAGTGATAAAACCATCAGCACCACACAGAGAATGGTCAGAAACAGCAATATATATTTGGGTGTGATTTCAAAATGCTTTTTATTCCTTTTCATACAACAATCCCCGTTCTGCCAGACTTACATAGCAGTTATTTCCTAAAATAATATGATCCGAAAGTTCTATATCCAGTAATTTCCCGGCTTCCGCAATCCGTCTTGTCAGGATCAGATCCTGTCCGCTGGGCGTAGGGTCTCCGGAAGGATGATTATGTAACAGAATCAGATATACGGCTTCATATCTGACTGCCTGGATAAACAGATCTCTGGGCGATACCATCGCCTGATTGACCGTTCCTTCCGATATATGCAGCTCCTTTAACAAACGATGTCTGGAATCGAACAATAGCAAAAATACGGATTCTTTTTCCAGATATCTTGTATTTTCCATAAAGTAATCTGCAATACTTGCCGGTGAATGGAAGGTCAGAAATGGCTTATATACTGCTTTTGCCATTCTCTTGGAAAACTCCGCCATACACTGCAGCTGGACTGCCTTTACCTCTCCGACCCCTTCCAGCGCCGTCAGATCCCTGATTCCGAGAAAATTCAGACCGGCAATCCCTTTATGTATGGGATGGGCATTTAAAATCCGGTGAGCAAGCTCTAACGCATTCTGATGTTTGCTTCCGCATCTTATTATAATTGCCAGAAGCTCCGCATCGGATAAGGCAGAGGTTCCGTATTTCAGGCATTTCTCATAGGGCCGTTCCGTTACCGACAAATCTTTCATTGTAAATGTATTCAAATGATCTCCTCCCTTTGCAGGTCTCTCCAAACAAGCATCCGGAAGAAATAATATAGAAGCTAACTATTTAATCTACCATACAATCAGGTTTTTTTCCACCATTTTCTGCAATGACATTATTATGCCATATTTTGCATGCTGATATGTAAGTCCGCCCTGAAAATATACGGCATACGGCTCTCTCATCGGTGCATCTGCACTAAGCTCGATCGAAGAACCGGATACAAAAGCGCCGGCTGCCATAATCACCGGAGAATCATAGCCGGGCATATCCCAGGGTTCAGGCCTGACATAGCTGTCAACCGGTGCCGCTGCCTGAATTCCCTCACAAAAAGCAATTACCCGTTCCGGTGATTGAAGCTCTACTGCCTGAATAATATCAAATCTGTCCTCGGAACCGTCCGGGACGGCACGAAAGCCCAGACCTTCATATACATTGGCGGCAAAGACCGCCCCTTTTAATGCATTTGCTGTTACCTGCGGTGCAAGAAACAATCCCTGTGCAAACGCCTTTGTATTATTCAGGGAAGCGCCTACCTCTTTCCCAAGCCCGGGCGTCGTCAGGCGGAAAGACGCGTTTTTAACATATTCATGTCTGCCGCAGATATATCCCCCGATCGGCGCGATTCCGCCGCCCGGATTTTTGATCAGAGATCCGACTACCAGATCGGCTCCCAGATCGGAAGGCTCCTTCACCTCGACAAACTCTCCGTAACAGTTATCTACCATACAGATAATATCCGGCCTCATATTCTTGATCCATGCGATCACCGCGCCGATTTTTTCTACGGATAATGTCGGTCTGACGGCATAACCCTTAGACCGCTGGATCTCAACCATCCTTGTTCTGTCATGGATGGCCGCCTGTATTTTTTCATAATCAAACTCTCCCTCCGGCGTCAGATCTACCTGTGCATATGTAACGCCATATTCAGCAAGAGAGCCTCTTGACGGCCGGATTCCGATAATCTCATCCAAAGTGTCATATGGCTTTCCGGATATGGCAAGAAGCTCATCTCCCGGTCTTAAATTGCCAAACAGAGCGGTACAGATGGCATGGGTTCCGCATACAATCTGGGAACGTACCAGTGCATCCTCCGTATGAAACACATCTGCATAAATTTTTTCCAGCACATCTCTTCCGTCATCCGTATAGCCATATCCGGTAGAACCTGCAAAATGCGCTTCGGAAAGATGGTTTTCCTGCATGGCTTTTAATACCTTCAGCTGATTGATCTCACATACGGCATCTATTCCCGCAAACCGTTCTTTCAGATCGCATTCAACCTGATTACAATAATCAAAAACCTTTTCATCTATATGAAATGACCGATAATATTCTTTTAACATCATGTTTCTATGATTCCCTTCGTTTTTAAAATAGCAAGCATATGCCTTAAGATTGCATCATCCGAACCGATTTCCTTCCGATTAAGCCAGATGACTTCTTTTTCCCGCTTAAACCATGTGATCTGGCGCTTGGCAAAATGTCTGGTATCCCGTTTTAAAATATAAACCGCTTCCTCTAATGTCAGAGTTCCGTTCAGGTAATCCAGAATTTCCTTATAACCAAGTCCCTGCATGGAAACCATATCCCTTGTATATCCCTCCGCCTGCAGCTCCCGCACCTCATCTACAAGCCCTTTTTCAAGCATCCGGTCCACCCGGCGGTCAATGTTTTGATAGATACGCTTTCTGTCATCATTTAATACAAAATAGCAAAACTGATATGGAGACTGCCTGTGACGCTCTTCTTCATTGTGGGCAGAGATCTGTGTTCCGGTTTTTTTATAGAATTCCAGAGCCCGGATGATCCGCTTGACATTATTTGCATGAATCGCCTCAGCCGCTTTTTCATCTGTCTGTTTTAGCATCTCATACAGATATTCTGCCCCTTTTTCATCCGCCAATGCCTGAAGTTCTTTTCTGTAACTGTCGTCTGCATTGTTTTCCGTAAACTGTATTTGATATAAGACTGCCTGAATATAAAAGCCGGTGCCTCCAACCAGAATCGGAATATTTCCCCTGCTGTATATTTCCTCCATTGCAGCAAGCGCATATCGCTGAAACAATACAACATTGAATTCCTCGCCAGGCTCCACAATATCTATCAGATGGTGCGGCACACCCTGCATTTCCTCCGGCCGGATCTTCGCGGTTCCGATATTCATTTTTCGGTAGACCTGCATGGAATCAGCGGAAATGATCTCTCCGCCGATTTCTTTTGCCAGCCGGATGGACAGATCCGTTTTTCCGACAGCAGTGGGTCCTGTTAAAATAACAAGTGGTTTCATTTTCATTATTACACAATCCGTTTAAATTTCTTTTCAATCTCCTGTTCCGTCATGGAAATCAGCGTCGGCCTTCCATGGGGGCAGGTATAAGGATTCTCCAGCTTTAACAGCTGATCGATCAGTGCGTCCGCTTCTTCAAAGCTGATGGTTGTATTTCCCTTGATCGCTGCTTTGCATGCCATAGAAGAAAGCTTGCTGATAAAAATATCAATTGTCGCTTTTTTATGATCCTCCGCCAGCTCTCCGATAAACTCCAGAAACAGTTCCCTTCCGTCCAAACCAAACAGATTGGCCGGTACGGCAGAGAGCTTGTACTCATTTCCGCCAAAAGGAGAAAGCGCATATCCCAGAGACCCAAACAAATCCATATTGTCCTTTAAAAAGGTAATTTCTGCCGCTGATAAGGTCACAACCGCCGGCGGCATCAGATACTGGGAAACAATCTGCTTCTTCCGGTAATTTTCCATCAGCTCTTCGAATTTGACCTTTTCGTGTGCGGCGTGCTGATCCATGATAAAGAATTTATCCCCGTATTCAATCAGCCAGTAGGTGCGGAACAGTTGTCCGATCAGACGGTGTTTTACCCTCGCTTCCTCTGTCAAAAAACGTTTCTCAAACAAATCCATCTGTGTAAATTGCTCCGGCTGCCGTTTGTTTTTCATACCGGTCTTTTCTTCCGGCTGTTCCGTTTCTGCGTTATGTGTCTGTTGCCCGGACGGCTTTTTCTGATCTGTATTTGCCTGTTTTGTAATCTGTATTCCATTTTTTTCATCCTCCTGCTTTGCCTGATACGCAGGCGCAGGCTCTCTGACAGCAGATGTCTCCTCAAACAGTTTTTCCCTTCTGTTGGTTTCAAAAGGTTCCGGTTTTTTTCCGATATTCCGGTTTTTCACAGATACAGGTGCCCGGTCAGGCTCCGGCGTTGTTTCAGGAATCAGTTCCTTCAGTAAGAGATGCTCCCTGATCGTCTGATATGTAAAGTCATAAACTGCCTGTCCGTCCATAAACTTCAGTTCCATCTTAGTTGGATGAATGTTTACGTCTATCAGGTCCGGATGAATGTCAAAATTCAAGACTGTAAACGGAAATTTATGAACCATCACAAACGTCCGGAAAGCATCTTCAATTGCTTTTGTCACAATATTGCTTTTGACATACCGGTGATTGACATAGTAATCCTCCATTGACCGGTTTCCTCTTGACACGCAGGGTCTTGCAATATACCCGGAAATCGTAAGCTGTTCATTGGATGCCCGGACTTCCACCAGATTCCCGGTAATGTCTTTTCCATAGATATGATAAATAATATCCCTCAGCTTCCCATTTCCTGACGTAAACAGCTTGTTGGTTCCATTCGCAACCATCTTGAAGGAAATCTCCGGATGGGACATACTGATCCGGCACACCAGATCATAGATATAAGACAGCTCCGTTGCAGGGGTCTTCATAAATTTCTTTCTGGCGGGCGTGTTATAAAACAGATTTCTGACAACAATCGTGGTTCCGTCCGGACATCCGATTTCTTCCATGGATATCTCTTTTCCACCGTGAATCTGATACCGGACTCCTGTAAGACTGCCCTTTGGCTTTGTGATCAATTCCACCTGTGCCACGGCAGCAATACTGGATAACGCTTCTCCCCGGAATCCCAGGGAAGATAAACGCAGTAAGTCCTCTGCGGACACCAGCTTGCTTGTAGCATGGCGAAGGAAGGCTTTCGGCACATCCTCCTTTTCGATTCCGCAGCCATTATCCGTTATCCGGATAAAGCTCATACCTCCGTCTCTTACTTCAATGGTAACAGCAGTCGCACCGGAATCAATGGAATTCTCGACTAACTCCTTTACTACGGAACCGGGTTTTTCAATTACCTCTCCGGCCGCTATTTTATCAACCGTATTCTGATCTAAGACTCTGATCATACTATTTTACTCCCTGTTCTTTTCTTATGAAAGTCTGTCTTGTATCTCATTCAGATACAACAGAGCCTTCATAGGGGTCATATTGGACAAATCTATTTCTCTGATTTCTGCAAGCACCTGGCTCTCCTGCGCCGATGCAAACAAAGACATCTGGGTATCCTCCGGCGCCCTTTTACATTCATTGCTGATTTTGATATTTTTTATTTTCTCCGTGATATCCGTATCCACCAGTTCATTGCAGATTTCCTGCGCACGGTTAATCACGGAAGCAGGAATTCCTGCCAGCTTCGCCACCTGAATTCCATAGCTTCTGTCTGCACCGCCTTTTATGATTTTTCGCAGGAAAACGATATCGTCTCCGTCCTCCTTTACGGCAATACAGTAATTATTGACGGATGAAAGCTTGCCCTCAAGCTCGGTCAGCTCATGATAATGGGTGGCAAACAGGGTTTTTGCACCCAGAAGCTCCTGATTGCTGATATATTCTATCACGGCCCATGCAATGCTCAGCCCATCATAGGTGCTGGTTCCTCTGCCGATCTCATCTAAGATCAAAAGACTGTTTTTCGTGGCATTTCTGAGAATATTGGCAACCTCATTCATCTCCACCATAAAGGTACTCTGTCCGGAGGCCAGATCATCGGAAGCGCCGACCCGGGTAAAGATTCTGTCACAGATACCGATATTGGCGGCGGAGGCGGGAACAAAGCACCCGATCTGTGCCATCAGAACAATCAATGCAGTCTGGCGCATATAGGTAGACTTTCCTGCCATATTCGGGCCTGTAATAATGGATATCCGGCTTTCATAATTATTCAGATATGTATCATTGGCTATAAACATATCATGATCCGTCATCTTCTCAACCACAGGATGTCTGCCCTCCCTGATGTCTATAATCCCTTCCGTATTGATCTCAGGTCTGACATAGTGATTCGCCATGGATACATAGGAAAGGGACGCCAGAACATCTAAAACGGCAATGCTTCTTGCCGTCTTCTGTACTCTCAGCAGCTCCCCTGCAAGCCGGTCCCTTAAGTTTACATAAGTCTCATACTCCAAAGCATACAGCTTATCCTCGGAACCGAGAATCTGAGCGGCAAGCTCGTCCAGCTCCTTTGTGGTATATCGCTCTGCATTTGCCATTGTCTGTTTCCGGATAAAATAATCCGGCACCAGAGACTGATAGGAATTGGTAACTTCAAAATAGTAGCCGAATACCTTATTGAATTTAATTCTGAGATTCTTGATGCCGGTCTGTTCCTTTTCTCTTGCCTCAAGCTCTGCAATCCAGTTCTTTCCGTCTGTTTTAGCTGATTTTAATACATCAATTTCTTCCAAAAATCCCTCTTTGAAAATACCGCCTTCCCGGATCATGATCGGTGCTTCCTCAGAAATTGCGGCTTCCAGCAACTCATACAGGTCCTGCAGTTCATCCATATTCCGGTAAATTTCAGCCAGAAGACCGGTTTGATATGGATGCAGTAATTGTCTGATATACGGAAGCAGCTTCAGTGAAGTTTTAAAGGCAAGCAGATCCCTTGGATTTGCGGTTCTCAGTGAGATTCTTGTCATCAGCCGCTCCAGATCGTATATCGTATTCAGATACTCTCTGATTTCATCTCTTGTAATCATATCTTCATTGAAAGCCTCAATTGCAGAAAGTCGGGCCTCAATCTCTTCTTTTTTAATCAACGGCTGCTCAATCATGTTGCGAAGCATTCTGGCGCCCATCGCTGTCTTGGTCTTGTCAAGAATCCATAACAGGGAACCTCTCTTCTGCTTATCCCTTAAGGTCTCGCAAAGCTCCAGATTTCTTCTGGTAGCACTGTCAAGCATCATATAATCCTCAATCGAATACAGGCTGATATGATTGATATGATCCAGTGCATTTTTTTGCGTTTCATGCAGATATTGTAACAGCACACCTGAAGATATCATGGAATCCGGAATATCCTTCAGTCCCAGTCCTTCCATACTCTTAACACCAAACTGCCTCATAATTGCATCCGTACACAGATTTTCCGCGAAATAATAATCCGGTGCTTCCGAAACAGAAATATGCTGCTTCTCAGTCATATTCGCAAAATCCAGATCCGACGTCATAAACTCTGTATTTCCAATGATTTCAGATGGCTGATATTTATTGATTTCATCCTGAAGCTTTTGAATATCCTGAACACGGCAGGTTCTGAATTCTCCCGTTGTAACGTCCACGACGGACAGACCGAATTTTCCCTTATTCGCATAGATACTCATCAGGAAATTATTTTTCCCCTCGTTTAAAATCGCATCGGACATATTGGTTCCGGGTGTGACAACCCGAATGACCTCCCGCTTTACGATCCCTTTTGCTTTCTTCGGATCCTCTGTCTGTTCACAGATTGCAACCTTAAACCCCTGTTCGATCAGCTTGTTCAGGTACACATCGCAGGCATGATACGGAACCCCGCACATAGGCGCCCGTTCCTCCTGTCCGCAATCCTTACCCGTCAGCGTAATATCCAGTACTCTGGATGCAGTCAGAGCATCCTCAAAAAACATTTCATAAAAATCTCCAAGCCTGTAAAATAATATACAATCCTGATATTCTTTTTTTACTTCTACATACTGCTGCATCATTGGTGAAAGTGCTGCCACTGTCGTTACTCCTGTTCTATCATCTCTCCGATATAATAAAAACCTTTACTTTCATTTAAACGAACCGGAAGGATCTGTCCGATCAGCTCCGGACACCCTTTAAAATGTACCAGAAGATTATTGGATAATCTTCCCGTCAACAGACTGCCGTCCTGCCCGCTGATTTCCTCCACCAGTACCGGCAGGATTTTTCCTTCCAGTTTTTTTGCATTGACCGCTCCGATATCCTGCACACGCTTTAAAAGACGCTGATACCTGTCCTGTATTTCCTCCGGCGTTGCGCCTGTTTCCCAGCCGGCTGCCGGAGTTCCTGTTCGTCTGGAGTAAATAAAAGTAAATGCCGCGTCGTACTGTACCTGTTCCACAACATCCATGGTATCTGCAAAATCTTCCTCAGTTTCTCCCGGAAAGCCTACAATAATATCGGTTGTAATCGAAATATCCGGAATTTTTGTTTTGATTTTCCGTACCAGCTCCAGATAGCCTTCCTTGGTATAATGCCGGTTCATTTTCTCAAGGATTCTGGAGGATCCGGACTGGACCGGCAGATGCAGATGTCTGCAGATTTTTTCGTTTGCAGCAATCACATCAATCAGTTCATCCGACAAATCCTTCGGGTGGGAAGTCATAAACCGCACCCGCTCAATGCCAGGTATCTGAACAACCTGTTTTAGTAACTGTGCAAAGGTAACCGGCTGTTTTAGATTTTTGCCATAAGAATTTACATTCTGGCCAAGCAGCATAATTTCCACAACGCCGTCTTTTGCAAGATTTCGTATTTCTTCCAGAA
Organism: uncultured Coprococcus sp.; assembly: GCA_947632705.1. Taxonomy (GTDB): domain Bacteria; phylum Bacillota; class Clostridia; order Lachnospirales; family Lachnospiraceae; genus Coprococcus. Next base: position 55,350 of record CANRQE010000001.1, on the reverse strand, counting down.
TATCCTCCGGGTTCCGGCTGCGTTCCCGTCCCCTGACATACGGAACAATACAATAACTGCAGAAATTATTACAACCAAACATAATATTGACACCTGACTTAAACGGGAATTCCCTGACGGCCGGCAGATCCTCTACGATCATATCCGTATCCTTCCAGATATCTATGATCATACTGCCTGCCTCTATCCGGCTGCATAATATTTCTGCAAGCTTAAATACATTATGAGTGCCAAAAACAATATCCACAAATCCATATTTTTTCTGAATCGTTTCTACTACATGTGCTTCCTGCATCATACATCCGCAAAGTGCAATCATCATATGCGGATTTCTCTTTTTCTGGTGCTTAATCAGGCCAAGATGTCCATAAACCTTGGTATTGGCATGCTCTCTGACCGTACAGGTATTATAAACTACAAAATCCGCATCCTGACTTTCTGTTTTTATGTAGCCGATCTGCTCCAATATTCCAAGCAGCTTTTCCGAATCCCGTACATTCATCTGACAGCCGAAGGTCTGTACCAGACAGGTCAGAGGACGTCCCAGCTCCTCACTTTTTTCCTTTACATACTGCCTGCATTTTGCAATGAAATAATACTGCCGTTCCGGTTCTTTTACCGGTGGCGGCAGCTGCAGACTGATCTGATCAAAATTGATATCCTGATGCATGTTTCCTGCCCTTTCGTGTTACAAGTTCTGTTTATTCTTAATACATTATGGAATATCATACCGGTCGTAAAGATCTCTTACGCTTTTAACAGAGCTTTGTGTCTGCTCTTCAATGGATGTAATTTTTAATGCGGCCCTGATCTCCCTGATATCATTCTCTTTTTCATATTCCAGAGTTGCAATATACTGCGGGTCTGCCTCAAAATATGCCCGGAATGCCCGCATGGCATCCTTATAACCCAGCATTTTACGAAACTTCAGGGCGTCCCTGGAAAAATTTAGCGTACCCTGAAAGGTATCTCCCAGATTGACGCTCGGATATATCTCAATAAAATCCGCATCTGGGTATTTGTCAAGATTCTTTTTTGCCGCCGGATTTAAACCGCACAATATAATATATTGACATCCGTTTTCATACAGAGGCTTAACCGGAATATTGTCCGTCAGTCCTCCATCGGAAAGCTGCATGCCCTGATAAGAAATACTTTCATAGATAATCGGCATGGCGGAAGAGGCACTGAGTATCTGGATTATATCGCTTTTTTGGAGCTCGTTGACCTTCAGATAAAGCGGTTTATTTATATCTCCCTCTTTTACCGAAACATTTACATAAATATCCATTCCGGCCTGTCGGATTCTGTCAAAATCCAGATACTGATCAAACATCTTCAGCATTTCATTTCTGGAAAACATACCTATGGAGCCATTAAACAGCAGATCTGCATCCGGTGAAAATACGGTCTTCAGGCTGATATTGTCCCACGCTTTTACCGCATTATCCAGGTCGCGCATCGCAAGCAGCATGGCGTTCAAAGCTCCGATTGAGGTTCCGGAAACCGCATGGATCTGCGGCAGCAGTCCATAATCCACGATTGCCTGATAAACGCCGATCTGATAGGCGCCTTTGCCGCCTCCGCCGCCAAAGCAGACAGCATACTTACGGTTCATTTTGATATCCTTCGTATTATTTTCATCTGCATTGATTGTATAGGTTTTCTGTTGTATGGATGCCTCCATCTGTGAGAGCTTTTCTAAAAGCTCCTTACGGGTCATTTCCGCCATAAAAACCTCCTTTTCTATTTCGGTGCCATCAGTTTGGTAATTGCCGCCTTTAAACCATCCACGGTCAAAGGATACATGTCATACAGATTTGCCAGAGCTTCCTCCGACTCCATCCAGCTCAATACACTGGACAGGGTAGTATGACGTCTCGGATTTAACCACACACATTTTTTATATTTACTTCTAAGCAGCTGATTCCATTCATAGCCGCTCATACCGTCATTTGGTCCGCTGTAATTTCCGTTCAGGTCAAATAATTCTTCCGGTGCCATTTGGGCATCACCGATAATGATCACCTTATAATCCTTGTCTGTATGTTTAAATACATAATCCAGATCATACCAGTCGCCCATCTCACACTCCGCTGTCTTATACACCTTGCTGTAAATGCAATTATGAAAATAATAGGTCTTCACATCTTTAAAGTGATTGGCCTTGTGCACTGCCTGAAAGAGATTATTACAAAGCTCTGCAAACGGATACATGGTTCCGCCACAGTCAAAAAGCAGCAGCAGCTTCACTGTATTTTTTCTCGGTTTATCAAATTCCAGCTGGAGGAACCCTCCGTTTTCGCAGGTCGCGTCTACGGTTTTATTGATATCCAGTTCTGTTTTAGGCACATCCAGCTTTGACGAATATTGCCTGAGTCTCCGGAACGCCACCTGAAACTGCCTGATATCAATCGTTTTATCATGGCGGAAATCCACATATTTACGTTCCCCCATAACCTGAAAGGCCGTACGCATACCGGATACGCCTCCAACCCGGATACCGCCCGGGTTTCTTCCGTGATGCCCAAATGCAGAACCCCCGCTGGTTCCGATCCAGTAATTTCCTCCATTATGTTCTGATTTCTGCTCTGTCAGACGTTCCCGAAACATCCGCTTGACTTCATTTGCATCCCTGCTGGTCTCAACACCATATATCTCTTTATTCTGCTGATCGGTCTCCATATCCTGTTTATCCAGAAATTCCATGATATGCGCAGGAACTTCATCTTCCCTCTGGATTCCCTTAAAATATTCCATGAAGGCCAGATCATATTTGTCAAAATCCGATTCATGCTTGACAAGAATCATTCTTCCCAGATAATAAAATTCTGTCAGGCTGGATTTCGCCAGTCCCTTTGAAAGAGCGTCCATCAGAGTCAGCCATTCTGTTGTGGAGACATCCAGACCTTTGTTTTTCAGGGTATAGAAAAAATCTGTAAACATTACATTCTCCTCTTGTTTACTACTTCCAAATCCTCATCCTTTTTAATCAGCACGCCGAGATACGGAGTTGTTTCCCTGATCGTCTCCGGATCGACACCGCCATGCACCAACGCCCTTAACCAGTCGATCAGCTCTGACGTGCTCGGTTTCTTTCTTACATCCTTTAATGTACGAATCCAATAAAAGGTATCCATCGCCTGTTTTAACAGATCCTCATCAATTGTCTCAAAATGAGCTCTGACGATCTCATCCATCTGGGCAGGCTCCGGAAAAGCAATATAATGAAAAATACACCTTCTTAAGAACGCATCCGGAAGCTCCTTTTCAGCATTGGAAGTGATAATCACAATCGGCCTTGTTTTCGCCTTCACCGTCTCCCCCGTTTCATGAATATAAAATTCCATCTTGTCAAGCTCCCACAGCAGATCATTCGGAAATTCCAGATCCGCCTTATCAATCTCATCGATCAGCAAAATCACCTGTTCCGGATTTTGAAAAGCCTCTCCTAATTTCCCGAGCTTGATATAATTGGCAATATTATCCACTTCCCTGCCGCCGAACTGGCTGTCATAAAGTCTCTGCACCGTATCATATACATACAGTCCGTCCTGCGCCTTTGTTGTGGATTTAATATTCCAGACATATAACGGCATATTCAAAGACTGGCTGATTGCTTCTGCAAGCATGGTTTTTCCCGTACCCGGTTCTCCCTTGATCAAAAGCGGTTTTTCCAGCATCCTTGCCACGTCCACTGCCGCCATCAGTTCCTCTGATGCAATATATGTATTTGTGCCTGTAAATTTCATTTCATTTGCCATATAGTTTCTCCTTACCTCTCCTTTGCTCCGTCACTCTCTGATCTGTCCGTTTCCATATATGATATATTTTGTCGAAGTCAGCGCCAACAGTCCCATCGGTCCTCTGGCATGCAGCTTCTGCGTCGATATTCCGATCTCTGCGCCAAACCCAAACATAAATCCGTCCGTAAACCGGGTTGATGCATTCACATAGACACAGGCAGAATCAATTTCCTCCAAAAATCGTTGCGCCGCATCATAATTTTCCGTAATAATTGCCTCGGAATGCCCCGTACTGTACCGGTTGATATGATCAATTGCTTCATCCAGATTTTCAACTACTTTTACGGATATAATCTTATCCAGATATTCCTTCCCATAATCCTCTGGACTGGCTGAAACAATATAATCATCTTCCTTACAAGCGCTTTCGTCCCCGCGGATCTCACAGGAGGCTGCCTTCAGATCTGCAGCTATGAGTGGAATCGCAGCACCGGCAATATCCTTATGAATCACCAGAGATTCACATGCATTGCAGACTCCGAGCCTCTGAAGCTTGGCATTATGTATGATGGAAACCGCCTTTTTCAGATCCGCATCCTTATCCACATAAATATGACAATTTCCGGTTCCCGTCTCTATCACAGGAACCGTTGCGTTTTCACATACATTCCGGATCAGACCCGCTCCGCCTCTTGGTATCAAAAGGTCCAGATACCGATTCATTTTCATAAATTCTGTTGCAACAGCACGATCCGTCTTTTCAATCAGGGAAATGGCATTTTCATCAATTCCGCTGTCTCTTAAAGAATTCCGGATGACATTCACAAGCGCAATATTGGAATGAATGCAGTCACTGCCGCCCCGCAGGATGACCGCGTTTCCGGTTTTAAAGGTCAGGGCAAACGCATCCACCGTTACATTTGGCCGGGATTCATATATAATTCCGATTACCCCAATCGGAACGCGTTTTTGTCCGATCATCAGTCCGTTCGGACGTTTTTTCATACTCAGCACTTCGCCGATTGGATCCTCCAATGCAGCCACCTGCCGAATTCCCTCCGTCATGCCGTCAAACCTTGCCGGCGTTAACATCAGCCGGTCGATTAAAGACTCACTCATACCATTCTTTCTGGCATTTTCCACATCTGCTTCATTTGCTTTTATGATCTCTGCCTGATGTGCAAGCAAATCCTCCGCTACCTTTAATAAGGCCTCGTTTTTTTGAATCTGTCCGCATTTCGCCATAAAACGGCTTGCGGCCTTTGCCGCACGTCCTATCTCTTCCAGATACATATCTGTCCTCCTATATGAAAAAAATATTTCTATCCTGAATCAGAATTGGTCAGAATGATGCTTTGCGCGAAACGCCTTTCCATCATAAATATGGTTCTCCGTAATAATCATATCTACAGCCTGGTCAAAATCCTCCGCCGGAATGGTTTCCAATACCTGAAACTCATAAGCAAGAGCGACCTTTTTCAAATCCGGATAGCGGCTGATATAGGCATCATAAAAACCGCCTCCATACCCAATACGGTTACCGCTTTTATCAAATGCAACCCCCGGTACGATCAGAAGGCCCTTTTCCGCTTTAGAAATTTCAGTCCCTTTCGGCTCTAAAATCCCATATGCTCCGGGTTCCACATCCTCAAAGGAATGAATCCTGTAAAACTCCATTCCTTTTCCGCAGACTCTCGGAACAAAAACCTGCTTATTTTCTGTCCACGCCCGCCTGATCAGCTCCGTTGTATCTACTTCATGATCCGTACTGATATAGGTCAGAATGCATGCGGCGTCCCGATACACTGCATTTGCGGTCAGCCTCTGCATGACGGCGGCGGAATTCTTTTTAACAGCCTCATCCAAAAGACCGCGTCTTTTCTGCAGCATCTGTTTTCTGAGAATTTTCTTATCCATACACCCACCCGGTCATACTTAAATCTTTTTTGTCCGATCCTTTGTACTTAAATCCGTAATCGTACCGTCAGCCTCTTTTATGCTGATATTATTCAGCAGGCCTCTCAGATTATTTCTGATTGCAAAAATATATTCCTGCCTGAGCAGCTTCTGCTCCTGCGTCTCTTCCTCCGTTAAACCTTCCGCCTTTGATTTATGGTATAATTCATTGATTCTTGCAATTTTTTTCTCGTCCATAAAGCCTCCATTACTGTAAATATTCTTTATGTATAATAAAGGAGGACAGATCAAAGGCATCCTCTTTATAGGCCAGAAACAGGGTTCCGATATCTTCTCCGGCCATAACCCTGTTAATATTATCTATATCCTTTCCCGATACAATTACCATATCGGAATCGGAATTTGCTGCAATCCTTGCCGCTGCAATCTTGGTAGTCATACCGCCTGTACCAAGCGAAGAGCCCGCATCCTTTGCCATTTTTCTGATCCTGTCATCTATTCTTTCAACAACAGGTATCAGTCTGGCCTCCGGATGACTTCTCGGATCGTCTGTATACAGTCCGTCTATATCCGTTAAAAGAATCAGCAGATCCGCATGAATCATGGATGCAACAATTGCAGACAAGGTATCATTGTCGCCAAAAGCCACACTGTCATCCAGCTCATCAATTGCAACCGTATCATTTTCATTTACAATCGGGACGACATCCAGCTGCAAAAGCTCCTCAAAGGTATTTATCGCATTCTTCCGCCGTTCGTCAGAGGATATGACGTCAAAGGTCAGAAGAACCTGTGCAGCAGTTCTGTGATACTCATAAAAAAGCTTCTGATAAATCATCATCAGCTGTCCCTGGCCGACAGCGGCACAGGCCTGTCTCAATGACGTTGTTTTCGGTTTTTTCTGAAGACCTAGGGACATGGCTCCTACCCCGATGGCTCCGGAAGAAACCAACACCACATCCTTATCCTGATTTTTCAGATCACAGATGATGCGGACCAGTTTTTCCAATTTCAGATAGTCCAATCCGCCTGTCTCCTGATGAATCAGGGATGAGGAACCGATTTTTATTACAATTTTCTGTTTGTTTTTGAGATATTTTCTGTTTTCCATTATACCTAATCCTTTTGTATAGAATATTTTGATATGACAGCTTCCGCCACCCTGATGCCGTCAACAGCAGCAGATGTGATTCCTCCCGCATAGCCTGCTCCCTCACCACAGGGGTAAATCGCCGTATGCTCACAGGTAAAGGTCTGATTTCTCAGAATCTTTACAGGAGAAGAGGTTCTGGCCTCTATTCCGCTTAAAACAGCATCACAATCCGCATAGCCGGGAAGATATCTGTCAAAGGACAAAACTCCTTTTATTATAGCATTGTTTATATACTCTGGCAAACAGCTTTTCAGATCGGCAAATGCATATGCGCCTTTGATTTCCGGATGAATCCTTCCGAATTCCGTAGTTGTTCTTCCACGCATATAATCTCCGAAACGCTGTACCGGTATTTTACCATCTGCGGCTTCATATGCCTTTTTTTCCCATTTCTGCTGAAAGAACATTCCCGCAAGCGGATGATCGGAGCCATAATCCTCCGGCGTCACATTTACCACCACTGCACTGTTGGAATTTTTGCCGTTTCTGCCGGAATAGCTCATGCCGTTTACGCACAAGCCGCCCGGCTCCGAGGATGCATTCACGACATATCCGCCGGGACACATACAAAAGGTATAGACATTCCTTCCGTCCTCCGTCCGGTATGCAAATTTATAGTCTGCAGCCGGAAGCAGCTCCCGATACAACGGAAGCGTTCCATACTGTCCCTCATCAATCATAATACGGGGATGCTCTATCCTGACTCCCATGGCAAACGGTTTCTGTTCAATCGGAAGCCCCTTCTCATATAATAACCGGAAAGTATCCCTGGCACTGTGTCCGATTGCAAGTACAAGCGCATTGGTGAACAATTCCTTCTTCTTACCGTTATGCTCGATGATAACCGAGACTGTGTCCGCATCCACCAGCTGATAATCAACCAAACAGGATTCAAAGCAAACCTGTCCCCCGAGTCTGAGAATCTCATTTCTGATATTTTTCACAACCGACACCAGTACATCCGTACCAATATGCGGTTTATTGCTGTACAGAATTGACGAATCGGCACCAAAATCCGCAAAGGTTTTCAATACCTCGGAACGCCGGCCGGAATGATCCTTAATCCCGGTATTCAACTTTCCGTCGGAAAATGTACCTGCACCGCCTTCACCGAACTGAACATTACAATCCGGATTTAACGGCCGTCTTCCTTCCCAGAAGCTCTGTACCAGGGCCGTCCGCCGTTCAACATCCATGCCCCGTTCAAACAAAACCGGCGCATATCCTGCCCTGGCAAGCATCAGACCGGCAAACAGGCCGGCAGGTCCGGTTCCTATGATCACAGGAGAAAACTTCATCGGTACTGTACCGGAGGCCGGCAGGGTATATTTCGTTTCATTAGTTAACATAATATTATTATCGTGAACTTTTCTTAGGATTTGCTGCTCAAACTCTGAAAAAACATTCACGGATATGATATATTTCACATGATTTTTTTCCCGGCTGTCAATGGATAATCTGGATAACTCATAAGAAAACTGCCACGGTTTCAGCCTGAGGCGTCTTCCAATCTCCGCATCCAGATCTTCTTTTTTGTAATCCACGGGCATTTTTATATTACTGATCCGAATCATATATGTATCCCATTCCCTGCCTTTATTCCGGTAATCACAGCCCACATCAGGTTATAACCCCCACACTTTCCCGTCACATCCAGCATTTCGCCTGTGAGGAAAAGATTCGGCTGAATTCTGGATTCCATTGTATCCGGATTGATCTGCATGGTATCTATTCCTTTACAGGCAACCTGCGCTTCCTCAAAGCTGCCTGAAGATATAACCGGAAAGATACATCGTTTCATCCGTTTTGCAATCTCATAAAATGTATGTTTATCCAATTCCCCGGTATATTTTCCGCTTATGTTCATCCGCTTTGATATGTATTGGGAAATCTTTTCATGCAGCAGTCCGTTCAGACAGGCTAAAACGGTCCGGTCCGGGTTGTCAGACTGAAAGGATTCCAGATAAGATATAATCGCAGGCTCCGTCAGATCCGGCAAAAAATCAACCACGACACTCACGTTTTCATTTTGCTTCAGGTAAACAGCTGCAGGTACGCTGAGATTAAAGATCATGATACCGGACAAACCCTCTGCGGTAAACTGCAGTTCTCCTCTCTCAGTCATATATAGCTTGTCATCAATATATAAAGCGGCTTCTGCACCGGTTCTGACACCGTTTAATAATTCACAATCTTCCTTTGTTTTTAACTTACAGAGACCGGGAAGCGGCTGGATGACGGTATGCCCTAAAGACTCGGCAAGCCTGTAACCGGACAGACTGCCCCCAAGCTTCGGTGCCGCTGCCCCGCCGCAGGCAAGAATCAGATTGACGGTTTCATAGCTTCCCTGATCGGTATACACCCTGTATAAACCATCCTGTATTTTGACCGATTCTGCCTTTTCCGACAAATGCAGTTCAATCTTTTCTGCCCTGATCCGGTCTGATAATGCCCATACTATAGAAGAAGCCTGCATGGACATCGGATAGAGATATCCATGATCGTCCCGGAGCATTACGCCGAGCTGTCTGAAAAAGGCCTCCACCTCATTGCAGCTGTTTACTGTCATAATCTTATATGGGAAGAATTCATTCTCACTTTCGTAACAGCTCAAATCAAGATTCCGGTTTGCCAGATTACATTTTCCGTTTCCAGTTGCATAAAGCTTTTTTCCCAGTTTTTTATTTTTCTCCAAAAGCAGTATATGAGGCGTTTTCCCCCTGCTTCTCATTCCGGAAGCTGCCCGGATGGCGGCAGTCATGCCTGACATACCTCCTCCGATTACCACTACATCATATCTCATTGTTTTCTCCGTCATTTTTCTAAAGCGCCCATGATGAATCCATAGTTGTGTTTATTTTATCATTAACTGGAATAGGATTCAAGAAAAGCAAACAATTCTTCAATATTTTCAAAATATATGCCTTCCTTAATTCTTTTTTTTACGACATCGTCCAGCATCTCTACACTGATATCCGTATATTCATAAAGACTGTTCGTATGATTAAAGATGGCTACATATCCGTTATATTCCTTTGCATAAAATGTATTTGGATTTTCTGTCTGCTCTTCCGTTTCCGTACTTTCTTCCGTTTCTCGCTGTTTTGTGATCACATGATCGGCCGCCACTACACGGTCTTCTTCCGTCACGGATTCCGATATAAGAACCGGATCTGCATCATCAGAATAGTGCTCCATCTTTGTATATACGATATAGGAACCTGCAAAAGATAATAAAAACAGAATAATCAGCGCAGTCACTGCAATTAAAAAACCTTTTTTCAAAACATCTCCCCCTTTTAAGAAAATTATCTGCATTTATTCGGGATTTATGCTTTAAAAAAATGGCAATTTGAGCAAAGACAAGTGAATCGTCTTTGTCTCAAACTGCCATTTCAGATTAAATATATCAGATACCGCAAAGGGATTATTCCCAGGTTACGCCATTCGTATTTTCGGATTCAAAAACAGCAACCCAGGTTTTACCCGGATTCAGCAGAAGCTCTTCTCCATCCTCCGTAAAAAACTTTGTCTGGGCATTTTCTGAAGTCTTTTGCCATGTAATCGGAATAATCTTACCGTTTGTTGCATACAGACCGGAACCGGAACCAACCAGATCAATCTGCTGTCTGCCTTCACTATCCAGGTCCGAATAATGGGCAAACTGTACAATAATGTTTTCAAATGCGATCTGCTCATTCGTATTACCGTCTATATGCTCCGTGTTATATTGGAATCTGTAATAAAGACCGTCATCCGCATGGTACTCAAACCATGGATGGTTGATCTTATAATCGGTCGTAATTTTGTTTGCCGTCTCTCCGCCTTCTAACGGAGTGATCTCATCATGAAAGGAAAACATACTTTCAAAGCCGTAATAATGCTCTGTGGAATATCCCATATAATCAATACCGGCCTGTATCATTTCAGGATTTGTAAAAACATTATGAGGTGCCACTCTGTCAGTTGAACGATAATAGGTCACATTTCCTTCTGCGGAAAGTCCGCTCAGATTGTCGATTCCTGAGGTTTCAAGCTTGGTCTCTCCCTGCGGGGACTGTCCGTAATGCATATAGATCGCATCATATTCCATGGAAACCGTCACATAGTAAGGTCTGCAGCTTCTGATAGATCCAAGCCGTTCGATATTGGAATAATCGCTGAAAATTGCCAGTAATCTTGTAATGCTGCCTTCCACTACCATCTCATACACAACATCCGCTTCTCCGATTCCGCATTGCGGCATGGCATCACTGATATTATTCATCATAACGGAAATTGGCCGGCCATATGGCTCCGTCCGGTCCGTTTCCCACACACCGGTCAGATCATTGTAGATACCCTCATGCCGGATTTCTTCCGTTGTTGCTTCCGTCGTCTGTTCTACGGATGCTTCTGTTGTCATCTCTGTGGTTGCTTCTGTTTCAACCTCTGTTTTTTTGCCGCATCCGGCAAGACCCATTGCAGCAATACTCAATGTTACAATCCATACGCCTAACTTAATCTTCTTCATAATCCCTCGTATATCCTTTCATGGTAAGAATTTCTTCCTGCATTTGTTCCATTCTCTGCCGGTCAGCTTCTGTCATATGATCATAACCAAACAGATGAAGCATACTGTGAGCGGTCAAAAATGCCAGTTCTCTGGTTCCGGAATGATTATAGCTTTCCGCCTGTTCATATACACGGTCAATTGATATCACAATATCTCCCAGCAACAGCTCTCCTGTTTCCGGATGAAAATAATCCGCAATATTTTCTTCAACCAGTGAAAAATCCCCGGGTCGCTTATAATCAATCATCGGAAAAGACAATACATCCGTCGGTGCATCAATCCCTCTTTGTTCCCGGTTGATTTTTTGTATTTCGGCATTATTCGTCAACAGAACATTCACTTCACACGCATATGGACATTTTATAAACTCCAATGCCTGTTCAATGACGGAACAAATGACTGCTTCGTATGATGGAATCGTAATGTCTCCATATTCGTTTTCAACGAAATAAGACATCTTTATCTCCTGCCTTTCCTTTTTACAGCTTGTCTCTTTGCGGCTGCACCGGATTTGCCTTCCGCCTTTTCAAGACGTTTTTCCCTGTTTTCATAAACCTCGTAAGCATTGACAATCTTCTGCACCAAAGGATGCCGCACAACATCCAGGCTTGTCAACCTGCAGACACTGATTTCCTCAATATCCCTGATTACATGCAGCGCCACATCCAGACCGGACTTCGCTTCAAAAGGCAGATCCTTCTGAGACAGGTCTCCTGTAATAATTGCCTTCGAGCCAAATCCAATTCTGGTCAAAAACATTTTCATCTGAGCCGGCGTTGTATTCTGCGCTTCATCCAATACGATATATGCATGATCCAGCGTTCTTCCTCTCATATAGGCTAAAGGCGCAACCTCGATCAGCCCCTTTTCCATATTTTTCATAAAAGAATCCCCGCCCATAATTTCATACAAGGCGTCATACAACGGCCTCAAATATGGATCTACCTTACTCTGCAGATCTCCGGGCAGAAAACCAAGCTTTTCCCCTGCTTCTATAGCCGGTCTGGTCAATATAATCCGGTTAACCTCGTTATTCTTAAACGCTGTAATCGCCTTTGCCATGGCAAGGTATGTCTTACCGGTTCCTGCCGGTCCCACGCCAAATACGATCATGGACTGATCGATGGCATGTACATATGCTTTCTGTCCTCTCGTTTTCGGCATAATCGGCTTACCGTTTATGGTATGGCAGATAATGTCATGTTCGAGCTCCGCAATATTTTCTTTTGCTTCCTTTGGAGATTCTTTTGAAACGGAAATGATATAATCAACCTTCTGGGAATCTATCTGCGTGCCACGCTCCGCAACAGCAAACAGCTGTTCCAATACATCCATGGCTTTATTGACTTCCTGTTCCTCTCCTGAGATTTTCAGCTTGTCATCCCGCAGGATCATGGAAACCTGAAAGGCTTTTTCAATTTTCTTCGCATGCACATCAAACTGCCCGAATACATTCTGAACATATTCCGATGTGACTGTCATGGATTTTGAAATACTACTCACTCTCTGTCTCCTCGCTTATAATCTCCAGCTCTTTTGAAATGCCAACCGGCTCACAGACTTTTATCGTACCTGATGCGATACATTGATCATCATGCATAGTTATTTTAACATTATTTTCTAAGATTTGCACCCCCTTTTCTTGTAATCCTGTAATATATTGCATCAGACGTTCCTCCATCCTGCTTTTTGCTTCCTCCTCCGTATAGGAGGCAAGCACCAGCTCATACTCTTTATTCGTAATTTTCTCATAACGAAACGGCAGATAAAAGCTGTTGCCTATATGAAATTTATGTTCCTTTGACACTGTATCAAAATTCTCATATGTGATATCAGGAACATAGGGCGTAAAATTATATGTAAACATTCCGAAACGGTAATACGACCGGCTGTTCTGACTGTATTCCTTTTTATAGTATGACAATTCCATGGAGTCTTCATACCGATATTCTGTCAATCCGAGAATTTCACCTTTGGCCGCCACATAATGCGTATCCAGAATTTCCTTGTTATCATCATACAGATAGATTGCACCGGAAATCAGAATATCTCCTTTTTTGACGTCATCTCCTACCTTTACGACAGGCGTTCCTGCGGTGGTAATCATATTGGTAATCGTGCAGTCCTTGACAGCTACAACATTTGACGGCGTGGTCAGACTGGTATCCGTAAAAACATCCAGCGTCTCTGTCAGTGTAATATTGAGTCTTGTACCGTCAATACTGCAGGAAATCCAGGCAATTTCGTCAAAATCCTTCCGAAGATTCTTTTCAAGCGCTTCACAATCCACTTCAGACTTTAAGGTTCCCTCTGAAACATAATTTTTTTCAATATGGCTTAAAATTTCCTCCTTCGTATAATTCGTTTCACCACTGATATTGATATCCCATATATACAGAGACTGTAAATAAATAATAACAGCAAACATAATAAACCCTACAACAAACGGAATTCTTTTTCTATGTGTTTTTAGAAACACCCTGCAACCGTATTCTTTTAACATTGTAAGTTCCACGTTGGATTTCGATGCGGGAATTAAGATAGCCTCCATATCCTTCCGGTTGATAAAAAAGGTTTCCTTGTCCTCTTTTTCCTCTATTCCCCAAATCGTGATATCTCTTTTGCTGCACAAATTATAAAATCTGGGAATGTCGATTCCCTTAACAGAATATTTTGCAAATCCACTCAGATATTTTAAAATAAAACCAACCATAACTCCCTCATTCCATATAATTGACGCACTCGATTCTTCCGGAAATTTTTATTTCATTTCTGGAATAATAATCAATGCACAAGCCCTTTCCTGTAATACGGATCAAATTCTTTTTAGCTCTGATCAGAATCTCACATTCAGATGCATTTACAATACACTTAAAATTTTCAACATACATTAACGTATTATAATGAATGGTAACCTTCGTAGAATATCCCTGAAGATCGGGAGTTAAAGCCGGGCTTTCATACAGACATCTGTTTTGAAACGGTAATTTCATAAACAATACCCAAATTACTTTATGCTATTATATGTAAAAAAAGAAAAAAAGAGTACCGAAAAAATCGGTACTCAAAAAAATCATATATGGAACAACAAAAATCGTGATCTATTTGTATTTGCGTTTTCTAGCTGCCTCTGATTTCTTTTTACGCTTTACGCTAGGCTTTTCGTAATGCTCTCTTTTACGAATCTCCTGCTGGATACCTGCTTTCGCACAATTTCTTTTAAATCTGCGAAGAGCACTATCCAATGTTTCGTTTTCTTTTACGATTACATTTGACATTCTCTCACCTGACCTCCCTCCAGTTGCATATTGTGCATCCAAATAACAACTGTTTGGGTATTTTTTAGCACAAACTGTATTATATCATAAATTGCCAAAACGTCAACTAAAATTTGCTAAAATAGCAAATTAAAGAATTTACCGCATTCATATGCCGCTACTAACTATACAATCTGTATCTTTGCTTCCTCTACTGCCTTTTTCAATGCGTCCGCAATACCCGCCGGATTTTTGCCGCCTGCCTGCGCCATATTCGGGCGTCCGCCGCCGCCTCCTCCAACAAGGCCTGCAATTGCTTTAATAATGTTTCCGGCATGGGCGCCCTTCTTTACCGCGTCCTCTGTTGCCATGGCAATCAGATTGACCTTGCCATCCTTTTCTGATGCCAGAATTACAACCGACGTGCCAAGCTTACTCTTAAGCTCATCACCCAGATTCCTGAGGGCATTCATATCGGTATCAGCCACACTGACAGGCAGAATCTTCACACCCTGCACTTCTTCCGCATTGTCCAGAACATTCCCAAGTGCATTTTTAGCAAGCTTATCCTTCAGCTTATGGTTTTCACTTGTCAGAGCTTTCAGCTCGGCAAGAAGCGTATCAATCTTTTCCGCCAGTCTCGAAGGCTCCGTCTTTGCGGCCTTTGCGGCTGCTTTTAATTCTTCCTCCATCTCGTTGTAATAATGCAGCGCACCGACAGAGGTCAATGCCTCAATTCTTCTGACCCCGGCAGCAATCCCTATTTCGGAAATAATCTTAAAGCTGCCTATCATACTGGTATTGGAAACGTGGGTACCGCCGCAAAATTCTATGGAGAAATCATCCATGGAAACCACCCTGACTGTCTCGCCATATTTATCGCCGAATAATGCCATGGCACCTGTTTTCTTTGCATCCTCAATTGCCATAACCTGCGTATTCACGGTCAGATTCTTCTCAATTTCTTCATTAACGATTGCTTCCACTTTTGCAATCTCTTCTGCGGAAAGCGCCTGAAAATGTGTAAAATCAAAACGAAGTCTGTCCTCTGAAACATATGAACCGGCCTGCTCTACATGGTCACCGAGCACCAGCTTCAAAGCCTTCTGCAGCAAATGTGTTGCGGAATGGTTTTTACAGATTAAAGCACGTCTCCGGGCATCCACCTTCAAGGTTACCGGATCACCGGTTTTGAATTCCCCTGACTGAAGATATCCGAGATGTGCAATTTTATCTCCGGCAACCTTGATTGTATCCTCCACAACAAAAATGCCGGTCTGCGATTCAATGATACCGGTATCTCCGGTCTGACCGCCCATGGTTGCATAAAACGGCGTGACTTCTGTGATTACAGAACCCTTTTGTCCCTCGGATAAGACATCCGTAAGCTCTGAAATTACCGTATCCCTTTCCTTTTTGTCTGCAGTCATTGCAATCAGCTTCGATGTATCGGCTATTTTCTCATATCCTGTAAATGTGCTGGTAAGAGCAGTATCAATCTGTTCATACACTGTCGCGTCTGCTCCCATATAATTCGATACCTTTCTGGATTTGCGTGCAGTTTCTCTCTGGACATCCATGGCCTTTTTAAAGCCCTCCGTATCAACGGACATACCGGTTTCTTCCAGTATCTCTGTTGTCAGATCAAGCGGAAACCCATAGGTATCATATAAACGGAACGCATCCTCGCCTGACAGAACCGTTCTTCCGTTTTGTTTCAGCTCGTCCACCAGTCCATTCAGGATCATCAGTCCCTGGTCGATCGTTTTATTGAAATTGTCTTCTTCTGTATGGATACAGGTAATGATATGCGCTTTTTTCTCTTCCAGCTCCGGATATGCGTCCTTAGACACTGCAATCACCGTCTGGGCCAGCTCCGCCAGAAATCTTCCTTCAATACCAAGCAGTCTTCCATGTCTTGCCGCACGTCTGAGCAGCCTTCGGAGTACATAGCCTCTTCCTTCATTGGACGGAAGAATCCCGTCAGATGCCATAAAGGTAACGGAACGGATATGGTCTGTGATCAGACGGATAGAAACATCTGCTTTTTCAGAGGTTTGATAGGTCACATGCGCCATCTCACATACCTTGTCACGCAGTGCCTTAATCGTATCCACATCAAAAATGGAATCCACGTCCTGTACAACCACCGCCAGTCTTTCCAATCCCATACCGGTATCAATATTTTTCTGTTCCAGCTCCGTATAATGATTATTTCCATCATTATCAAACTGTGTAAACACATTGTTCCAGACTTCTATATATCTGTCACAGTCACAGCCTACCGTACAATCCGGTCTGCCGCAGCCGTATTTTTCGCCTCTGTCATAATAAATCTCAGAACAAGGCCCGCACGGACCGGCGCCATGCTCCCAGAAATTATCTTCCTTTCCAAATCTGAAAATACGCTCCGGAGAAATGCCGATCTTCCGATTCCATATCTCAAACGCTTCATCATCCTCCTGATATACGGAAGGATACAGTCTGTCCTCCGACAGACCTACCACCTTGGTCAGGAATTCCCATGACCAGGTAATCGCCTCTTCTTTAAAATAATCTCCGAATGAAAAATTGCCGAGCATCTCAAAGAAAGTACCGTGTCTCGCTGTCTTTCCGACATTTTCAATGTCGCCGGTTCTGATACATTTCTGACAGGTCGTTACCCGTCTCCTCGGGGGAATCTCCTGTCCTGTAAAATATGGCTTTAAAGGTGCCATACCTGAATTAATCAGCAACAGACTATTGTCATTATGTGGAATTAAGGGAAAACTATTCAGTCTCAAATGTCCTTTACTTTCAAAAAACTCTAAAAACATTTTTCTTAATTCATTAACACCATACTTCGTCAATTTTTTGTCCTCCTATCTCCGGTCTGCCAGTTCTTTTGTAATATCATCCCAGGTAACGCCTCTCTCAACCATCAGGACCATCAGATGATATAGGAAATCGGAAATCTCATATTTAATCTCGTCCGTATCCGGATTTTTCGCAGCAATCACAATTTCTGTTGCCTCTTCTCCGACCTTCTTCAAAATTTTATCTATTCCCTTATCAAATAAATAATTGGTATAGGAACCTTCCTTCGGGTGATTCTTTCTATCGACAATAATCTCATATTCCTCTTCAAAAACCCGGATCGGATTGGTATCATCATACTCTTTCCTTACCAGATCCGTAAAAAAGCAGGTTGGACTGCCCGTATGACAGGCAACTCCGATCTGGGACACCTTTGCCAGCAAGGTATCCTGATCACAGTCAAGCGTCAAAGCTTTTAAAAACTGGTAATGTCCGGAGGTTTCCCCCTTTGTCCAGAGAGTCTGCCTGCTCCTGCTGTAATAAGTCATTCTGCCGGTTCGGATGGTTTCATCAAAGGATTCCCGGTTCATATATGCCATCATCAGCACCTCATTGGTCTTATAATGCTGTACAATGCAGGGAATCAGACCGTCAGAATTCAGTTTGAATTCATCAAAGGAAATGGCGCTTTCAAAGGTATTGACAGGAATATTTTCCGCTTTGCACGCCTGTTTGATCTCCATAATATCCATCTGCTTCAGATTATACAGGGAAATGGACTCGGCATTTGTTTCTGACAGCATTTCCGCAACAGCCTGCCCGTTCGTAGAGTAGGTGGAAACAATCAACGGAAGCGCCACCGTCTTTCTGATTTCCTTTACAATATCCATGTATTCAGGCACCATATTGTTATGAAGCAGCAGCAATTCTCCTGCCCCAAGGTCTTTCAGGGTCTTTGCATATGCAACCGGCTCTCTGCATTCACTCAGATCTATGGTAACGATAATACGCTCCGACCCGAACCGGTCCGCCGCTTCCGTTACCAGTTGGGGATTATGCAGGGCAGCAGACTTCATACATACCTTGGAAGCACCCGCATACAGCATCTTTTTGATATCCTCAAGTCTCCGGACTCCGCCGCAGGCAATTAACGGTATATCCACATTCTGGCAGATCTCCCTGATAACCGGAATATTGGCTTCCCGTCCCTCTTTTGTCGCCTTGCTGTCAAAGTATGCAATTTCATCAGCGCCACAATCATTATAAAATTTTGCCATTTCAACCGGACGTGCCAGATCAAGGCATGGAATTATCTTTTTGTAATTCATAATACCTCCTTACAGTGCTCCCTTTGTTGACAACACTTTTCCGTTTAGTCTTTCCTCCAGAGATGATGCTTCATCCAGAGCCTTTGCAAATGCTTTAAATGCCGCCTCAACAATATGATGGTCATTGGAACCTGAAAACTGTTTCAGATTCAGGGACATCTTTGCGCCATAGGCAACCGCATAAAAGAATTCCTTTACCATCTGTGTATCAAAATATCCTATTTTCTCCGTCTGCAGATTCAGATCGTAAACCAGGTACGGCCTGCCCGACAGGTCAATTGCACAAAGCACCAGCGCTTCATCCATCGGAAGAAAGAAATTGCCAAAGCGTTTGATCGACTTCTTATCTCCCAAAGCACCCTTAATTGCCTTTCCAAGCACAATTCCCGTATCTTCAATCGTATGGTGGCTGTCTACATATAAATCTCCCTTTACCGTCAGATTCAGATCAAAGAAACCATGCTTTGCAAAGCTTGTCAGCATATGGTCAAAAAAACCAATTCCCGTATCTACCTTGGCGTTTCCCCTGCCATCCAGATTAAACTCCAGTACAATATCTGTTTCACTGGTCTTTCTTGTACATTTTACTGCTCTTTCTGCCATAGTCCTGTCTCCTTTACAATTTTTCTTTTTGTTTACGCTCTGTCTTTTCTTTATCTTATAATCATAACACGAATCATCTGATTATTCAAACCTTACTGCAATCGAATTTGCATGGGCCGTAAGCTGCTCTGCCTTTGCAAAGCTTTCAATTTCCTTGTGAACCGGTTCCAGCGCCTCTCTCGAATAGTAAATAATACTTGATTTTTTGATAAAATCATCCACGGAAAGCGGTGAAAAGAATCTGGCAGTTCCGTTCGTCGGCAGCACATGGTTCGGGCCTGCAAAATAATCCCCGAGAGGTTCCGAAGAATATTCCCCGATAAAAATTGCGCCGGCATTCCTGATTCTTGTCATCACATCAAACGGATTTGCCGTTACGATCTCCAAGTGTTCGGACGCCACGGAATTTGCCGCGTCAATTGCATCTGCCATTGTATCCGCCACCAGAATATATCCATAATTATCAATCGATTTTTGTATGATTTCTTTTCTTGACAGACGACTGATAAATGCATCTACCTCATTGGAAACCTGCTCTGCAAGAGCCCGGGAGGTAGTAATCAAAATTGCAGAGGCCATCTCATCATGCTCTGCCTGGGACAACAAATCCGCCGCTACATATCTTGGATTCGCAGTTTCATCCGCAAGCACCAGAATCTCTGACGGACCTGCAATCGAATCAATACTTACATGGCCATATACCGCCCGTTTTGCAAGCGCAACAAAGATATTCCCCGGACCTACAATCTTATCCACCTTCGGCACAGATTCCGTTCCATAGGCAAGCGCGGCGACAGCCTGCGCCCCGCCGGCCTTATAGATGGCCGTTACACCGGCTTCCTTTGCCGCAACAAGCGTTGTGGCATATACCTCTCCGTCGCTGCTGCAAGGTGTCGTCATAATAATATTTTTCACTCCTGCAACCTTCGCAGGAAGAATATTCATCAGAACAGAAGAAGGATAGACCGCCTTCCCGCCCGGAACATAAACTCCTACATACTCAAGAGCGGTAACCTTCTGTCCCAGCAGGATTCCGTTTGGTTCGGAATCAAACCAGCTGTACTGTCTCTGCTTTTCATGGTATTTTGTAATATTTTCTTTTGCCTTGCGGATGACCTGCAGAAGTTCCGGATCTACCTTTGTATAGGCATACGCAATTTCTTCCTCCGTTACTTTTACCGTTTCTGCGGTGATGTCTGCCCCGTCAAACTTCTTTGTATATGAAAACAAAGCCTGATCGCCATGTTCCTTTACATCTTGCACAATTGCTTCCACCGTCTCTGCATACCGGTCAAAATTGCCCGGACTTCTCTTTAACAGATTTGTCAGAATATCTTTTTTGGTATCTGTATTTAATTGAATGATTCTCATATGTCATATCTCCTTCACCATCAGTTTTTTTCGCTATTGATCAAATGATTCAGATCCGCAAGCAGTTTCCGGATTCTTGCATTCTCCATCTTCAGACTTACCTGATTCACTACCATTCTTGCGGATAACGGACAGATTTCTTCCAGAACCTCTAATCCATTCTCCTTCAGAGTTCCTCCCGTTTCCACAATATCGACAATTACCTCTGACAATCCGACAATCGGGGCCAGTTCCACGGAACCGTTCAGTTTAATGATCTCTACGGTCTGATTCTTCTGATGATTAAAATAATCCTTTGCAATAACAGGATATTTGCTCGCTACACGGATAATTTCATTTTTTTTCAAAAGCTCCCTTGCAGAAGCCGGACCACAGACACACATTCTGCATTTGCCGAATCCCAGATCCAATACCTCATACAGATTCCTGCCTTCTTCAAGCAGGGTATCCTTGCCGACCACGCCGATGTCTGCCGCTCCATACTCCACATAGGTCGGTACGTCTGTCGCCTTTGATAAAAAAAATTTCAGCTTCTGTTCTTCGTTGACAAAAATCAGTTTTCTGGTATCGGGGTCCTTCATTTCCTCACAGGTAATCCCAATCTGTTCCAAAAGCGCGAGCGTCTGTTTCGCAAGTCGTCCCTTAGCCAGTGCAAATGTTAAATAACGCATATTGATCTATTCCTTTCTTCCGCTTACATCCATGACCAGACGGTCGGGTGATACCGCCGAATATTCCCCGCTGATAAAATCATGTACCAAAACCCTCTCATCACTTTCAAAATAGATTAATCCGACAAAGTGTTCCCGCTTTGCATAGGCCAGATAATCCCCAAGTGTTTTTTTCACGGATTTCCGGATTAATTCTATCCGTTTTCCCTTTGCCCGCAGGGACATTCCAAGAGATATGGCCGCTTCCTGATGCTCAATGTCATAGAGGATGACCGCCCCGTCATTTTCTACCCGGATATCTATATCCTGCCTTGCCATTGCCATGATCAGTTCGTCAACCGTAAACGCAAATCCGATAGAAGGCGCATCCTTTCCAAACTGCTTTAGCAGATTGTTATATCTGCCGCCTTTTACGACAGCATCTCCGGTTCCATAAGTATATCCTCTGAAAATAATACCTGTATAGTAATTATAGCCGTTTAACATGCTCAGGTCAAAGCCGACATACTTCTCATATCCATAACAGCAGAGCGCCTTATAAACTCTTCTCAGCCTGTCCACCGCGGCTAAAGATGTCTGATTGGTAACCAGCTTCTTTGCAGTATCCAGCATTGTTTCCGTCCCAAACAAAGAATCAAAGGACAAAAACGCCTGCCTGATTTCCTCCTTAATGGATAACTTTTTCATATATTCCTCCAGACCAAAAAAATTCTTGATATTGATATATTCTTTGATCTGCAGCTCATCCTCTTCACACAGGCCGGCCTCAGCTACCAGTCCTTTAAAGTAGTCAATCTGCCCGATTTCTATCTGAAATTCCCTAATTCCAAGTTCTATAAAACAATCAATGACCGTTGCAATGATTTCTGCATCTGCAGCCGTGGAATCATCATTAACTAATTCCGCTCCAAGCTGGGTCGCTTCCTTCAGCTTACCCTGCAGCTTCCTGGTATTTGTATATGTATTGCCTATATAGCACAGACGGATCGGAAGTTCTTCCTCCGCATAATATTTTGCAACGCATCTTGCAATGCTTGGTGTAATATCCGGCCGAAGAACCAGAGTATTGTTATCCCTGTCAAAAAATTTATACATTTCATTGGAAGGTGCAGAACCTCTGTCCCTGTTAAAAATATCAAAAAATTCAAAGGTCGGGGTTTCAATGTCATGATAGCTGTATAATTCCAGAACATGGTGCAGCTTATCCATGATCTTTCTTTTTTTCTTACATTCTACATCATAGATGTCCCTGACCCCTTCCGGTGTCTGCAGCAGTTTGTCCTGCATTTTTATCTCCTCCTGTTATCTGATTCATATATTCGTTCTTTTGCTTCAACACGCTAAAGTGATAATTTGGTAGATGATTAAATAATGTGCATATTATATGTAAGAATCCTTTATTTGTCAATCCCTTTTATGTCCGTTCATCCAGATCAAGCTGCAAACATTCCAGATAATGAATGAGTGCACCGCCCTTACTGGAAATAAAATATTTGGGATTCAGCTCCTCATATTTGAAATATTTCGGATGGCCCTCCCCAATCCTGTCTACATAGGTCTTCAATTCCTTATACCGCATATAATAAAACTGGTTCCGGTGTGTAAAAAAAACAATCAGGAAGCTGATTCCCTGCTGTATTTCAAATTCCTCCATAAAACGCAGCTGATGTTCATGTATATTCTGCATGGAAAAAGTATCTGCCGCACATTCCTTGGCGTCAAAACAGACCGGAACCCCCTGCACAGAACCAATATAGTCTACTGTGGAATCCTTTTCAAAATATGCCAGTGTGATCTGACTGGTCTCCTTATCTATCCGGACAGGTGTGATCGGAGTGGGTATCTTCTGCACCAGAGCCAGCTTCTTTTCTCTGTAATATTCATTTGTGTAATTGATCATGTCCTCTAAGGTTGAGCCCCGCAGGCCCCGGGAATTCCATGTTGCCATAGACGTCACTTCCTTTTTATCTGATAGCTGCCTGCATTTCGGCAGGAAACAATGCCTCTGCAATCCTGCGGAACCGAACAGGCAGCTCTGCCGTTATCTCCTTTCCGGACAGGTAAGACAGCTTTCCTGTAATCTCCTGAAACTGAAGCTTATAGCAATGTAACAGCTGATGTGTCAGCCCGAATTCTGTACGGAAATACTGATTCACAGTCTGCTTTCCGTATTTTGTATCTCCAATTACCGCATAACCGAGAAACTGCAGCTGTGCGCGAATCTGATGGCTTTTTCCTGTGATCAGCCTGACCCGGACCAACGTATATCCGTCAGTTGTACAGACAGGTTCAAAAATTGTATGAACCTCTTCACATTTTACATGAGAAAGAGGACGTTCATACAAAAAAACCTGATTTTTTCCGGAATCCTTTACCAGATAACATTTACTGTCCAGGGTTTCATCTAAAGATCCTTTTATGATTGTCAGGTAGTATTTTTCAATCTGATGTTCTTTTATAAGTCTGCTGATTTCCTGACTGCCTGCAAGGGACAAACTGCACAGGATCAGACCGGTCGTATTCCTGTCCAGGCGGTTGCAGATGGACGGACGGAATGTTTCCAGCTGCCGTTTTGTAAGCAGCTTTTTAAAAATAACATAATCAAGCAGGGCGTCATTGACGGAATAATCGGATGGCACCGCCTTCTGGGAAAGCATATTCTCAGGCTTGTCGGCAATCAGTATATGCTCATCCTGATAAACCACACTCAGCATTGGAGGCTTACGGCAAACAGCCTTTTGTATGTCAGGCAGCCTGCCCTTTCGGAGCTTTCCGATCGTATCATCCGAAAGATACAACTGAATCTTATCGCCGGCACCTATCATCTCACTGCCGTCTGCCTTTTCTTTATTTTTCTTGATAATTTTTTTCCGAAGCAGCTTGTAGATCAGAGCCGATGGCGCCTGATCCAGATATTTCATCAGGAACTTATTCAGCCTCTGTCCCGCTTCATTTTCTGTAATTATGATTTCTTTCATATATCTATATACCTAATTCAAACAGCCGTTTTCTCATGCCGGCATCCCTTTTTCCAGTTTCTTCATTCGGTTCCTTTATCTGTCCTGCTTTATTGATAAATTCATCAATGTCCGTTGCAACAAGAATCACATACGGGTGTTTTTCCGTTTCCAATATCGTTTTTAAATACTTTTTTAACGCCTCTTTGGATGAAAATCGTTTTCCCCACTTACCACGATATAAAAACAACAGCCGGCCGTCTCTTACAATTACGGCTGGAAAAAATAAAATGCCCTCATACTGGCTGATAGAAAGGTCATATAAGATATCACTTTTTTTCCCGTAAGAAATTTCCTCCGTCACTTTTCGGTATTCTTCTTCTGTTAAAGGCACCATATCCGCACATAAGATCAAGCCCACCAGTTGCTTTGCAAATGGCAGGCTTGTAAGAATCGGCAAAAGAATAAGCATGGTTTTTGTCGTATGATACAAACCGATGGATAATGCAACCCCTGTAATAATAACAATTCCCAGTATAATGACATAGAAAATCTGTTTTTTCCTGTAGCGCCTGATATATCCATATGTTCCTTTTTCCATATGACAGGTCTCCTATCTTAAGAATGGCATCATTACACTGTGCGGAATCACGGAAGAAACCGTACGGAGTGCATTCATGCTCGCGCCATAAACCGATACATCTTTATAATAAAATGCATCTAACAATGCTTTTCTTACCACATGCGCCGCATCAACACGGAACAGATTTTTATATGACTTTGTCTTACAGTGTTTTTCCGCAATGTCAAAGAATTCCGTTTCAACCGGTCCCGGACAGACGGCTGTCACACTGATTCCTTCATCAAAAAGCTCCTGATTGAGTGCTCTGGAAAAACTGAGTACCATGGATTTCGTTGCGGCATAGACCGCAAAGGACGGTTGTGGCAGAAAGGCGGCCGCAGAAGCCATATGAATGATATTGGAGGGATGACTCATATAGGGCAGCGTCAGATAGGTTATTGCCGTTAATGCCTTGCAATTCAGATCGATCATGCCCAGATTTTCTTCATAAGAAAGCCGGTTAAAATGTCCGATGATTCCATATCCTGCAGCATTGACCAGAATCCTGACAGCAGGATTCTGGCGTTCGAGCAGGGATTTGTACAACTGAATGTCTCCCTCATCGGTCAGATCCAGGCTTAGAATTCTTACTGTCTTACCATGAATTTCCTTTTTTAATTCCTCCAACCGGTCCGTTCTTCTGGCAATGAGCCAGATTTCCTCTATCGATTTATATTTCCTGCTGATCTGTAATGCAAATTCTCTTCCGATTCCGGAAGAAGCACCTGTAATAACTGCTATTTTTTTCATGACAGCATCCTCCATCCTGATAAATATTTATTCTTCAGCATTCCCTTTTGATTTTTTGCCCAGCCTAAGGGATAGCCGTCTACACACACCAGAATATACCCGTCTGAACTCCGGACAGTCTCCTCATCTGTAAGCATAACCGTCTCGCCTTTTAAATATCTGGTCACTCTGTCATCTCCCGCAGTAAAACTGACGGTGTACCGGTAGTCCCCTTCCTTCAGATACATGGCAAGCGCCTGACTTGGTTCAAACCTGTTTTTTTTCACTTCCCCCAAAAACAATCCGTTTCGAAGGAGGCGCAGACCTCTGACGTCCGGCATATGCTCGGGTATATGATAAATTCTTCCGTTTGTTTCTTCCAGACGGTTCTTATGAATGCCGGCGGACGGCTCTATATCATCCAGAAATTCACAAACGACAGGCTCCGGTCTGTACGGATGCAGCCTATATTCGGCATATGTATCAGGCAGCCCGGTCTTACGTTTTTGCAGCAGCGCTGCAAAATGCCCTTCGCCTTTTACACGATGCGGCCAGATTCTTGTGCATCGCAAAAGCGACTGGCTGCCTGTCAGACCCCATTCCGGATGCCCATGATCAAAGCCCGGATATTGTTTCATATCCACCAATTCCAGGCTGTCATCCAATGACAGCAGATATTCTACAGACTGCTCATTTTCTTCCGGAGAAAAGGTACAGGTAGAATATAATAACATTCCACCCGGTTTTAACAGCTTCACGATCTCCTTTAAAATTCCCTTTTGAAGTCCGGCAAAAAAATCCACGCCGTTTCTTTCCCATGCAGCCATCATGGATGAGGATTTCCGGAACATTCCTTCCCCGGAACATGGTGCATCCACCAGAATTTTATCAAAACATGGTCCGAAGACTTCGCTCAGACGGTTCGGAGCCTCACTGACCACACACAGATTTCCCACTCCGGAAATTTCCATATTTTTTAACAAGGCTTTCGCTCTGGAATGACTGATATCATTGGATATGATCATTCCGCTGCCGTGTAGCTTCGCTGCAAGCTCCGTCGATTTACCGCCCGGGGCAGCACAGATATCAAGAACCATATCGTTTTCATCGATACGCAGGGCCTCGGCCGGCAGCATGGCGCTTGGTTCCTGAATATAATATAAACCTGCATAATAATACGGATGTCTGGAAGGGGTATCTTTTTTTTCATCATAATAGAACCCATTTGCAGTCCATGGAACCGGTTTCAGATCAAAGGGAGAAATCTTCAGGAAATCTTCTACACTGATCTTTAACGTATTGATCCGTATTCCATGATTCATATCTTCTTCCAGACATTTCCTGTAATCCTTATATTCTTCATTTAATTGTTTTTTTATTCGTTCATCAAATGCAGCCGGTAAAGTCATAGTGCTTCTCCCTTAAGAAAGACTCTGGGCCTTATATCCTTCCGCTACAATATCTAACTGTTTTGCAAAATTTTCCAACAGCCTGATATCATCCTTTTTATAAATTGCATAAAATTCATCCTGTATCTTCACTACTTCACGCTGGTTTCCTACCTTATACAGATTCTGGATATTCACCAGTATTTCAGACACAATATTCGCCTTGATGTTAAACGAATTCTGGGCATCCATAATCTCATCCCTGACAGAAGACATTTCCTTATCAAGTGCGACCGTCGCATTTGCAGCATTCAGCAGTTTTTCCCTGACATGCTCCGGAATATTGTGCTGATATTTATACTGCAGGGAATGTTCGATCGTCGCCCAGAAATTCATGGCAAGCGTACGGATCTGAATCTCTGCCTGTATAGTCTGCATCCCGTTTATGGTATGGACATCATAATTTAAGATCATATGGTAGCTTCTGTATCCGCTGGGTTTTGCATTGGTCACATAATCCTTCTCTTCCCTGACAGACATATCCTTTCTGTTCTTGATGATCTCAACTACCTTGTCAATATCCTCTACAAACTGGCACATAATGCGGATACCGGCAATATCATCCATCTCTTCCACAATCTGATTCATCGGAATATGTTTTTTCTGCATTTTATCCAGGATACTGGAAATCTTTTTGACTCTTCCCGTTACCGTTTCAATCGGTGAATACAGTCCTTCATTTCTGTATTCCTGTATAATATGATTAAATTTAATCAGCAGTTCATCCACTGCCTGCTGATACGGAGACAATATCTCCCTCCATAATTGTATTTCCATAAAAATACCCCCAACCTTTTAATTGAACACCATTCCTTTGAAAGTCCTTACTCATGTGTAACCCTTGTATACAGAAATGTATACTCCCTTTGTCCCTCTTCAAAATCCGGGTATAATGAAGCAAGCTCTTCCGCTAACAGATAGGCCTGATCGAAATCCTTCAGTTTCTCATAATAAGCAATTTCAAGCAGACGGAGCTGTGCATTATACTCCATATCACTTTCCAGGCCATTATAGATATATCCGTATGCCTGTTCCAGATCATCAACGCTCAGATAATAGGATGCATATTGTGCATATATGTAAGAATTATAGCCGAATTTATCTGTGTATATTTCATAGTTTGCAAACATGTTGTCAATATCTCCGGTCTGTCCATAACAGGTTCCCACAAACATATACATCTCCGGATAATCACCCTTTGCAGCTTCCTCCAAAGCCGGCAGAGCGCCTACATAATTCCCCTGATTAAAATCGTACAGCGCCTGTGCCAGCTTCTGCAGTTTCTCAACATTCTTCCGGTCTGCGGAAGAATAGTCCAGTACTTTATCATACTCATCTGCAGCCTTCTGATATTCCTCCGTTTTCATATAAATATCAGCTATGTACAAATGAATATTCATATCCCGTTTTTTCGAAAATAACTGTTTCTCTGCAAGTGCCTGATCAAAAAAATCAAGTGCTTCATCATATTCTTCCTCAGAATAAAATTTCAGTCCTCTGTCAAAATATTCCGTTTTATGTGAAATCGTCGAAGAAATCAACATCACAAGGCCAAATATGCACAACAGACAAAACAATATAAAAACGGCTATTTTCCTGTAATCCAGTCTCACTCTGTTTTTTCTGCGCCTTCTTCTCCGTCTTCCTGCCATAAATACTCCTTTTAATGATGA
Source organism: uncultured Coprococcus sp. (assembly GCA_947632705.1). Lineage (GTDB taxonomy): Bacteria > Bacillota > Clostridia > Lachnospirales > Lachnospiraceae > Coprococcus. The sequence continues at coordinate 26,524 of CANRQE010000001.1, read as the reverse complement.
AACAGACGAATGCCTGTAAATACCATTACCATTCCATATTGATCACAGCATTCGATCACAAGATCGTCCCGCACGGAACCACCTGGCTGTGCAATATACTTTACACCGCTCTTGCAGGCTCTCTCAATATTGTCCGAAAACGGAAAGAATGCATCGGAGCCCAAAGTTACATTCTGGTTACCGGCAAGCCAGGCTTTCTTTTCTTCTCTGGTAAATACCTCCGGTTTTACCTTAAAGCGCTTCTGCCACTCGCCTTCCCGCAGAACATCCTCATACTCGTCACCGATATACACATCGATCGTATTATCCCTGTCCGCTCTGCCTAATGCATCCGCAAATTGAAGATTCATAACCTGAGGAGCCTGCCGGAGATACCAGTTATCCGCCTTTTGTCCCGCCAGTCTGGTACAATGGATCCGGGACTGCTGTCCGGCTCCGATTCCGATCGCCTGCCCGTCTTTGACATAACAGACCGAATTGGACTGGGTATATTTCAAAGTAATCAGGGCGATCTTCATATCGATCAGTGCATGATCCGGAATATCCCGATTCTTTGTCACAATATTGGACAACAGATCCTGATCGATATTCAGTTCATTCCTGCCCTGTTCAAAGGTAATTCCATAGACCTGTTTCCGCTCAGTCTCAGCAGGAACATAATTCTCGTCAATCTGAATAATATTATAATTTCCCTTCTTCTTTGTCATCAGAAGTTCCATGGCCTCATCCGTATAACCCGGAGCAATCACGCCGTCAGAAACCTCTCTTTTGATCAGTCTTGCAGTGTCTCTGTCACATACATCGGACAAAGCAATAAAATCACCGAAAGAAGACATACGATCCGCCCCTCTTGCCCTTGCATAAGCACACGCAAGCGGAGAAAGCGGTCCTAAATCATCCACCCAGTAAATCTTTGCCAGCGTATCAGAAAGCGGCAAACCCACAGCCGCTCCTGCAGGCGACACATGTTTAAAAGACGTTGCCGCCGGAAGCCCTGTTGCTGCCTTCAGCTCCTTTACCAGCTGCCAGCCGTTAAAAGCATCCAGAAAATTGATATATCCCGGTTTTCCATTCAATACCGTAACAGGCAGATCGCTTCCGTCTTCCATATAAATTCTGGATGGTTTCTGATTTGGATTACAACCATATTTTAACTGTATTTCATTCATCATTATTTCCTCCTTGCCGTATATCATTGATTTTTATTCACAATCCGGGTTTCATACTGTCCTGTTGCAATATCAATATATCTGACAAATAAAGAAACCTTATTTTCTTCGTTCAGACTGTTCCATATCTTTTCCGTAAAAGAATCAATATCACCTGTGATCCCGACCAGCTTTGGCTCACCCTCAAAGCTTGGCAGCGGATTGCCGTCATGCATATAAGTATGTATAAAATGGCCCTCTCCGCTTACAGGATTCTCGTAGGAAAACGTATATCTGCAGCATGCGTCCGGATTGCCGTTATGACTCTTTAATATCGACATCCGGTAATTATATATTCCGTCTTTTACATACATGATCCCTGAAATCCTCGGAGTATAATTCGGGCCATCCGGTTCAAATTCACGCGTTCTTAAGGACTGTTCAAAGGTCAGTCCCTCCGTGATTCCGGTATATATGGTATCTGTCTGGTCGCCGTTCGTTACGATTGTAAGATGATTGAGTACCCTGACCGGTGCATAGATAATCAGGCTCGGATCCTCCAGTTTGGAAGGGTCATATGCCTGTGTGCGGATTCCCTCTCCATCCTCCACAAATACACGGTTTCTGCTGTTTGTGCTTCTTCCCATGATGAAATACGCCGTTACGGCCTTCGTTCCATCCTCGGATTTTCCAATCACAATTCCGCGTCCCGGGTAACTGTTTTCCTGTAATTCCTGCATCAATGACAATTGATTCATCTCTTGTTCCTCCAAATTCCGTTTGTATCTGCTTTATCCTATTCATTGATCATATTGATAATTTTGCTTTTCGGTATGACCCCGACAGACGTATTGGTCGCTGTACCATCTTTAAACAGGATCAAGGTCGGTATTGACATGACCTGATACTGCACCGCCAGATCCGGTTCCTCATCAATATTGACCTTACAGACCTTTACATCCTTTTTTTCCTCTGAAACTTCCTCTATGACCGGACCGAGCATTTTACACGGACCACACCATGGCGCCCAGAAATCTACAAGTACCGGTTTATCCGACTGTAAAACCTCTTTCTCAAAGCTTGCTTTATCAACATGTATTGCTGCCATTTTGATTTTCCTCCTTAAAAATTGCTTTATCTTATTGTCTGCCATATAAAACAAAACTATAAAGTCAACATTTTCCTGTCTGTCCATAGTATTCTAGCATAGACTGTATGATTTTACAAATAATTTCAAAAAGAAAAGCGGCAGGAAATCCCACCGCTCTCTTTATGATTAATATTCTTTTTAGAGACACCTGATTTTATGAAACCTTTACCGCAACATTTAAGGTCCGGCTTTCTTTATACGGACGGAACAACAGATAGATAAATCCGATTACAAACAGGATTGCAAATACGGTTCCGATTCCGAATCCGCCGCCTGTAAAAAAGGTTCCAAGCTGAAATACGCATAAAGAAGTGATATAAGCAAGCACCGTCTGGTATCCGATTGCAAACAGAAACCATCTGACATTGTTCATTTCACGCTTGATCGCACCCATGGCAGCAAAGCACGGTGCACAAAGCAGGTTAAAGATAAGGAAAGAATATGCGGCAAGTCTGGTCATTCCTTCAAAATCCAGAACCCCAAACACTCCGACAACCTCTTCCTTGGCAACGAGTCCCATGATCGTTGCAATGGTCGCCCGAATATTGTCAAATCCCAGCGGTGCAAAGATAAAGCAGATTGCGTTTCCGATTTTTCCGAGGACACTTGCTTCAAGCTCCATATCTCCGTCAAAAACGAATCTTCCGTCTATCCATCCAAAAGAAGAACCTGCCCAGATAAGAATGGAGGAAAGTAAAATAATCGTTCCGGCCTTTTTTATAAAGGACCATCCGCGCTCCCACATACTTCTGAGTACATTGCCGGCCGTCGGCAGATGATACGCCGGAAGCTCCATGACAAACGGTGCGGGATCTCCTGCAAATATCTTTGTCTTCTTTAAAATGATACCGGAACAGATGATGGCCGCAATTCCTATAAAATATGCGCTGGGAGCCACCCACCAGGTATTATCAAACAGGGCTGCCGCAATCAAAGCAACTATCGGCATTTTCGCTCCGCAGGGAACAAATGTAGTAGTCATGATCGTCATCTTCCTGTCTCTGTCATTTTCAATGGTTCTGGATGCCATAACGCCCGGCACGCCACATCCGGAGCCGATCAGCATAGGAATAAAGGATTTACCTGACAGGCCAAACTTACGGAAAATTCTGTCCATAATAAACGCAACTCTGGCCATATATCCGCATGCCTCGAGGAATGCGAGGAAAATAAACAGCACAAACATCTGCGGCACAAAACCAAGAACCGCACCGACACCGGCAACAATTCCATCAATGATTAAGCCCTTGATCCCATCTGCACAATGGATACTGTCCAATCCTTTTTCAACCAGCACAGGAATACCCGGAATCCAGATTCCGTAATCAGCCGTATCCGGCGCCTCCTCCAGTGCGGGATCAACGATGGAAGTAATATCATATCCTTCCTCCGCAAGGGATTCTGCGTAAGTACCGTACGCCTCATCAAAGGCCCCAAAATCCCCGTCTTCTATCGCAGTCAGAATATCCTCTGCACCGACCACTCCCGCCTGATCAGCAGACGTTGCAATTTCAACCACCTCATCCGTCCAGATTGTTTCTCTGGCATAATCCGTAACGGCTTCTTCATATGCCGCCGTTCCGCTGCCGAACAAATGCCATCCGTCGCCAAACAAGCCGTCATTCGTCCAGTCAGTTACCCATGTTCCGACAGTCGTGATAGATATATAATATACAATGAACATAACAACAGCAAAAATCGGAAGCGCCAGCCATCTGTTGGTAACGACCCTGTCTATCTTATCCGACATTGTAAGCTCAGACTTCTTATTTTTGGTATAACAATCCCTGATAATAGATGAAATATATAGATATCGTTCATTTGTGATAATACTTTCCGTATCATCATCATAGGCAGATTCCAACTGCAAAATCTCATCACTGACATCCGGCACATTGTTGAGCTGCCCCGCAATCTTCTCATCCCGTTCCAAAAGCTTGATCGCATAAAATCGTTTTTGGGCATCCTCTACGTCTGCCAGCTTGTTTTCTACTGACGAAATCGCAAGCTCTACTTTATCTGCAAATTTATGTACCACAGAAACCGTCTTTTTACTGTTTGCAAGAGCAATCGCCCGTTCTGCAGCTTTATGAATTCCCGTACCCTTTAATGCCGAAATTTCGCACACCTCACATCCGAGGCTCTTTGCAAGATTTTCAATATGGATTTTGTCTCCGTTTTTATTTACCAGATCCATCATGTTAACCGCTATTAAAACGGGAATTCCAAGCTCCAGAAGCTGTGTTGTCAGATACAGATTTCGCTCAATATTGGTTCCGTCAATAATATTAAGGATTACATCCGGTTTGTTCCGGAGCAGATAATTTCTGGCAACCACTTCTTCCAGCGTGTAAGGAGACAAAGAATAAATTCCCGGTAAATCTGTAATAATAACGTCCTTGCTCCCTTTATATTTTCCTTCCTTTTTTTCTACCGTTACACCCGGCCAGTTTCCGACAAACTGATTGGCACCGGTCAATGCATTAAATAATGTTGTCTTACCGCAATTCGGATTTCCTGCTAATGCAATTTTTACTGACATGTTAAACCCTCTTTCCTATTTATGATAGATATTAGATGTGACTTATTATAATTAGTGATAACTAACTATAAATTAAAAAAATAAATGTTATACCTATTATTCAACCTCAATCATTTCAGCATCCGCTTTACGCAGGGATAACTCATATCCTCTGACTGTAACCTCTACCGGATCTCCTAAAGGTGCTACCTTACGGACATATATCTGGATACCCTTTGTAATACCCATGTCCATAATTCTTCTCTTCACCGGGCCTTCCCCTGATAGTCTCTTTACCGTGACCGTCTCTCCAACGGATACTGTCCTCAATGTTCTCATATTGCGCTATGCTCCTTTATAATAGAATTTTTAACTATACCATAATTTTACCGGCCATATCTTTTCCGATGGCAATTCTGGAATCCTTGATATTGACAATCAGATTTCCTCCTGATTCAGAAATCACAGTTACCATGCCGCCTGCAACAAAGCCAAGGCTTTCAAGGAATTTTTTTGTTTCTTCCTTGCCGCCTATTTTCTTAATCACATTGGTCTCTCCTGATCTTGCAAATGTTAGTGGCATATCCTTCATCTTCTTTCTGCTGAATTGCAAAGTTTTTCCTTTTCTGTACAAAGTTAGTATACGCTAACTTTTATTAGATGTCAATAACTTTTTGAATACTCTCCTTCATAAAAAAAATTGAACAAACGAAAGGAATATGGTATACTCTACATAATTTATAATCTGGTGACATTTAGAGATAAAATGGGGGATACAAATATGCTAACGACAAATGAATCTGTAGAAAATTATCTGGAAACCATTCTGATTCTTTCAAAAAAGCTTCCTGTTGTCAGATCTGTCGATATATCCAACGAGCTTGGCTACAAAAAATCCAGCGTCAGCGTTGCCATGAAAAACCTGAGGGAAAATCAATATATTGTGGTTTCCGATTCCGGCTTCATCACACTGACCGATGCCGGAAGAGACATTGCGGAAATGATCTATGAGCGTCATGCACTTTTATCCTCTCTGCTGACAGAGCTTGGGGTAGATGAAAAAATTGCCAGTGAAGATGCCTGTAAAATCGAGCATGTTATCAGCAAAGAAAGTTTTGAAGCCATTAAAAAACACGTTATGAAAAGAAAGCAGACGGACAGCCTGCTCTGACAGAAGCAAAAAAAGGTGTAAAACCGGCAACCCGGAATTACACCTTTTTTATTTTCTTTATTTACATTACTATTTTTTCCGTTTTCCGGCAGACAACGCTGCAGCAACTCCAAAGCCTGCAAACAACAGCATCATCCATGCTGCCGTCAGGAATACACCGTCTCCGGTTGCAGGTTTGGAAGCTATTTTCTGTGTTTCTGCCTGCCCGGAATTATCCGGTTCTGTCCCCGGCGAACCACCGTCAGGCTGTTTTGGTATTGGAGACACGATATCCTCCGTACTCCCGGCAGATTCAGAAGTTACGCCCGGTTTTTTATCTTCCGGAGCTTCCGCCGATTCCGTAGTTTCCTCCGCCTTTTCATTCACAGTCACAACACAGAGATCACTGTATTGTTCCGTCATAGCGGAACCTGTGCCTGCCGTTACTTTGAGTTTATACTGACCGGTATCTCCCACTGTCACGGCATCCATTACCAGAGTCTGCTCTGTCTGCATCTCAATTGCTGCATCGTCTTTATACCATTGATATTGATAGGACCGGTCTTCCGGAAGCACAGAGGCCGTAATGACAAGCCGGTCACCCTCGGTCAGTCTTACAACGGTCGGATTCAGTTCTACCTTCTCAATTGTAATTTCCGGATTTTCAGATCCCTCTTCAGGTTCCTTCGTATTCGCATCTCCCGGTGTAGCAGACGGAACGATATCTCCGGAGTCTCCCAGCTCTTCTTCTGCAATCGAGGCTACAAGAAATGAAGCTTTGAGAAATACACCATTTTCAGCCAGATCATCATAATCCAGCGTGATTTCCATACTGTTTTCGTTTTCTACGGTCAGATATTGTTCATCCATAATAACCGAATCAATGACATAATCCTTATCCGCTTTTATCTGAATGGCCGCCGACTCACCTTCATGTAAAGTCACCATACCGTCACCATCCGAATCCTGCGGACTCGTGACCGTACCGCCCACATCTGATGTCAGAATCAGGGTTTTGTCCGTACTTCTTTCTCCCTCGACCGCTACGATTGCAAAAGGGCTGAAGGATGTGCAGGTAATGACCAGACCATACTTTGTGATCAGACACGGGATTTCCTCGACGCCTGTCACATTGCCATATTCATCCTTGATAAAATGATATGCTTTAAAGGTAACTCCTTCATCCTCCGGTCCATAGCCCTCCGGAAAACCAAGCGATACCCTGACACCGTCGCCCGTGTTGATTACCTGTTTTTTACATACCGTCAGATTGATATTATAGGTTTCACATGCCAGAGGGGCAATCCCATTCTGATCCAGTTTTTCTTCCAGCTCATCTATTTCTGCATTTGTCGGACGGCTTGCAACCAGTACCATCCGATGTCTCAATGACTCAGCTACACTTTCACCGTCACTGGTCTTCCAATCATTGGTTGAAATATCACTGTGATCCAGCAATGTCGGTTTTCCAAACACATTAAAGTCAAATCCCTGGGACTGATATGCATAAACTGTACACCTGTGTTCCGCCAGATAGGTAATACTGTTCGGCTCCTTTCCGCTCTTTTCTCCCACGAGTCCCGTAACAGAAAACGTATAAAATACAGAGTCATCCGACCACATCTCACTTGGCGTAAAATCAAACTCAATCGTATCCGTTCCATTCCATTGAAAGCCGGACAAGGAACTGTAAATTTCTCCTGTATTGGCAGCACTTGTCATCCGGACGGTATCACAGATAAAGGTTATACCCGGTTCTATATCATCTGAAAGCCTTACCAGATTATCATCATAGGTCGCAACAATATGATAACTGCCTTCACCGATCATAAGGCTTCCGGTAACTCCCGGCGTAATCTTCTTGACATATGGCGGCGCCACATAATTACTGTTCGGATTATAGAGCATACCGCTGTCTGCAACAAGCAAAAACGGATTTCCGTGAAAAGTCGTATATTCATAAATCAACTGTTTATCCGTTAATGACGGGTCATTATACGGACCGGGCGGAATATCCGTAACACCAAACTCCGCATACCGGATATGCGGCATCGGAAGGATTACCTCTGTTCCCGTATCTTCAAGATCAAATATATCCGGCAGAACATAACACCATGGAGAATACTCCCATTCTCCCGTCTGTGAATTTATAGAATAATATCTCAACAGAAAATACAGACCGTCTTCCTTCAGAGCATTCGCTCCTTTTCCATTGTAGCTGATATAAAAGATACCGGCAGAAACATCCTCATAAATTCCATCTTTCTCATAGCGCACCTCCAGACCGTTATCCGCTGCTATGATTGCAGAATTATCATATGGCTCCCATTCCAGCTCAGGATATGTAAACTCATAATTTGCTTCAGACATCACTCCGCTTGGCGCGTGACGATTGTTCATCACAGACTGTCCTGCCAGCAGATACTGTGTACACTCATATCCGTCAACTCCGTTTTCGGAAGTTTTTCCGACCGGATCATCCATGGTTACATCAACGCCATACCATTTACCGTCGATCTGAACGGCATTCCAGATATGAAGCTCCGGTATATCTTCCGTATGACGATATACGCCGGATATCATAACGCAGGGAATCCCAAGCCGGTCCATAGCCGCCTTAAAAGCTCTTGTATAAGCCTCGCATACGCCCTCTCCTTTCACCAGCGCACCATACGCCGTACGGATAAATCCGACATTCTCAGGCGCACATGCATTTTCCAGACGATAGGAGGTATGATGCGTAATATATTCATGTACATTTCTGATCTGACTAATCGTACTGCCCTCGCCGGCAGCCTCAAGCACGGTATGAATTGCCTGATCGTATTCGGTCAGTGCCTGATCCACATCCTCTTTACAGGTAAATCCTTCTGTATAATAGGTCTTATAACGTCCGGGACCAAGATACAAATGACAGGTTCCGTTTTTTTCTCTTGTCGCACGAATGGATAAATTTGAAAAATCCACATAAAAAATATCAGGATAGTCTGCATAAAATGCATCTCTTGCCGCACCATACTCAGCCAAAAGATTGATGCTTCCGCTTAAATGTGCAGCAATCTGTTCCTGTGTCAACCCATTTTCAATCAGAGATAAGTCCAAAGAACCTGTTCCCGTCTTAAATATACCGTCTATATACATCCGATACATACCGTCATAGAAAATCCTGGCCGTATCAGACAACTGGTCATAAAAATATCGATATTCCCCATCCTGCTTTGCCAGATCAGATGCGGCACCGGCCTTTCCTTCCGCCGCCCTCATCCTGAATCCGCCAATCAAAGCAATGGACGTCATCATGCATAAAACTAAAATTACACTGATCCATCTTCTCTTCCTCATATGCGTTCCTCCGTTCCTGTGTATAAATTGATTGCTTATTTTGGGAACCGGTTATATTATGTAACCTAAAATTATGTTAACATATTTTTCCATTTATATCAACAAAAAATTAGGAAATATGCCATTTTTCTAAACATTACAAAACTATTACAAAACTATTATGTAAATATATTAAGTTTACTTTTGGACAAACAGAAATCCAAGATACCAGCCATATTAATCCAAAACATTTGCTACACACAGCGCTCCCCAGCCTACATAGATGTTGGGATATTCATTGGTGGCAGAGATTTTTCTTGCTCCTCTGATCAAGGATGCCTTCATCTTTTCGCCATACAAGAAAGGATCATTTCCACGAACCAGTCCCCACTCCATCAGAAGCGCCGCTGCTCCTGAAACAAACGGAGCCGCCATGGAGGTTCCGGAAGCGAAGGTATAGATATTGCCCGGATAAGAAGTATAAATATCCACTCCCGGCGCCGCAATATCCGGTTTCAACCGGTTATTTGCCGTATAGCCCCGTCCGGAGAAATAAGCATAATCATCGATATTCTGATCATAGGCCGCAACAGAAATCAGCCCCTCCGCCGTAGAAGGCGTTGTAAGCGTCCCATACTCTGTCGGATTCAGGAACTGTACATTTCCCGTAGTGCTGGACTTCACCGGCAGATATACATTATAATTCCCGTTTATAATACTTTTCGGATAAATCAGAAGCCGCCATAATCCGCTGTTCACATAATCTGTTCTCCCGAAAAAGCTGATAAAGATTTCCTGATTTCTGTTATAGGGATTCGGCCGTCCATAAATACTGCTTAAGCCTGTTTTTTTATAGGTCGCCCGCATCATCTGCTGGTTTTCATTCAGACTTAAAACATACTCCCCGTTTGGGGCCGCAACCAGAACATCAAACCGGTCCTGATAATTCTTCCATATCTGAATATTAAAGCTTCGAACAAAATCCTCTACGACAAACTCTATCATCTGGTATGACACATTTCCAAGCATGCCCTGTACATGTCTGCCTGTAATTCCGTCATTTCCGGTTCCCGTTACAATCGAACATCTTCCCAGCACAGATACATCATCAATATAATTTTCAAGCAAAGATTCTCCCGTATGTGGTCCATAATTATTACCAAAGCTGATATTGACCACAATCGGAATTCCCGTCTCTCTTGATTTCCTGATGCTGTAATCAATTCCCATAATCAATCCCAAGGTATTCGGAAACGTATCGGAGTTTCCCCCTCCAAGCTTTACAACCAATAATCTGCTCTGTGGAGCCACCCCGATGCTGCTTCCTGCTGCAATTCCGGCGACCTCCGTTCCATGCCCGCTGACATCTCCTGCAATATTCACATTGGGATTTCGCAATGCTTCATTTATTTCTTCATTGTTATAGATTCTTCCTATTCCGTAAATATTTCCGTTATCCGGAGAATAGGAAGCCGTCTGATCCCAGAGCTCCTCAATCCGGCTGTTCCCCTGATACAAAAATTCTTCATGCCGGTAATCAATCCCGGAATCAATCACGGACAGATACACGCCCTCACCTGTCAGGTCATATTCATTTAAAAAGCTTCCATAGATACAGGAAGCATACGCCGGATACGATACCTGCTGATGCAGCGTCTTTGGTTTTTCTATATAAATAATTCTCGGATCTAAAGCAAACTCCAAAATAACATTCTGAGGGATCGTAATGATTGCATATTCCGCCAGCAGATAATAAATGCCCGTCAGAAAACGCTCCACCAGATCAGAGATGTCTCCCACATACCGGATTAACAGACTCCATTGTTCATTTGCAGGATTAAAGCCGGTGAATAACTCCTCACTGTCATCGTATTCCGTCATATCTGTGGTAATCGCAAGCTGCAGCTGTGTGTCTATATTATTTTCCATAAACTGCTTCCTTTCCAGATAAAAATCACTAAAATTCTTATTATTTATATATATATTCCAAATTGTATGAAATTATTGAAAAAACCTTACTTTTTTACAACTTTTCCACATTATCCACAAATTTATACACAAATCAAAAGAAAAATGTCGTGATTCAGGGAAAAATGGATATTATTTGTCCACATATGCGATTTGCTGTCGTTATTCATAGGTTTCAATAACCTTAATCCGACTAAATATTCTCCCCCGGTAACTATATAATTGCTTATGCAAAACAATTTAAGAAGTGATTATGGAAATGAATTATTATGTGCAGATTCTGGTAGGCAGGAAACAGCGTGCAGTAGCTGCCATAGGATACATCGATACCGGCAATATGCTGACCGACCATAAAACCAAACGGACAGTCTCTATCGCATCCCATGATGTCATATATGAGCTGCTTCCCAAAAGCTGCCATTCATTTATTCAAGCCTATATTGAGGATGGAGATTTTTTCAGCCGGAATCACATGGATTGCCTTCCTCCCGGTATTCATCTCATTCCATACAACACAATCAATTCAAAAAATGATTTAATGTTGGCGTTTGATTGCGATTTCTTTTTTATAAATAACCGGTTAATACGAAAGAAACCCTTAATTGGCATCAGCAGATATGACTTCAGCCTGTTAAATGCCGGAAAATGCATTCTGCTGAACAGAGATTATATGAAGAAAGGTGTAATTCATGGTTAGTACATTAAAAAATGATGATTTTAAATTTTCAATAGTTAAGAATATTCCTTACATATTGCCAAATAAGACAAAGGACGTTCACTATATCGGCGGAAGTGAAATTCTGCCTGCTCCGCTTGAACCATATGAAGAAAGTGTCATGGTGGCCGAACTGGAAAATGATGATAATCAAAATATCAAGAAGGTTTTAATTGAACACAATCTCAGACTTGTGGTATATATTGCCAGAAAATTTGATAATACCGGCGTAGGCGTGGAGGATCTGATTTCCATTGGAACCATCGGACTCATCAAGGCAATCAACACCTTTAAATGCGACAAAAATATTAAGCTTGCTACCTATGCCTCCCGATGTATCGAAAATGAAATCCTGATGTATCTCAGGAGAAACAGCAAAATAAAAATGGAAATTTCCATAGACGAGCCCCTGAATGTTGACTGGGACGGAAATGAACTGCTGTTGTCTGACATTCTGGGAACAGATGAAGACACTGTCTATAAACGGCTGGAAGATGAAATGGATAAAAGTCTGCTTGAGATTGCAGTTTCCAGGCTTGGCGAACGGGAACGGACGATTATCGAGCTGCGGTACGGCATCAATACCATCAACGGAGTGGAGCGGACACAAAAGGAAGTCGCAGACCTGCTTGGAATCTCCCAATCCTACATATCCAGACTGGAGAAAAAAATCATAAAAAAATTAAAACGCGAAATCGTAAAATTAAGTTAAAAAAGGGCGGAAACCGGAATCCCGTATGAATGTATCCTAAATCTATCTCATACAGAATTCCGGTTCCTAATGATGATAATCCGCCATCTTTGCCTTATAATCATCTACAATCCCTCTCATCTTATTATAATCCTTTTCCTTCAGTTCTCCTGAGCTTTTCATTTTTTCAACCATAATATCCAGCTCTTTCAATGCGGTATGCGCCAGATCCTTATAGTTATTGGCCAGATTCATCTGCAGCTCCTTTAACTTATCGTAAAGCTGCTGCTTTGTCTTTCGTTTGATCATATCGATTTCCCCCTCTGATAGTATGTTTTTTATTGACACACTTCGTTTGTTATGATAAGATATCAACGGTCAAGAACCAGCCGGCGTGTCGGAATTGGCAGACGAGACAGACTCAAAATCTGTTATCCGCAAGGGTGTATGGGTTCGAGTCCCATTGCCGGCATTCTGTATAAGGAAACGATAGTATCTGTAAAAATACTATCGTTTTTTTTATAATTTCTGCATCTTGATTTCAACCTTAATACCGTCATCTACATTTGCCAGGAATTCTTCCTCGTCACTTTTTGACCCGATTACACTTCCGTAATGAACCGGAATAGCAACCTTCGGTCTGATACTATTTATAAGCTCTGCGGCTTTCTTTGCGTTCATTGTAAATGTCCCGCCGATCGGAACCAGTGCAATATCACAGGTTACGTTCTGATTCTCATCCGTAAGATCCGTATCTCCTGCTATATAGACCTTGCCTGCATCCAGATAGAGAATATAGCCAACCCATCCTGCTTTCCTCGGATGAAACGGCTTCACAAGATTATAGGCCGGCACCGTTTCAATCCGGAGACCATGAACCTCTATCGCGTCTTTCTGTGCAACGGTAAGTAAGTTTCCGTTCGGTATCCTGATGGCAGACGCCTGCTTTTTCATTTTTTCCGGTACAACAAGAATGGTATCTTCCTTTACCACCTTTGCTATATCTTCCACTGAAAAATGATCGAAATGGTCATGCGTGATAAGGATAATATCTGCATCATTGACCGCCCGGTCAACACGGAAGGGATCTACATATATGATATATTGATCTGCAATTCTGATACTGCTGTGTGTCAGCACGTTTATAGGATCCGTTGTCATAATCATCTGCCTCCTTATTCTTCTATTTTCTTTGCTACCACAACAAATCTTCCGTTCTTCACATGATAGGCGCAGGTAGAAAGTGTGATCAGCTGATCTCCGTACTCTGCGGTTTCCGGTATGGTATAGGCCGTATTTGATTTGACAAACTGCACATATTCATCGAAATCCTCTTCGTTTCCGGCGTCAAAAAAATCATAATAATGATAGTGCGCTGTATCATCATCACTGTATACCTGCGTATAAAAAGCGGCAATCACTTTATATGTGCCCTCGCCTTCGAGCGTATCAAACTGTATATACTGATGATTCTGATAGAACTCTTCCGTCTGATAATCCAGCAATCCATGGAACATGGTACCTGATTTCATATTGTGCCCGTAAATCAATATATTATCTGTAACATTGCCCGTCGGAACGGAGGAGGTGTCAATAAACAACGTACCTGAAGCGCTGTATTCTTTTTCAAAGCTTTTATGCAGGTAGTATTCTTCATCCTCCGGAGTATACATAACCGGATAATCAATCCCGGTTCCGTCAATCGTCAGCCAGCCGATAAAATCCTGGTTTTGCTCATATAGCCGGGAATATTTTTTAAATATCTTATAATTCTCATCTCCCACCTGTATATCAACATACGCCTCATTTCCCTGCTCGTCTTCATAGTCCTCCACAAATTCTTCTTTCAAATCATCGAACTGTTTCTCACTTTTGGAACTGTTATAATAATAAATTCCGATATATGCTGCACTGCCGGCGGCAACCAGCAAAAAAAACACCATCAGAATATCCATAATGATTCTCTTTGCTTTACTGTCTTTTTTTATCTGTGCGCCGTTTCCTTGCTTTTTTGTCATTTTCTTCTCCTTATAAAAAGTATGGCTCTTGCAATGCAAAAGCCATATCTTTAAAAATACTTCTTACTTCCCCACAGATTATTCTTCTTCATGTCAAGATATTCTGAGTAGGCCTGTTCCAAAATCTGTTTTTCGTTAGGAAATTTTAGAAGGTGGTAGGCTTCATGATACTTGTAGTAACCGGAATCCACAAAAAACTCTTCTCTCTGCGGCTTACTGTAATAACTGTCTGCCATCATCAGATACCAGTGGACATCCTTATTTACCACGTCATAAGCAGTATTAAACGTATAATTGCTTTTCCCTACATACTTAATAATAGATGCGCTAACACCTGTCTCCTCTTTTACTTCTCTCAGTGCAGTTTCATTATGTGCCTCATTCTTTTCAACTGTACCTTTTGGGAGCACCCATCCTTCATATTTGTTTTTGTAGTTTTTGTAAAGTAATAATACTTTTCCTCTGAAGATTACCACACCTCCACAGCTTGTTGCTTCTATCACCGCAATTCCTCCTGTTTCCTTTGGTGTGTATAACATAAATTATAAACAGTATAGCAGTATCCCGATATTTTTTCAAGACCCATGAAAGGATTCGGAAATTTCCGTGAAACAAAGAAAGAAACAGTTCCGGTTCGCCGTTATGCATTGATACATTTTAAAAAATCATCAAGCGGTACAGGTCTGGAATAATAGAATCCCTGAAAATAATCACATCCCATATCCTCCAGCTGTTTTGCCTGTTCTTCCGTTTCCACGCCTTCAGCAACAATATACATATCCAGATCCTTCAGCATTGCAATCGTATGCCTTAAGGCCCGCATCGCACGTTCATTTTCCATTGCATACCAGATTACGGACTTGTCCAGCTTGATAATATAAAACGGATAGCGGATTACATTTGCAATATTGGAATAGCCCGTCCCATAATCATCCAGAGAAAAGGTTACGCCCTGCTGGATCAGCTGTTCCATATTCTGCCACAGCATATCTTTCGATATGACAGTTGCCGTTTCCGTCATTTCAAGGTTTATAAACTGCGGCGAGATGCCATACTCTTTCATGATCTCCTGCAGCCTCTGATAAAGATTGCCCTGCATACATTGTACAACAGACAGGTTAATTTCTATGTAATCGATTCCTTTCTCCCATAGTCTCTGCTCTGCCAGCATGCTGCAGACACTGCGGAACACAAATTCTCCGATTTCTATGATTTTTCCGTTTCTCTCCGCCAGAGTAATAAATTCTTCTGGATTAATAAACGTACCATTTTCATCCCGAAGCCGCAACAAGGCTTCTGCAGAATGATAGGTATGATCCTTTACGGAATAAATGGGCTGATAATAGACCTCCAGACAATTTTCTTTGATCGCAGTCTGCAGGATCTGATCAATATGATTTTCATTCCGTCTCTTTGTCAGGATTTCCTCACTCGCATGAGCAATGTCCTGATTTTCATTGTTGTAGGCCATTTCCAGGGAATAATCGATAATATCAAGAATGTCCTCCATCGTCTGTATATTTTCCGGATAATCCAACCGGTAAAGATACGTCTCCAGCTGAATTTCATTTCCTGCGATCTTCACCGGTTCCCGGAATTCTTCCCTGATCCTTTGAATGATATCATTCAAATCCAACGACATAATATCAGTAAAAAGGACAAATTGCCCCGGTGAGACAACAAACATATACATCGGCCTGATTTTAGGCAACAAGGTCTCTACTGTCTGTTTCACCAGCTTCTGACTCAGTTCAACTCCCAACATCTCTCTGACGGACTGATAACCGACAAGGTTGATACCCAGAATCCGGAATTCCCTGTTCGCTGCTATTTCTGTACGGATTCGTTTCATAAAACCGGATCTGCTGTAGATTCCAAGTGTATAATCCTCATCATCCTTTGGAATCTCCAAAGACAGATATGCCAGCAGCAGGGAGATCGACACAACGAATTGCAGCAGCAGAATATCGGGATAGGAAATCTGCGCAAGAATTGCAAATATACAGGAAAGATTATAGAAATAGACTGAAGACCTCTGCCCGTATGTCATTGCATGACGGTACCGGATGGACAGATAAAATGCCATCAGTATATAAAACATGGCGATGATATACAAAAGCGCAAATCCTTTTCCATGTGTGTATCTGGAAACCTCGTCATATCGAAATATCCATTTTGTAACCGGTGTTGTCAGAATCAGCAAATAAGAAACCGTAAGCGGAACCGATACCAGAATTTTTTCCGGCAGGGTAAAAGAATTCCGTTTTCCTATGGTAATATACAGATACAGAAGATATACGGCTGGAATCGTATTAAACGATATCAGATACAGCATGTTCCCTATATAGCCCACTGCCACAGGCGGTTTCACTCTCTCAATCTCCACCATGAGTATATCCAGGATGCAGGAAAACAGATTGATCCACAGAATCCATAAAAAAATATTGGTCTGCGGCGTCATAATCTTTTTTCTGTTTAAAAAGTGAACCAGCATGATAACTGCCAGCATAATAGAAGCAATGTCATAATGAATAATATATCCCATAATGTGCGTCCTCAAAATCATGATTATATCTTCTGTCTTATATTCTATAACAGATTTTGAAATTAAGGAACACCTAAATCAATTTTATTTGCAATAAAACTGTCACCGTCATTGATTCTGATAATAGCAGTCGAACAGTTCTCTTGCTATTGCTGTGGCAGAGGCTCCCGTACTGCTCGCATTTTCCACGATGACACATACCACGATATCCGGATGATCAATATTGGAAAAACCTACAAACCACGAATGAGAATCCTTATTTTCATTAAATTCAGCCGTTCCGGTCTTACCCGCAATCGTATAGGATGCTCCGTCAAACCAGGCGGATGCGGTTCCATACTCTGTTACGCCTGTCATCAGTTCCGTCATCAGAGACGCTTCATCTGCAGACAAAATTCTTCCGTAGGTATCCGGCAAAAACATTTTCACGACATTGCCGTCGCAATTTTCAATCCGGTCGATCATATAAGGCTTCATCAGGACTCCCCCGTTTGCAATGGCACACATAATCAGGGCATTATGAAGCGGAGTAATCAGTGTCTGTCCCTGTCCGATCACTGTCTGCGGAATCAAAGTCGGGTCTGAGGATGCATCCAGAACAAAACTGGATTTGCTGTAATATCCATCGTAAGGCAGATCCGCATTAAACAGGAAGGTCTCACACAGACTCCGGAAGCTGCCCATATCCAGCTTCTGTCCGATATTCGCAAAGGATGTATTACACGAATAGGCCAGAGAATCCTTTAAATCCACTTCACCATGCACGTTATAGTTATAACAGTGTATCGGGACACCGGTAAACATATCCTCAGATTTACACTGATATGTGTACTGACGGTAATCCGGATGTTCCCTGATGTATTCCAAAGCCGTCAGGACCTTAAAGGTGGAACCCGGCGGATAAAGTCCCTGTGTCGCCCTGTTCAACAGATAGGAGCTCTCTGTCTCCTGCGTTTCAGCCAGTATACTGTCTATGTCATTCGGATCAAAGTCCGGTTTGGAGACCATCGTAAGAATCTTACCGGTATCCGGCTCAATAACCACCACGGCCCCATAATTACTGCCAAGCGCATAATACGCCGTACTCTGCATACGATAATCCAATGTAGCAATCACATTATTGCCAATATTCTTTTTTCCAGAAAGCGTATTATAAATTCTGGTTATAATATTCTGGTTGGATTTTAACAGATAATAGGTGGACAGCATCTCTAATCCTGACTGTCCCTGACTGTCATATCCGACCGCATGTGCGAACATGTTTGCATACGGATAATATCTGCTCTCATTTCCCTCTTCATCTACGAGAGTTTCCGCAAGCACCTCACCGTCCCTTGAAAGAATCTGTCCCTTCATTACCTTCTCTGCATAGAGATTCTGCCTTTTGTTATAGGAATTTGCGATTGCAACATCCGCATCTCTTACCACAAATATGATCAGATGACAGATCATGGCGAGAAACAGAATTACCACCAGATATGTAATCACAAGCACCGGAATGTTCCGCTTATCATTATTCTTTTTTTCAATCTCTTCCCTACTCGCCTGAGAATTCTTCCCGTAATTCTTTTTGTTTGCGGCGTTTCCCTGATTTGTTTTTTTCATATTTACCTACCCCGCTGTTTTCCAGAACGCAGATTCCCTGTATGATTCCAAAAATCACCATGGTGCTGACAATGGAACTGACGCCATAGCTGACCAAAGGAAGAGTCACACCCGTCGAAGGTATAAATTTGATGACTCCGCCCACGTTTAAAAAAATCTGGAAAATAAAACATATTGTAAACCCAAAGGCCACATTCTTATAAAACGGATCCCGGATCTTCATGGATATATTAATAAAATAAATAAAGCAGCTGATATACATGAGAAGCAGGCACAATCCAAAGATAACTCCCAGCTCTTCACAAATGGCTGCAAATATAAAATCACTTGTGACAACCGGCACCGTAGTCGGAATGCCCTGACAAAGTCCGCTGCCCTCCCATCTTCCGGAGCCAATGGCAAACAAAGCCTGTGACACCTGATAACCGTTGGTGTCAATATAAGCAAACGGATCTCTCCATGCATTGATCCGGACAAGTACATGTCCGAATTTATCCTTAAACAGCATAAAGCCTGCCACGGCAAGTGCAACACCGCCGCCTAATCCTCCAATCAGGACAAACAGCTTCTGGCTCGCAATATAGATCATCATTAAAAAGATCATAAAGAAGATGACTGCACCGCCCAGATCTTTTTCCGCAACCAGAATCAGCATAAAAACTCCGGCTACACAGGTAATGACAAAATAATTCCAGATACCCTTTGCCTTATCAAACGCGCTGGCCAGGAAAAAAACAAATATGATTTTTACAAACTCCATCGGCTGCAGGGAAAATCCGGCAATTTCAATCCAGTTTCTGGACCCGTAAATCTCCTTGCCAAGTCCCGGTACAAAAACAAGTGCCAGAAAGCCAAGCCCTAAAATTGCATAAAAGACATACCAGTTTTTGATGCCCGGACATTTGACGATGATCAAAGGAATAAACGCCGTTATCAGCAGCATGATTGTTGCAAATAAAAATTGTTTCTTTGCCAGTGTAAAATCCAATCTGGTCAGCATTACAAATCCGATTAAAAGCAGAAAAGCCATATTATTGGTAATCAGCCTGGAGGATTTCTTATATATGCCATGGTATGATACCATATAAACAATAAAAATGATCATCTGAAGAAGATAAAACAAAAGGATATCCAATGTTTTATAATGCAAAAACATGGTCAGATAGCACAGAAAATGGATCATGAATACATAAAAAATCTGTACATTTAACGCCTTTTTTTTCTTTTCTTCCTTTACCGGCTTTAAAACAGTAAAACACTTTACCGTATAAAGCACCATAAAGAAAATGATCAGATATTTTGATACTTCAGTAATAATTGTTATCATTAATCAATCCCTCTGATATAGTGTCCTCTGGTAAAATTCGTAAAAGTATGCTCCATGCCTGCCGGATAGCAGTATCCGTTCCTGATACAGCATCCGGTGGTCTCCATGATTTTCTCCGTATCCTCCGGATCTTCTATGGTGAATTCCAGAAGAAAGCTCTTCTGTCCTTCCCTCTTTTCCGTAAAATATTCCATGATCAGATCTGTCGGAGCCGTATTGTAAATAACGGAATAGCAATATCCGCAATCATTTTTTGCCGTAAAGCGGTTCCCCTTTTCGTCAAAAAAAACAATGGTTTCATCCTTTTCAAATCCGCATGCATCATAATAATTATTTACAAAGCACTGGGCTGTAACCATAACAGGCTGATATCCATAGATACGATACAGAAACCGAACCGGTATCTGCTGCATTTCATCCTTTGTCAGCTCCGCGGGCATCATAAAACAGATTTGTTCAAAATATTGCCTGTAAAAATCAACCGCCCCCGCATTGTATACATACATAAACGGATCGCATACGACGATTCCCTGATAGTCGTTTTTTTTCAGGAACGCAAATGCATCCAGATTTCTGACCAGAATTCCGTCATACATGCCGGACAGAAAGAAAAGCTCTTCCATCTGTCTTGTCCGGTTTTCCCGGAAAATATAAGGCAGGGCAAGGATCACTTTCCGGCCCGAGCTGACAGCCTCCTGTCCGATTTCCTTACTCACATTATATTCTATTATAATCGTATCTACAAATTCATATTTATTAACAATATTAAACTGCGCCGCCGTCGTAACATGCACGGTGCAGCCTGACAGGACATCTCTCATCTGGAAAGCTTCCGATACCTGTTTTTTTTCCTGCCGTTTTATCCCTTTTCTTTTACAGGTCTCAATACAGGCTTCCTTTAATTTTGCAATCGCATTCCTTTTAACCTGATTCAGGCTTCCGATCCGTATAAACAAAGGATCCTCTGCTTCTCCGTCCAGCTTTAAGGCAACTCCCGTCCCGCCTGTCTTGGACAGTTTCTCTATTATCTGCTGTCTGGTTACAGGACTGTTTTGGGCCCGTTCTACGATATCTCCATATTCACAAACAGAGACACCGGTTGCGTCAGCCGTCAGATGCAAAAGAAACGGTTCTCCCACCCGGGCTGTAAAATATCCCGTCACTGCTGCCTGTTCTTCCTTCTCAAGGATTTCTTTGTTTATTTCCTCTAACAGCTTCTGGTTTCTGGTCCGATATACCGGACTATCCTTTTCAATGAAACGGAATTCTTTGCCCTTAACCGCAACCTTGTCTCCCGCTTTTCCTTTCAGATTGGATGTCAGTTCAATGACCTTTTCCTCACTTCTTATCTCCAGCACATCTCCCGGTGAAATATCTTCTGATAACTGAATCCATAGATCAGGCGCGGCAAGCCTGCAAATCCGGCCAATCAACACGCCCGTATGATTGGGTCTCTTGTTGGCAAGCATTTCTTTTCCGTTCCTGCAGTAATAATATCCTCCGGTAAATCCGCCCCGATTATAGATATCGGACAGACGTCTTGTATAATATTCTGCCAGTTCTTCAGAAAAATCTCCCTGCAGACAGGCGTCTCTGACTTCCTTATAAGCCTGCACTGTCGCTGCAACATATTCCGGTTTTTTCATCCGCCCCTCTATTTTAAAGGAATCTACGCCCGCATCCACTAACTGATCCAGAATGGACAGCGTACACATATCCTTCATGCTGAGTACATATTCTCCGGAAAATGCATCGGAATAATATCTCTTTCTGCATGGCTGCGCGCACCGCCCCCGGTTTCCGCTCCGGCCGCCTGCAAAGCTGCTGAGCAGGCATTTTCCGGAATAGGCAAAACACATAGCTCCATGAACAAAAATCTCTATTTCAATGTTTACTTTTTCTTTTATCGCTGTGATTTCATGCAGAGAGAGTTCTCTGGCTGGTACGATTCTCGTAAGCCCGATTTGTTTTAAAAATTCCGCCCCACAGGAACTGGAGATACTCATCTGGGTGCTCCCGTGCAGCGGCAAATCAGGAAAATAAGACAATAGATATTCTATCACCCCTGTATCCTGCACAATTATTCCGTCAATTCCTTCCTCATAAAATGGCCGGATGTAGTCTGCAAGGGCTGATAATTCTGTATTTTTAAGCAATGTATTGACTGCCATATATATCCGTTTCTGATTCATATGGCAGTAATCAATCACTTCTAATAATTCTGTTGTTTGAAAATTTCCGGCAAAAGCCCTGGCGCTAAAGCAGGAGCCTCCCACATAGCAGGCATCTGCACCTGCTTTGACTGCTGCCTTTACAGCATCAAAATCTCCGGCCGGAGCAAGAATCTCAGGCTTATTTAACATTGTTTTCTGCTTCTAATTTGATAATCTGTCTTTGAAGATCATTGATTTTTTCCTTATACTCTTCAATCATCTTCTGGGCTGATTCGTATTTGATCTGGGTCTCAATCACCTCATGTCTCAGATCATAAATCTGCTTATCCTTGTCATCATCTTCTGTTAACATCTGATTGACCTGAATCTTTGCCTTAAAATAATCGTCTGCTATATTGAGAGCCAGCAGGACATTCTGATACTCAGCATTAAATCTCCTATATGCTTCCGAAGACTGACATTCCTGAATCTTGCTGTTAATATAAGTCGCAACATTCTGCAGGTATTCTTCACTCTCAAATCCGCTTAAGGTATAGACTTTGTTATTGATGACCACCGGTATATCATTTTTCTGCGCCATAATACTCTCCTTATTTGTCCGTTATCAATGCATCCAGTCCAAAATGCCTGTAGCATAATTCAGTAACAACTCTTCCCCTTGGGGTTCTATTTATAAAACCATTCTTGATCAGATATGGCTCATAAACATCTTCAATGGTTCCGGCATCTTCCCCAATTGCCGCAGCCAGTGTATCAAGTCCTACAGGTTTTCCACCAAATTTTTCAATCATGGTAAATAAAATATTCCGGTCTGTCTGGTCAAGTCCCATGGAATCAACCTCCAGTTTATCAAGTGCTGTTTTCGCCACATCATAATTGATAACGCCGTCATGACAGACCTGCGCAAAATCCCGGCATCTTTTTAACAGCCGGTTCGCCAGTCTCGGAGTCCCTCTGGAACGCTTGGCAACTTCCTTTGCACCTTCCCTGTCCATCTCTATCCCTAAGACTTCGGCGGAGCGGAGTACAATCTGCTGCAATTCCTCCGTTGTATAGAATTCCAGCCTGTCAACCATGCCAAACCGGTCTCTTAAAGGAGCCGTCAGCATACCGGCCCTTGTTGTAGCGCCCACAAGCGTAAACCTCGGAAGATCCAGCCTGATTGACCTTGCCCCTGCGCCTTTTCCAATCACAATGTCAATTGCAAAATCCTCCATGGCAGGGTACAGCACTTCTTCTACCTGACTGTTTAGTCTGTGTATCTCATCGATAAATAAAACATCATTTTCCGAAAGATTATTTAAAATTGCCGCAAGCTCTCCCGGTTTTTCAATCGCTGGTCCGGATGTAATCTTCAGATTCACTCCCATTTCATTTGCGACAATGGAGGCAAGCGTTGTCTTGCCAAGTCCCGGCGGTCCGTATAAAAGCAGATGATCCAGCGGTTCCTTTCTCTTCTTTGCCGCTTCAATAAAAACCTTTAAATTCTCTTTTACTTTTGTCTGGCCAATATATTCGTTTAAGTATTTCGGTCTTAAGCTGTATTCACTATTCAGTTCCTCTGATTCCGCTTCCGTTGAAATAATCCTGTTCATGCTCTTCCATACCTAAATTAATTTTTTTAAGGCGGCCTTTAAAAGCTGCTCCGTATTCATCTCAGATGAATGTTCCACTTTTCTGATTGCCAGAAGTGCATCTGAATTCGAATATCCCAAGCTTGTAAGGGCCAACATAACATCTCCCGTCACGTCCGCACCTGACAAAGCCTTGGGATTTCTGCTTTCTTCATAGGCGGCATCCAGCATATCTGAAATATCCAGCTTGTCCTTTAATTCCAAAATAATCCGCTGGGCTCCCTTGGTTCCGATTCCATTCGCTTTTGTAATTGCCTTTACATCGCCTGATACAACAGCCAGATGCAGTTCCTCTACAGACAGCGCAGTCAATACAGACAATGCCACTTTCGGTCCTACTCCGCTGATTCCAAGCAGAATCTTAAAAACCTTCAATTCGTTTTTGGATGAGAACCCGTATAAACTGATTTCATCTTCCCGGATATTCATGTAAGTATGTACCTTAACAGAGGCTCCGATTCCCGGAAGCTCTCCCAGAAATCTTCCGGATATAAATATCTGATATCCGATTCCCTGACAATCGACGACGATATAATTTTCCTGTACATCCTCCAAGGTTCCCTTTATAAATGAGATCATTGGTTCCGCTCCTGTTTTAAACCTTTATATCAATTACAACTTATTGTAATTCACAACGAACCATTTGTCAAATAGGACCATACATCAGGTTTCTGTTTAGATGATCCCCGCCAAAAATTTCCGGAACCGCATGCAGAATCTATGTTTCTGCTGATTTTGATACAAACAAAAAAGCCCTCTCCGGCGCAGAAGTGCCGAAAAAGACTTGAAATAAAAGACTTTCGAGATCAATCGCCAACTTCGGAAGCCCTTATTTTTATGTGGTTATTGCTGCGCTGGCTGATGCAAGACACCCTGGTGGAGCTGTTCCGAGCCGTCCCTCTGGTGCGCGCTGCTGGATTTCGTGACGGTCTGCTCCAAAGAGGATGTACGGTTCACCTTCAAGGACGGAACGGAAATAAGGGCATAAACACATAAAGACGACTCTCCAATGCCGAGCAGATCCTCGGTGGGGAGCCGTCTTTTTTGAGCAAGTAACCTATTAAGAATATAAAAGACAACGTCTGCTCTTCTACTTTCGGAGGATAGGCGGATTTGGCTACTTGCTTGAAAAAGATAAAAACATTCAGAAAATGGCGGCACGGGAGACTGTATCGTTTGTCTTTTTCTGCATAATTTATATTTCTATCTGCATATACGATATCGGAATTATATGCAGTAAACATTGCTGCCCTCTTGACTTACTGCATATAAAATAATATAATAATATGCAGAAACGGAGGACAATGTATGAGAAAGTTTGATTACTCTTTTTTGAATAACGGACTGTTACCGGCCGGGCTTGTGAATCTTACAGCGAATATTTCGGCACTTAAAACTATGGCCGGCGTCCGAAAAGAGGAATACGCACAAATTTTTACGGAGCTTGAAGCTGTCGCCAAGGTGCAATCCATCAAAAGTTCTAATGCCATTGAGGGAATTGTCACCAGTGATGAGCGTATCGCTGCCATCGTCAATCAAAACAGCACGCCCTTAAACCACAATGAGGCGGAGATCGCCGGATATAGGGATGCGCTGAACGAGATCCACTTGGGCTTTGACCATATCGACTTTACCCGACGGGATATTCTCCGTCTGCATGAGATGATGATGTCAATTGCCGGCTATGAATATGGCGGGCAGTATAAGACGGACGACAATGTGATTTTGGAAGTGGATGCAAATGGTGACCGCCGCGTTCGATTCCGCCCGACATCCGCCGCGGAAACCCCAAAAGCAATGGAACAGTTGGAACTGGCCTACCTTGCAGCACGGGATGATGCGAACATCAATCAGCTTCTGCTGATCCCATGTGTTATTCTGGATTTTCTCTGCATTCACCCATTCCGAGACGGTAACGGCAGAATGTCCCGTCTGCTTTCCCTGCTGCTTCTTTATAAAAACGGCTATGATGCCGGGAAATATGTATCTTTTGAAGAGCAGATCAACAACTACAAAGCCTATTACTATGAAGCTCTGTGGCAATCCTCCACCGGCTGGGACACGAATGAAAACAGCTATTTCCCATTTGTAGAAAATTTTCTCTCCACGCTCTATATGTGCTATAAGGAGTTAGACAAGCGGTTTGCGGTAGTGAATGGAAAACGGATCACGAAAAAGGCCCGTGTAGAAGCCACAGTGCTGAATAGCCTGGTGCCTCTTTCCAAGGCAGAGATCTGCAAGATTCTCCCCGATGTCAGCCCGACCACAGTGGAGGCTGTGCTGGGCGCAATGGTCAAAAGCGGAGTCATTAAACGGATCGGCACCTCACGGGCGACCCGATATATAAAAGTGTAAACAACAAGAATAGGCTCATACAAATAACCGGGCATCACCCGACATACAATTTACACCGCAAGCAAAAATTACACCGCAAAGGCAAACTTTTCAATTTTTCCCGGCTTTGTACCAAACTTTAATCTAGTTCAGCCATTGAATGAAAGCCGTCTTATCTGTACTGTTATATCCTGCATTACTGTAAAATCGTAAAGTCGAATCA